>NZ_JBHWJT010000014.1:0-72195 GCF_042731325.1 Streptomyces sp. NPDC059866 | reverse complement strand
GGGGGGGGGGGGCCCCCCGCGCGGGTGGGGGGGGGGGGGGGGGGTTGTTTTTTGGGGGGGGGGGGGGGCGCCCCCCCCGCGGCCCCCCCCCCCCCCCAACCCGCCATCACTCGTCACGTCACTTCCGCCTGCTTCGCCGCCGCGTCGATCGCGGCCAGCGACTTCCGGACCTGCTTATGGTCCGTCGTGTACCAGAAGTCGGGCAGTGACGCCTTCAGATAGCTCCCGTAGCGGGCCGTGGCCAAACGCTGGTCGAGCACGGCGACCACACCACGGTCTCCCGACGCTCGTACGAGGCGACCGGCGCCCTGGGCCATGAGCAGCGCCGCGTGTGTGGCCGCCACTGCCATGAAGCCGTTGCCGCCTGCGTCCTCCACCGCCTTCTGGCGGGCACTCATCAGCGGGTCGTCCGGCCGCGGGAACGGGATCTTGTCCATGACGACCAGCTGACAGCTGGAGCCGGGGACGTCCACGCCCTGCCAGAGCGACAGCGTACCGAAGAGACACGTCTTCGGATCGGCCGCGAAGTTCTTGATCAGCTCGCCCAGGGTCTCCTCGCCCTGAAGGAGGATCGGGAACTCGGGGAGGCGGGAACGCAGTTCCTCGGCGGCCAGCTGAGCGGCCCTCATCGACGAGAACAGACCGAGGGTGCGCCCGCCGGCTGCCTGGACGAGCTCCGTCAGCTCATTGAGCATGTCCGCCCGGTCACCGTCCCGCGCGGGGCGGGAGAGGTGCTTGGCGACGTACAGGATGCCCTGTTTGGGATAGTCGAAGGGCGAACCGACGTCGACCCCCTTCCAATGTGGGAGGTCTTCGCCCTCGGTGCCCTCGGGGGCGAGTCCCAGGGAGGCGCCGACACCGTTGAAGTCGCCGCCCAGCTTCAGGGTCGCCGAGGTGAGGACGACGGAGCGGTCCGTGAAGAGCTTCTCGCGCAGCAGGCCCGAGACGGACATGGGGGCGACCCGCAGAGAGGCGCCGAAGCGGTCGTGGCGCTCGTACCAGACGACGTCCCACTCCGAGCCGTGCGTAATGCGCTCCGCCACGTCGTGCACCGTCTCCACCGCAGCCAGCGCCTGCTTGCGGACGGCGTCCTCGTCCTGCACGGACTTGTCGCGGGTCGCGCCGATGGCGGAAATGACCGTACGACAGGCGTCGCGCAGCGCCGTCAGCGCGTATCCGAGGTCCTCCGGGATCTCTTCCAGGCGCCCGGGCAGGGCAAGCTCCATCAACCGCTCGAAGCCTTCGGCGGCGGTCTGCAACTGGTCGGCGGCCTTCTCGTTGACGAGCTTCGCGGCGCGCCGCACCGCGCGGTTGACCTGGCCCGGGGTGAGCTCACCCGTGGCGGCGCCGGTGACCCGCGAGACCAGCTCGTGCGCCTCGTCCACGATCAGCACCTCGTGCTGCGGAAGGACCGGGGCGCCCTCGATGGCGTCGATGGCGAGCAGAGCGTGGTTGGTGACGACAACATCGGAGAGCTTGGCGCGCTCGCGGGCCATCTCGGCGAAGCACTCGGCGCCGTACGCGCACTTCGAGGCGCCCAGACACTCCCGCGACGAGACAGACACCTGGGCCCAGGCGCGGTCGGATACACCAGGTGTGAGGTCGTCACGGTCACCGGTCTCGGTCTCGTCAGACCAGTCGCGCAGCCTCAGCAGATCCTGACCCAGCTTGCTGGTGGGCGCTGCCGCCTCGAACTGGTCGAAGAGGCCCTCCTCCTCGTCCTGCGGGACGCCCTCGTGAAGGCGGTGCAGACAGAGGTAGTTCGACCTGCCCTTCAGCATCGCGAACTCCGGGCGGCGGCGCAGCAGGGGGTGCAGCGCCTCCACCGTGCGCGGCAGGTCCCGCTGCACCAGTTGGCGCTGCAGCGCGATGGTTGCGGTCGCCACCACCACCCGCTCCCCGTGCGCGAGCGCAGGCACGAGATAGCCCAGCGACTTGCCGGTACCGGTGCCGGCCTGGATCAGCAGATGGGAACCGTCGTCGATCGCCTCCGCGACGGCTTCGGCCATGGTCACCTGGCCGGGGCGCTCCGTCCCGCCGACGGCTGTGACGGCGGCATGCAGGAGTTCGGGGAGTGAGGGCTTCGTCATAGCTCGTCCACCCTACGGCCCGGGACTGACAAACGGGTGATCGCAGCGGGGGTGACGGGTGGGGTCAATGCGTTGGGTTTCCGGGCTGGGATCGGTTCGGATCGATTGGGTGCGGCTGGGTTCGGTTGGGGTTCGGTTGGGGTTCGGTTGGGTGCGGCATCCGGGACCGGCCGGTTGGACCCGAGGTCGCTTTGGGATCGGTGTGTGGGCCTCCGTTGGGAGACCCCGGGGCTTCGATCTGGGCTCGAACGAGTTCGGATCGAGTGGGAACCGAGTCGCGGCGAGCGGTGTACCAAAAGTGATGACGCCATCGCACAGCACTACAGCAGATCACGCAGGGACCGGTCTCGAACCATGAGAGCGGCCCGTTTGACAGGCAGGTCCACCTCGGCGGCGAACCGGAAACCGGCGCTGAGGAAGGCAGCCACGGAGGGAGTGTTGCGAATGTCGGGTTCCGCAACGACACGTGCGCAGGCGGGCCGTTTGACAAGAACGAGGTCGGCGACTGCTCTGAGCAGCATGCGGCCGATGCCCTGCCCACGGTCGGCGGCATCACCGATCAGGAGGTGGATACCGGTGTCATGAGGCCGAGCGGGGTAGTAACGGGCGAGCGAGTCGAGGTCCGCCCGGTAGATCTCCCAGTAGCTCATCGGCGTGCCGTCCAGCACACCGAGGCATGGGACGCTGCGTCCGTCGTCGGCCAATTGGGAACGCATATGATCCTCGGTCACGTTCGGGGGCCCGGCCAGCTCCCAGAACGCGGCTACGGCGGGGTCGTTCATCCAGCGGCCGATGAGCGGCAGATCCCGTTCGACCCGCACGGGGACGAGCTGGAAAACACCCGCGGGTGTGTCGGTGGGTCCCCAATCGCCCACGTGGTCGAGCAGATCGTCGCGGAGAGCAGTGGTGACTGCTGTGTGCCGTGCCATCCCTCGGGCATCGCCCCTGTCTGCGTCGGCCCTCTCGTTGGCGAGGAACGAGATGAGCTCTGCAGAGAGGCTGAGGTCCAAAGTGTCCTCACCATCCGCGTCCGCAGGTTTGCCGGTGCTCGCGTCGGCGCCGGGGTCCCGGTCGGTGACGGGGGCGGCACCAGCGTCGGCGCTCGCGTCGGTCGGAGGCACGGGAGGCTCCTCTCAGGATGCGGGGCGTCTTCCTCGTGGATGAAGGGAGTGGCAGTGATCAGAGCTGACCGTGTTCGGGCAATGGTCGGGCACGGGCGCATCGGTGGTCAGGCATGAATGTCAGGAACGCAGGGGGTTGGCGATGGTGACGTAGACGGACTGGGTGTCCACCGGGCCAACGAGTTCGTCGAGGCCGTGCAGCCGGGTCAGTAGGTTGGCCTTGCAGCGCAGGACGGATGAGTCGAGAAGCCGGGCGGGAAGTGAGGAGCGCAGCCGGTCGGGGCCGGAAGCAGCGCTTTCGAGGAAGCGCCGGAAGGCGGCAAGAAGCAGGGTTTCGTCAGCGAGTCGCTGTGATCCGAACGCACCGATGAGGCCGAGCACGTTGTTGATCGCCAGGTAGTACGCGAAGCGCTCGTCGGTGGTCTCGTCCGACACGAAGGTGTCGCTGCGCTCTCCGATGCCCGGCAGCCGGGCCTCCAGCTCGGCACGCCAGGACTCACGGAAGTAGTAACCCTGGTTGTCGCGGTAACGGCCGCCCGCCGGCCACCCGTCGCCGTCCAGCACGAGCAGCGTGTTCTGCTGGTGGGCTTCGAGGGCGATCCCCGCCTCGCCGTCCATCCACAGCACGGGACGGGCGACCTGTTCGAGGTAGCGCAGGAACCACTCGGCCGCTACCGCTCCACGCGACCGGCCGGCCCGGGCTGCGATCCGCATGACGAGGTCGGCCAGTCGGGACCGCATCGGCGGCGTGGCGCACTGCGGATGGTCGGCGCAGTCTGGCTGGACGTGCGGCCGAGGTGCGACGAGTCCAGCGACGCAGGAGACGTCGTCCGACGGGGTGACCGGGTTGTGCCGGATCATCACGTCGAGCCCGTGCACGGGACTGCCGTCCGGTGCGTCGACGGCGAGCCAGGCCGGGTCGCGGACGATGTCGAAGCACGGATGTGCGGCCCGCCACTGCTGGGACAGGCCGCTGCGCAGCAGGCGGTGGACCTCGACACCCCGGTGGAGTTCCTTGCGTAGGTTCTCGCGGCGGGAGTTGGTGATGCGTAGTCCCACGGACAGCTTGAGCATGGCTGGGGCGTGCGACTGGTAGACGGTTCGGACAGAGGAGGTGGCGTGCCAAGGGGAACCGTGTATCCCCAGGTCCCGGAGCAGTCCCGCGTCGAGCAGGGCCGCGATGTCGTGGCGGTGCCGGATCTCGCGCATCTGCCAGGGATGCAGCGGCAGGGCGGCATAGCCGTCGGGCAGTGGCAGGCCGGCTCCGGCAAGGCGGGTCGTGAGCTGGGGAGCGGAAACCGGACGGCCGCGCTCGGTCCAGGCCGAGTCGCCGGCGAGTACGGACGGAGCGGCAGCGATCCAGTGCAGGGGGAAGGAGCCGCGCAACTCGGGTGAGTACAGCCGTGCTTCGGCTTCGGTGAGGCCTTCGCGGCTCTTCGGGGCCGGGTGCAGGGGATGTCCGAGCAGGAGTGCCTGTTCGGCTGCCAGGAAGAGGTCGGGCCTGTCGGCGAGGGCTTGTCGGCGATCGCTGATGAAGGTGACGACGCGGCGGACGGAGTCGGCGACGCGTGCGACGAGATCGGTGCCCTCGGTGGGTGTGGGGGCGGAAACGGAGGTGGGAAGTGCGGAGATGGTTGTGGGGATGGAAGCGGGTGGTGCGGCGGGCGTGCCGGTCCCCGTCCCCGGCGATGTGCGCTTCGGGGGCCGGCCGCCGATCGGCTCCCGGGCCAGCAGGGCTGCGACGGTGACCGCATCGAGAGGCGGGGCCGGTTGGTGTGCGTCAGCGAGATACGGCAGACCGAAGCGGTGCCAGCCCGTGGGTGACCAGTAGTGCACCGGGACGAGCAGAACGGTGCCGCTGGCAGGCAAGGGGATACGGAGGGTGTCGTGGTCGGGAGCTGCGAGGCCGGTTTCGCGCACCCAGCAGCGCAGCAGGTTCTCCACCGACGCCGCCTGGGCCGCGGTGCCGGCGTCGGGGTGGTCCAGAAGGTCGGTGGTGTGGTCGTGCTGCTGGGTTTCCTGAGCGCCGCCGTGCTGTCCAGGGAGACTTGGGCTCGTCGGCACAGCCGGGGTCTGCGTCCCGCGCCGCGCGGGGGTGCGGAGGCGGCCGTCAGGTGTGGGTGCGGTGGTCACGTCGGTTCCTCGCGAGGTCGTTCTGGTGCGTGTGGGAGGAGCAGGCGGTGCTGGGGCGCGGGCGTGCGTGGGTACGCAGGTGCATCGGCGTCGTGCACAGCTGCATCGGCGCTCCCGTTACCGAGCCTGCTCGGCGTGATCGGGGTGGCTGTGGAGCGGGTGGTGCGCTTGAGGCGTCGGGTCGCCCAGGTGTTGACGGGTGCTACCGCGGGGCGCCGCCGTGAGGGTGTCGGGCAGGCGCTCGAGTACGGCGGACGCCTGCTCGTCGCTGATGGTCAAAGGAGGGAGCAGCCGTACGACGCTCATCCGACGGCCGCCGAGGCCGGCGATGAGGCCCCGGCAGAGGCACTCCCGCTGGACAGCGGCGGCCAGTTCGGGGGCGGCTTGGCGTGGGTCGTGGGTGGGGCCCGGGCTTGTGGAAGCCGCCGCATCGGAGGCCGCCGAGGTCACCAGTTCGAGGCCGATCATCAGACCCCCGCCGCATACCTCGCGGATGGAGAGGAACTCGTCGACAATTCCGCGGAGTTGGGACAGCATGCGGGAACCGATTGTGGCTGCTCGTTCGACGAGCCGGTGCCCGCGGACGTGGGCGAGGGTTGCCATGCCTGCGGCCATCGTCGGCTGGTTTCCGCGGAAGGGGCCGGTGTGAGTGCCGGGTTGGCGGCCCGCGATGTCGTCGCGGTAGGCCACCACGGCCAGCGGCAGGCTGCCGCCGACGGCCTCGGGCAGGATCATCACGCCGGGCGTCACCCCGCTGTGCTCGGGACAGGTCCGCGCTGCCGACTCACACGCCGGCCGGCGGCGCAGGGTTCCCTCGGTCACGGCCATGACTCCCTGTCCTCCCGCGGTAGGGCGACGAGTTGGCCTCGCGTTCTCCTCATCCGGCCCTCGAACGCCCCCTTCGCTTTCCTGAGCCCGCTCCCGCCTCACCCAGCGCGAACGGTCCCCGGCGCCCGTCGAACAGCGACCGGCCCGACCAGTCCCATGCCTGACAGCGCACCGGCCCTGTCCGTCCCACCCAGAACCGGGACGCACCCTCGGGGACCAGACGGCATCGCCCCGAGGCGCCCTTGCCTCCCAGGTGCCCCGGACCAACCCCGCTCCCCCTTCCCACCGCTACCAACCGCGGCCCCGCCACCGGGTTACGGGTTGCTTCAAGATCCTTCATCTGTGCAGGCCACAGCTCAGGCAGCTCGGCCGGCGAAGGATCGGCTGAAGTGCCGGCCCGACTGAACCGACGTCCGGACGCTGCCGAGCCGCGAC
Source organism: Streptomyces sp. NPDC059866 (assembly GCF_042731325.1). Classification (NCBI taxonomy): domain Bacteria; kingdom Bacillati; phylum Actinomycetota; class Actinomycetes; order Kitasatosporales; family Streptomycetaceae; genus Streptomyces; species Streptomyces sp. NPDC059866. The sequence continues at coordinate 65,588 of NZ_JBHWJT010000014.1, read as the reverse complement.
GCTCGTGCATCTCCAGGGCCTGCGCCGTCGCCGGTTCGCGCGCGCCGGCGCCGAGGGCTTCAGCGACGGCCTCGTGCAGCGACATGCTGAAGTCGGGGCCGGTCACCGCGGTCGGGACGGGCGCGGCGCCTCCCACGAGGGCGAGGGCCGGTCCGGCGGATCAGGTCGCGAGATCCCCGACCTCGATCTCACCCTCGACCTCGCCGAGGGTGCGGACCTGCGCACCGAACTGTCGTGCAAGTTCCGCCGCGACACTCTCACCGCCGAACTCAAGGCGGGCGGCTTCACCGTCCGCCACTGGTGGACCGACCCGGCGGCCCTCTTGGCCCTCGTCATGGCTGTGCTCAGCCCCGGCAGCTCGCCGACCACCCCGAAACCGTAGGGGAGCAACTCCCCGCCGGTCGCGGGAGGACGTCAAATCGGCAGCACTCCGGACGAGTTTCCAGTTCAGACAGCCCGTAGCGAAACCGTTGCCGTTCCGTCGGAAGTCCCCCACTGCGAGCGCATAGTGTGGGGTGCCATTCCCAGAGAGCCGTGAAATCGGTCTGAGCTCGGCGTGAGTTCGGTCCGGGGTCGCGGCCGCAGCGCGGATTCCTTTCACCACCAGGGGGAGTAACACCATGCGATCCATACGGCCGTCGTTCACCGCTCGCCGGGAGGGGAGCACGCGCCGCGGAACCTCCCCCGCACTGGCCGCCGTTGCCCTGGCCTCAGTGCTCGCGCTCACGGCCACCGCCTGCGAGTCGGGCGACCCCGCGGCGGACGGTGAGGCGTCGGCCTCGGCAACGGCGGAAGGCGACGGCGGGATCACGATCCCGGACGACATCAAGGACCAGCTCAGGGAACACGGGATCGACCTCGACAAGTGGCAGAACGGCGCCTGGAAGAACTGGGACAAGGACGACTGGCTGCGCGAGGCCGAGGACTTCATCAACCCGATCATCGAGGACCTGTGGAACCCGGACCGGATGCGCGAGGCCGAGGAGCCGGACCAGGGCGTCGACGAGGGCGACCTCTCCGGTGACCAGGGCGTGACCGACCCGACGCCGGCGCCGGTCGAGGCGGAGGCCGTGCCGGCCAAGTACCACGACAACGCGCCCGAGGCGGGGAAGCTGCTCTTCGACGCGCCCGAAGGCACGATGGTCTGCTCGGCGACGGTCGTCGAGGACCCGGCCAACCCGGGCAAGTCGAACCTGGTGTGGACGGCGGGTCACTGCGTGCACGCCGGCAAGAAGGGCGGCTGGTACCGCAACATCGCGTTCGTGCCGTCGTACAACGATGCGGCCATGTCGGCCGCGGAGCTGCAGAGCGCCACCAAGGAGGAGGTCGCTCCGTACGGTGTCTGGTGGGCCGACTGGGTGCAGACCTCGGACCAGTGGATCGAGCAGGGCGGTGCGACCGGCGGGGACGGAGCCGCGTACGACTTCGCCGTCCTTCATGTGACGCCGGAGGAGGGCAGCGGCGGCAAGTCCCTGGAGGAGACGGTGGGTTCAGCCCTTCCGGTGGATTTCGCAGCCCCGGCCGTACCGGATGTGGACAGCATGACCGCGACGGGCTACCCGGCGGCGGCGCCGTACGACGGCCAGACGCTGTACCAGTGCCAGGACAAGCCGGGACGCCTGTCGATCAACGCGTCGGACCCGACGATGTACCGCATCGGCTGCACGATGACCGGCGGCTCGTCCGGCGGTGGCTGGGTCGCGACCGGATCGGACGGCAAGCCTGCGCTGGTGTCCAACACCTCGATCGGTCCGGTGAGTTCGGGCTGGCTTGCGGGACCGCGGCTGGGCGATGAGGCCAAGGGCGTGTTCGACGCGGTCAGCGGGAAGTTCGCGGGCCGGTGACGGCCTCGTAGCGCGGGCGGCGGTGGGACGGCGTACGGGAAACCTTCACCGTCCCACCGCCGTTCACCCTCAACCCCACGGGCATAGTGGGGTGTTGCCGACGAGGAAGATCTCCGTCGGCATGACAAGCACATGACACACGCACGTTTCGACGGGGGTCATCGCACCATGCGTTCCACACGTACGCCCGCCTCTTCACGGCGCGGTCGGCGTCGCACGTTCCTCGCCGCCGGCGGCCTGGTCGCCGCCCTGGCGCTCACCGCGACCGCCTGCGGCGGCTCAGGGGAGGACACGGCGGGCGGTGAGCCCGGCGCCACCGCCTCCCAGGCGGGCGGCAACGCCGACGGCGGGGTCCGGATCCCGTCCGACATCGCCGACCAGCTCAAGGAGCACGGCATCGATGTCGACGACTGGAAGGACGGCGGCTGGCAGGACTGGGACAAGGACAAGTGGCTCAGTGAGGCCAAGGACTTCGTCAACCCGGTGATCGAGGGCCTCTGGAAGCCCGAGCGGATGCAGTCCGCCGAGGAGGCCGACAAGACGGTCTCCACGAAGGACGCGTCGGCCGGCCAGGGCGTCAGCGACCCCGAGCCCGCGCCCGTGGAGGCCACGGCCGAGAAGACGCCGTACCACCAGAACGCGGCACCGGTCGGCAAGGTCTTCTTCGACTCGCCGGAAGGCCCCAGCGTCTGCTCCGGCACGGTCATCAAGGACGTGAACCATCCGGGCAAGTCCAACCTCGTCTGGACGGCCGGCCACTGCGTGCACGCAGGACAGAGCGGCGGCTGGTACCGCAACATCGTGTTTGTCCCGGCCTACAACGACCTCGGCAAGTCCGAGGCCGAGCTGGGCAGCGCGAACGCCACGGAGATCGCCCCGTACGGCAACTGGTGGGCGGACTGGGCATCCACATCGAACGGCTGGATCGAGGGCGGCTCGGAGACCGGCGGAGCGGGCGCGGCGTACGACTACTCCGTGCTGCACGTGCAGCCGGAGCAGGGCGCCAAGTCCCTGGAGGAGACGGTCGGCGCGGCACTGGACGTGGACTTCTCCGCCCCGTCCGCGGCCGAGGCCAGGGAGATGGGCGCCTGGGGCTACCCGGCGGCTGCGCCGTACAACGGTCTGAAGATGTTCAAGTGCATCGACGAGCCGGGCCGGTTCTCGCTCAGCCCGTCCCTGCCGACGATGTACCGCATCGGCTGCACCATGACGGGCGGCTCGTCCGGCGGCGGCTGGTTCCGGGTCGTGGACGGCGAGACCAAGCTGGTCTCCAACACGTCGATCGGCCCGGCCGACAACACCTGGCTCGCCGGCCCGCAGCTGGGGCAGGACGCGCAGTCGCTGTACGAGAACATGAGCGAGACCTACGGCGGTCGATGACGCGCCCATGAGAAAGGCCCGCCCCTCACACCAGGGGCGGGCCCATTCGTTTCAGTCCGTCGGCGCTACACCGGCTCAGGCGGTCGGCGCCGGAACGTACGGCGCGAGCTCGGCCGCCAGTTCCTCGTGCACCCGCACCTTGAGCAGGGTGCCCTCCGGCGTGTGCTCCTCGGAGAGCACCTCACCCTCGTCGTGTGCACGGGCGACGAGCTTGCCGTGCGTGTACGGCACCAGGGCCTCGATCTCGACGGACGGCCGCGGCAGCTCGTTGTCGATCAGCGCGAGCAGCTCGGCAATGCCCAGACCGGTGCGGGCCGAGACGGCGATGGAACGCTTCTCGATCCGCAGCAGCCGCTGAAGCGTCAGCGGATCGGCCGCGTCGGCCTTGTTGATCACGACGATCTCGGGTACGTCGGTGGCGCCGACATCCCTGATCACCTCGCGCACGGCCGCCAGCTGCTCTTCCGGAGTCGGGTGCGAACCATCCACCACATGCAGGATCAGGTCGGACTCGCCGACCTCCTCCATCGTGGAACGGAACGCCTCGACCAGGTGGTGCGGCAGGTGCCGTACAAAACCGACCGTGTCGGCCAGCGTGTACAGCCGACCGCTCGGCGTCTCGGCCCGGCGGACGGTCGGGTCCAGGGTCGCGAACAGGGCGTTCTCGACCAGGACGCCGGCCCCGGTGAGGCGGTTGAGCAGCGAGGACTTGCCTGCGTTGGTGTAGCCCGCGATGGCGACCGAGGGCACCTTGTGGCGCTTGCGCTCCTGGCGCTTGATCTCGCGGCCGGTCTTCATCTCCGCGATCTCCCGGCGCATCTTCGCCATCTTCTCGCGGATCCGGCGCCGGTCCGTCTCGATCTTGGTCTCACCGGGGCCGCGGGTGGCGAGGCCGCCGCCCTTGCCACCGCCCATCTGCCGGGACAGCGACTGACCCCAGCCGCGGAGCCTCGGCAGCATGTACTGCATCTGCGCGAGCGCGACCTGCGCCTTGCCCTCTCGGGACTTGGCGTGCTGGGCGAAGATGTCCAGGATCAGTGCCGTACGGTCGATGACCTTGACCTTGACGACGTCCTCGAGGTGGATCAGCTGGCCCGGGCTGAGCTCACCGTCACAGATGACGGTGTCCGCGCCGGTTTCGAGCACGATGTCGCGCAGCTCCTCGGCCTTGCCGGAACCGATGTAGGTCGCCGCGTCGGGCTTGTCGCGGCGCTGGACCACGCCGTCGAGCACGAGCGCCCCCGCCGTCTCCGCGAGGGCGGCGAGCTCCGCGAGGGAGTTCTCCGCGTCCTGCACGGTCCCCGAGGTCCAGACGCCGACGAGCACGACGCGCTCCAGACGGAGCTGGCGGTACTCGACCTCGGTGACGTCCTCGAGCTCGGTGGAGAGGCCCACGACGCGTCGCAGAGCCGCGCGCTCGGAGCGGTCGAACTGATCGCCGTCCCGCTCTCCGTCGATCTCGTGGCTCCAGGCGACGTCCTCTTCCATCAGGGCATCGGCCCGAAGACCTTCGGGGTAGTCGTGCGCGAGGCGCTTGGTGTCCTGGGAAAAGGAAGAAGAGGAGGTCATTGGGTCCTTACGTCGATGCGGAATCCTTGTGCGGCGACGGGGCGGAAGCAGAGGCTTCGGAGTCGGTCCGTCACTCTCCACAACGCATGAGTACCCCGGGAGATTCCCGTGACCCGTGCCCGTGGCGTGAGGTGGTGGACCGTGCCGCCGACCTGACGATGGTCGCACGGCACGCCCCGTCTCGTCACCGTCTTATTTCCCGGCCGTGCGGGCCGCCATCGGGGCCGAGGGGGCCGCCTTCGGGGCCGAAGTCTGCTTCCAGCCCGGGTGACCTGGCATCGGCGGGGTCTTCTTGCCGTAGAGCCACTTCTGGAAGAAGCCGCTCAGGTCGCGTCCGGCGGTGTGGGAGGCGAGGGCCACGAAGTCGGCGGTGGTCGCCGTGCTGTCCTTGTGGCGGCTGACCCAGGCTCGTTCCAGGCGCTCGAAGGCGGGGCGTCCGATCTCCTGGCGGAGGGCGTAGAGGACCAGGGCGGCTCCGTCGTAGACGATCGGCCGGAAGATGCCCAGCCGGCTGCCGGGTTCGGGCGCCTTCGGGGCGGCGGGCGGGCCGCCGGACGCGCGCCAGCGGTCGGAGGCGCCGTACGCCGCCCGCATCCGCGCCTCCAGGGACTTGCCCGTCTTCTCCTCCGTGTAGAGCGCCTCGTACCAGGTCGCGTGCCCCTCGTTGAGCCACAGCTCGGACCAGGTGCGCGGACCGACGCTGTTGCCGAACCACTGGTGGGCCAGTTCATGGACCATGATCGACTCGACGTACCACTTGGGGAAGGCCGGGTCGGTGAAGAGCTCTCTCTCGAAGAGAGAGAGCGTCTGCGTCTCGAGTTCGAAGCCGGTGGAGGCGTCGGCCGCGAGGACTCCGTACGTCTCGAAGGGGTAGCGGCCGACCTTGCTCTCCATCCAGGCGATCTGGTCGGGGGTCTTCTTCAGCCACGGTTCGAGGGACGCCTTGTGCGCGGTGGGCACGACGTCCCGGACGGGCAGTCCGTGCGGGCCCTTGCGACGCAGCACCGTGGAGCGGCCGATGGAGACCTGAGCGAGTTCGGTGGCCATGGGGTGCTGGGTCCGGTACGTCCATCTGGTCGCGGCACCGGCCCGTTCCACGCTGGTCGGCAGGCCGTTGGCGACGGCCGTGAAGTTCTTGGGCGCGGTGACCCGGATGGTGAACAGTGCCTTGTCGGAGGGGTGGTCATTGCTCGGGAACACCAGGTGGGCGGCGTCGGCCTGGTTGGCCATGACGAGTCCGTCGGCCGTGCGAATCCAGCCTCCCTCCCGGCCGCCGACCGGCACGGGGTCGCTGGTGTGCCGGACCGTGATCCGCATCCACTGCCCCCTGGGCAGCGGCTTGTCCGGCGTGACCACGAGGTCCTCGCCGGCCGCCGCGTACGTGGCCTGCTCACCGTCGATCTCGACCGAGCGGACCGCACCGCGGGCGAAGTCGAGGTTGACGTGCTCCAGCGGGGCGGTGGTCCAGGCGTCGATCGTGGTGACCGCCTGGAGGGGCTTGTCATTGGTGCCGGAGTAGGTGAGGGAGAGGTCGTACGAGGCCACGTCGTACCCCGGGTTCCCCAGGTGCGGGAAGAGACGGTCGCCGACGCCCAGCGGGGTCGGTGGGGTGCTCGCGGCGACGAGGCACACGGACACGGCGGAGGCGAGCAGCGCCGCCTTGACACCTCGGGTGGCCTTGGAGGATCTGGTGCGAGGTCGGGGCGCGGCGGCGCCGGACAGGGAAGCCCTGTCAGGGGTGGTGAGCAGCATGGCCCCCACGGCTACCAGCACGCCCGTACCGCACGGCTACGACGCGCGCCGGGGCCCACCCGAACGGGCTCTGTACATGACTCAAGGGGCCTCGGAGCCGGCTCGGAGCCGAGCCGGGCGCGGCAGCTCACGCCGTGCAGGCCCCGCGAGCCTCACCACGTCGGCGCGTGATGCTGTGCCCGGCTCACCTCGTACACCCCCGGCACATTGCGCATCGCGCGCATGAGGGAGGGCAGCTGGGCCGCGTCCGCGAGCAGGAGCGTGTACGTGTGGCGTACGCGCTGCTGGCTCGGGGGTTCGACGGTGGCCGAGACGATCTCGGCGCCCTCGAGGGCGATGGCCTCGGTGAGGTCGGCGAGGAGATGGGGTCGGCCGAACGATTCGGCGACGAGGGTGACGCGGCACTCGGCGGTGTCGCCCCAGCGCACGCCGACCTCGGCGCGCCCCGCACTCTTCATCCGGACCACCGCGGCGCACCCGACGCGGTGCACGGTCACCACTCCCCCGCGCACGACGAACGCGGTGATCTCGTCGGGCGGTACGGGCGTACAGCAGCCGGCGAGCCGCACGCTCGCGCCGGGCCGGTCGACGACGACGGCGTCGGCTGCGGTGCGCGGTGCGGGACCGTCGGCAGCACGCCTGGGGGCGGCTTCGGCGACGGGGGGTGTCCGGGTCGGCGTCTCGGCGTCCGCCGGCGCGGGCGCCGGATGGGTCGCGATCCAGCGCTGGATGGCGATGCGGGCGGCGGGCGTGTGCGCGTGCTCCAGCCACTCCCGGGAGGGCTCGGAGGCGGGGTCCTGGCCCATGAGGAGCTGGACGGTGTCGCCGTCCTTCAGGACTGTGCTCAGCGTCGCCAGGCGGCCGTTGACCCGGGCGCCGATGCATGCGTGCGCGTCCTCGCCGTACTGCGCGTACGCGGCGTCCACGCAGGTGGCGCCCTCGGGCAGGCCGAGGGTGCCGCCGTCGGGGCGGAAGACGGTGATCTCGCGGTCCTGGGCGAGGTCCTCGCGCAGGGTGGACCAGAAGGTGTCGGGGTCGGGCGCGGACTGCTGCCAGTCGAGGAGGCGGGAGAGCCAGCCGGGCCGGGTGGGGTCGACGCGCTCGCCGTCGGCCGGGGACTGCTCCTCCGAGGGAGGAGCGTAGGGGTTGCCGAGCGCCACGACACCGGCCTCGGCGACCTTGTGCATCTGGTGGGTGCGGATGAGGACCTCGACGACCTGGCGATCCATGGCGGTGCCCCCGGGCGAGTCCGGTCGGGCCCGGGGAAGGGCGACTGCGGTGTGCAGCGACTGGTACAGGTTGAACTTCGGTACGGCGATGAAGTCCTTGAACTCCGATACGACGGGCGTCATACAGGTGTGCAGTTCGCCCAGGACGCCGTAGCAGTCGGCGTCCTCGTTCACCAGGACCAGGATGCGGCCGAAGTCGGTGCCGCGCAGTCGGCCGCGCTTGCGGGAGATGCGGTGCAGGGAGACGAAGTGCCGGGGCCGGATGAGGACTTCGGCCTGGATGCCGGCCTCGCGCAGCACGCTGCGCATCTCGTCGGCGATCTCGGTGAGGGGGTCGTCGGGGCGCGCCGCGTTCTCGACGATCAACTCCCGTGTGTGTTCGTACTCCTCGGGGTGGAGGATGGCGAACACCAGGTCCTCGAGTTCGGTCTTGAGCGCCTGGACACCGAGCCGTTCGGCGAGCGGAATGAGAACGTCCCGGGTGACCTTCGCGATCCGGGCCTGTTTCTCGGGGCGCATCACGCCGAGCGTGCGCATGTTGTGCAGCCGGTCGGCGAGTTTGATCGACATCACGCGGACGTCGTTGCCGGTGGCGACGAGCATCTTGCGGAAGGTCTCGGGCTCGGCGGCCGCCCCGTAGTCGACCTTCTCCAACTTCGTGACGCCGTCGACGAGATAGCGGACCTCCTCGCCGAACTGCTCGCCGACCTGATCGAGGGTCACCTCGGTGTCCTCGACGGTGTCGTGGAGGAGAGAGGCGGTCAACGTGGTGGTTTCCGCACCGAGTTCGGCGAGGATCAGGGTGACGGCGAGCGGATGCGTGATGTACGGCTCGCCGCTCTTGCGCATCTGGCCGCGGTGCGAGGACTCCGCGAGCACGTAGGCGCGGCGCAGGGGTTCCAGGTCGGCGTCGGGGTGGTGGGCGCGGTGCGCGTCGACCACGTGGCCGATGGCGTCGGGCAGTCGGTCGCGGGTGGCGGAGCCGAGCAGTGCGGCGCGCCCCAGTCGGCGCAGGTCGATCCGGGGGAGCGACCTGCGGCGCGGCGCCGCGGGCGCCACCGGGCCTGTGCCGGGGCCCGTCACCGCGCCTGGGCTCGCAGGGTTCGTGGCCTCCGCACTCATGGGCACCTCCGGCTGCGTGGACCGGCGAACGGGGTGCCCCATGGCGGACACGGCTCAGGGGTCGGCGTCTTCTCCCCCGTCCGGGCCGGTGCTTGATGCTACCGAGCCCATCACGCGCGATGGACCGCCTCTCGCCCAGCGTGAAACGGATCACCCATTCGAGCGAGGGTTTGGAGGTTTACGGCTGCCGACAACGCGAGTTGGAGCGGGCCTGGCGTCGAACACGCGCTCCAGGGCCGCCCTTTCAGCGGACGGCGCCCGCCAGCCACTCCCCGTCGATCTCGCCCTCGGCGACGATCACCGCGGGGCCGGTCATCTCGATCTCGCCGTCGGGCCGTTCGGTGATCACGAGGCGTCCGCCGAGGACGTCGACGGTGTACGTCGCCGGAGTCCCGGTGACAGCCGGGTCGGCGCCGTCCCGCCGGGCGGTCGCCACCGCGACGGCGCATGCGCCCGTGCCGCAGGAGCGGGTCTCGCCGGCGCCGCGCTCGTGCACGCGCATCGCGACGTGCCGGGGGCCGCGGTCGACGACGAACTCGACGTTCACCCCGTCCGGGTAGGCGGAGGCCGGGCTGAACGGCGGCGGCGCGAACAGGTCGCCGGCCTGGGCGAGCTCCTCGACGAAGGCGACCGCATGCGGGTTGCCCATGTTCACGTTCCGCGCGGGCCAGCTGCGCTCGCCCACGCTCACCGTGACGTCCCCGTCGGGGAGCAGCGCCTTGCCCATGCCGACAGTGATGTCACCGTCCTTGGCGAGGTGCACGGTCTTCACGCCCCCTCGCGTGGCGACGGTGATGTCCCCTTCGGCCACATGCCCGGCATGCTGGAGGTAGCGCGCGAACACACGCACGCCGTTGCCGCACATCTCCGCGATGGATCCGTCGCCGTTGCGGTAGTCCATGAACCACTCGGCCTCGGCCGCCATCTCCCTGGCCTCGGGGTGTGCGGCGGACCGCACGACGTGCAGCAGCCCGTCACCGCCGATGCCCGCACGACGGTCGCACAGGGCGGCGACGGCGGCGGGGGGCAGGTCAAGGGTGTTCTCGGGGTCCGGGACGATCACGAAGTCGTTCTCGGTGCCGTGCCCCTTGAGGAAGGCGATCCGCGTGCTCATTCCTCGATCGTACGGGGTGGGTACGACAGCCGGGGGGCACGGGCGGGCCAAGCGGTCACGGCACGTGGCCCAGGTCACGGGCGGCCCAGACCACGGCGCGCGGCCCACGTCACATCGCGCGGGCCGGGTCTCGCGCGGCCATGTGATCACGGAGCGACCCACGCGGTCACGCGGCAACCGACTGGTCAGCAGCAGCGACCCACGCGGTCACGCGGCGGCCCAGGTGGTCACGGAGCAACTACACGGTCACCGGCGACCCGACTCGTCAGCGGCAGCAACCCACCCGGTCACGCGGCGGCCAGCCGGTCAGCGGAGTCGGGCCACTCGCCAGACGGCCAGCACCACCACGGCGGCGACCACGATCATGTAGGCCAGCACCACTCGCCAGTCCGGGCGCCGGCCCGATCCTCGCTGCGGCAGCCCCGGCCAGGTGTAGCCCACCTTGCGCGCGGCCATCATGCCCCACCCGGCCGCGCAGGAGCAGATCAGCAGCCCCAGCATGGCGATCACGGCCCCGCTGTCGCCGAAGTCGAAGGCCAGCGGGAACGCGAACATCAGGGAGCCGAGCGCGGCCAGGCCCACGATGGGCGCGAGCTGCCACAGGCGCAGCCGGCGCTGGGGGCGCAGTTCGACCTCGACCTCGGGTCCGCCGACGAACATCTCGTCGGGCTCGGGGCCGTCGTCGGTCATGCCGTCCGGTGTCTCGTCGAGCCCGTCGGGGCTCAGACGGCCGTCGGCGTCCCGCTCCGGTTCGCCACGCTCGGTGGTGGCGCGCTCGGGGCCTTGTGCGGTGTCGCGAGGGCCGGCCTCCATCGCCACGCGCCCTCCCAACTTGGACTCCACTTGGTCGATCGAAGCTCGATGATGGCACGGCGTCAGAGGCCCGGATGACGGCCGGAGCGTCCCGATGCCATCACGTGATCAGGCTGTAACCGGTCGTTCGACCAACGCCAGAGCGAGGTGCGGAAGTTCCGTGAGATCCGCCGCAGCCCCACTCAGCCAGTGCACCCGGGGATCCCGTCTGAACCACGAATCCTGACGGCGCGCGAAGCGCTTGGTGGCACGGACGGTCTCGGCCCGCGCCTCGTCCAGCGTGCACTCGCCGGCGAGCGCCGCGAGAACCTGCTGGTAGCCGAGTGCACGCGACGCCGTACGCCCCTCGCGCAACCCCTGCGCCTCAAGTGCGCGCACTTCCTCGACCAGCCCCGCCTCCCACATCCGGTCGACCCGGCGGGCGATGCGCTCGTCCAGCTCGGGACGCGCCACGTCGACGCCGATCTGGACGGTGTCGTACACGGAGTCATGGCCGGGGAGGTTGGCGGTGAAGGGCCTGCCGGTGATCTCGATCACCTCCAGCGCCCGGACGATACGACGGCCGTTGCTCGGCAGGATCGCGCGCGCGGCCTCGGGATCCGCGGCGGCGAGGCGGGCGTGCAGCGCGCCGGAGCCGCGCAGTGCGAGTTCCTCCTCCAGCAGAGCCCTGACCTCGGGGTCGGTGCCGGGGAACTCCAGGTTGTCGACGGCCCCGCGGACGTACAGGCCGGACCCGCCGACCAGGATCGGCCAGCGGCCCTGGTCGAGCAGCGCGTCGATCCGCTCCCGGGCGAGCCGCTGGTACTCCGCAACAGAGGCCGTGACGGTCACGTCCCAGATGTCCAGGAGGTGGTGCGGGATACCGGCCCGCTCCTCGGGCGTCAGCTTGGCGGTGCCGATGTCCATCCCTCGGTAGAGCTGCATGGAGTCGGCGTTGACAACCTCCCCACCGAGTTCCCGGGCCAGGTGGATGCCCAGATCGGACTTTCCGGCCGCGGTCGGTCCGACGACGGCGATGACGCAGGGGGTGGGGGGTGCGCTACTCACTGCACCAGTCTCGCAAACCTCCGGCCCCGCCCTCGAACGAGTTACGTGACGGCGGGAGTCCGGGGTCGTTGCCCGTTGCGAGGTTCTCGCCGCCAGTGCACAGAGGCGGTGACCGGGGCGATGCAACCGGACGCACCGGGCTACGCGGGATTTCGCCCGCACGAGTAACGTATGGAGTTGATATGGGCGTTTTTGCGCGACTTCTCCGAAGGTCGAAGGCCAAGGAGGAGGCGGCGACCGCCGAGGCCCACGCCGACACGCCGTCGGCGGGGTTCGAGGCGGATGAGGCTGGGGAAGCGAAAGGGACGACGGAGGCGGAGGCCGAAGCCGGGGCCGGTACGAAGACGGCCACGGCGACGGACGAGGGCGACGGCACCGGCCCGGAAGCGGTCGGGATCCCCCAGCAGCAGTCGGCCGGGAAGGCGGCCGACAGCGAGGCCGACGAGGGCGCCCACACGTAGAGTTCCCGCGAGGGAAGGTGAACCATGGGACTCTTGGACAATCTGAAGGCCAAGCTCACCCCGGCCAAGGGCAAGGTCTCTGATCTCGCACAGCAGCACGGGGACAAGATCCAGCACGGCATCGACAAGGCCGCGAAGGTCGTCGACGAGCGGACCAAGGGCAAGTACAGCGACAGGATCCACACGGGCACCGACAAGGCCAAGGGCGCCATGGACCGACTCGCGCACAAGGACCGTACCGACACGGGAGAAGGCCCCGCCACACCGCCGGGCCCACCGCCGCCGGTCTCCTGAAAGGCACACGGCACACGACGGGCGGCCGCGGAGCAGAACGCTCCCGGCCGTTCGCCGTTTCCGCACGCCTCCGCCGCGTTTCCGCACGCCCCCCGTTGTTTCCGGACGCCGTTGTTTCCGGACGCCCCCTACGACCAGGCCGCCACCACGTACCCCACCCCGTACGGCGCGTCCTCGTACAGCAGCGCGCCCGCGAGCCCGGTGCCCTCGGCCGCGCCCGCGAGCACCTGCCAGGGCGCCCGGCCCGACGCCTTCAACTGCCGCGCCAGTCCCACGTCCAGCGCCTCGAGGGCCGCGACGTCCGCCGCCCCCAGCGCACGCGCGACCGACGTGTCGAAGGGCTCCGCCCGCTCGTCGAGATAGCCCGGCGCCTTCAGCGAACGGCACGCGCTGGCGTCGCCCATCACCAGCAGGGCCACCCGCTCGGCCTGCGCGGCTGTGTCCCTTCCGATATCGATACACCGCTCGGGCCCGAGCGGTTCCCCCACGCCGAGTCCCTCGATCGGGGCGTCCGACCATCCGGTCCGCTCCAGCAGCCATGCCGCGACCGCGAGCGACGGCGGAAGCTCACGCTGCACCTCCGCGTCGGCGGCCTTCTCCCGGCCCAGCCGTACGTCGAGTCCCACGCCGAAGCCACGGAACGAGCCGCGGGTGCCCTCCGGATACGTCAGGTACGACTCGGCGCCGCCCGCCGGCTCGGGCCCCACGACCACCAGCCGGTCGGGCCGGGCGGCGGCGAGCAGCCCCACGGCGTCCGTGCACGCGGCACGAGCGGCCTCCAGCTCGGGTGCGGCACCTGATGCGATGCCGGGCACGAGGAGCGGCGGGCAGGGGCATACTGCGGCGGCGACAAGCATGATCGGCAGAGTAGCTCCGAAGAGGGTGCCACGCGCGCGTGGGACCTGCTCCGCCGAGGTGCGAGGTCAGTCGCAGCCGCAGCCACTGCCCGAGGCGACCGGCAGCGGGGCGGGCACGCCGACCTTCGGCAGCCCGAGCAGCACACCGGCCGGCTTGGCCGCCTGGGCCGCGTTCCGCTTCTCCCAGGCGTCACCCGCGCGCGTGCGACGCACGTCGAGGACGGGGCCCTCGGCGAGGAGGTGGTGCGGGGCGGCGTAGGTGACCTCGACGGTGACCACGTCGCCGGGGCGTACCTCCTGCTCCGGCTTGGTGAAGTGGACCAGGCGGTTGTCGGGGGCGCGGCCGGAGAGGCGGTGGGTGGCGCCGTCCTTGCGGCCCTCTCCCTCAGCGACCATCAGCTCCAGGGTGCGGCCGACCTGCTTCTTGTTCTCGTCCCAGGAGATCTCCTCCTGGAGGGCGACGAGACGCTCGTAGCGCGCCTGGACGACCTCCTTGGGGATCTGGTTGTCCATCTCGGCGGCCGGAGTGCCGGGGCGCTTGGAGTACTGGAAGGTGAACGCCTGGGCGAAGCGGGCCTCGCGCACCACGTGCAGGGTCTGCTCGAAGTCCTCCTCCGTCTCGCCCGGGAAGCCCACGATGATGTCGGTGGTGATCGCGGCGTGCGGGATGGCGGCGCGGACCTTCTCGATGATCCCCAGGTAGCGCTCCTGGCGGTAGGAGCGGCGCATCGCCTTCAGGACGGTGTCCGAACCCGACTGGAGCGGCATGTGCAGCTGCGGCATCACGTTCGGCGTCTCGGCCATGGCGGCGATGACGTCGTCGGTGAAGTCGCGCGGGTGCGGAGAGGTGAAGCGGACGCGCTCCAGGCCCTCGATCTTCCCGCAGGCCCGCAGCAGCTTGCTGAAGGCTTCCCGGTCGCCGATGTCGGAGCCGTACGCGTTGACGTTCTGGCCGAGCAGCGTGATCTCGGAGACACCCTCGGCGACCAGCGCCTCGACCTCGGCCAGGATGTCGCCGGGGCGGCGGTCCTTCTCCTTGCCGCGCAGCGCGGGGACGATGCAGAAGGTGCAGGTGTTGTTGCACCCGACGGAGATCGACACCCAGGCCGCGTAGGCGCTCTCGCGCCGCGTCGGCAGCGTTGACGGGAAGGCTTCGAGCGACTCGGCGATCTCGACCTGCGCTTCTTCCTGGACGCGCGCGCGTTCCAGCAGGACCGGCAGCTTGCCGATGTTGTGCGTGCCGAAGACGACGTCCACCCAGGGCGCCCTCTTCACGATGGTGTCGCGGTCCTTCTGCGCGAGACAGCCGCCGACCGCGATCTGCATGCCGGGCCGCTTGGCCTTCTTCGGCGCGAGGTGGCCGAGGTTGCCGTACAGCCGGTTGTCGGCGTTCTCGCGTACGGCGCAGGTGTTGAAGACGACGACGTCCGCGTCGCCGTCCGCCCCCTCCGGCGCGCGCACATAGCCGGCGTCCTCCAGCAGACCGGCCAGTCGCTCGGAATCATGGACGTTCATCTGGCACCCGTAGGTGCGGATTTCGTAGCTCTTGGGTGCTTGAACGTCCACTGCGAGGCTCCGGTCGCTGCTGCTGGTCATGCCTCAAGAGTAGGCGGTCCCGGGAGAGCCCCTTCCGCCGCCGTGAACCGACCGTGCGGCGCCGGCTGTGAGACGCCGAACGCGGCGGTCCGCTTCCGTGCACCGACGGCACAACGCCGTGCGCGTACGGGCAATCCGCGCGCACCGTGCCGTCACAGCGTGCGACCTGATCCCGCTCCACAGCCGTCCGGACGCGCGCGGTGACCGGTCTGATCGAGGCCGCCGCGCGCACTGTCACCTCAGCCTGAGCCCGTGCTGCCCATCCCGGGTGAGAACCCCTCCCTGTCGACAGTCGATGGCCTCGAGCAGATCGCGCGCATCAACGCGGGCGACCGCACCCCGTCGTGTTCGTCCATGGTCTGTGGCTGCTGCCCAGCAGTGGGGACCGCTGGGCGGCGGTCTTCGAAGAGGCCGGATACGCGCCCCTGACCCCCGGCCGGCCCGACGACCCCGACACCGTGGCCGAGGCCAACGCGCACCCCGAGGTCTTCGCGGGCAAGAGCGTCGGTCAGGTCGCCGACCACTTCGCGGACCTCATCGGAAAGTTGGAGCGCCCGCCCGTCGTCATCGGCCATTCCTTCGGCGGCCTCATCACCCGGATGATCGCCGGCCTCGGGCTGTCGGCGGCGTCCGTCGCCATCGACCCTGCGCCTTCCGCGGTGTGCTGCCGTTGCCGATCTCGTCGCTGCGCGCCAGCGAGCGCCGTCCTGGTGAAGGTCGACACCCTCGCACCCGAACGCGGGCCCTCTCCTGATCATTTCCGGCGAGAAGGACCACACCGTGCCGTGGGCCGTCGCGAACGCCTCGTACAAGAAGGACGCCCGCAACGAGCACGCGGTGACCGAGATCACCGAAATGCCGGGGCGCGGCCATGCCCTCACCATCGACAACGGCCGGCGTGAGGTCGCCGAGACCGCCCTCGCCTTCGTCAAACGCTTCGTCGGCTGACCGGTCGGGGCGCCTAGCCTGGTGGTGTGGTGACCCGCCCGTGAACTCCGTCCCCAGGGAGCCCGAGGACCTCGTGCGAGCTCTCAGAGCCGCCGGGATCAGGGACGAGCGGCTGCTTGAGGCCGTACGAACGACGCCCCGGGCGGGATTCGTCCCGCCCGGTCAGGTGGCCGCCGCCTACCAGGACGTACCCGTTGCCATCGGGCAGGGACAGGTCACCACGCAGCCGTCGCTGTCCGCCATGATGATCGAGAGCCTTGCTCTGGGCGGGGGCGAACACGTCCTCGAGGTCGGTACCGGTCTGGGCTTCCAGACCGCGCTGCTCGCCCGGCTGGCCGCTGACGTGGTCAGCATCGAGATGCGGCCCGACATCGCCACGCAGGGCCGTGTGAATCTCGCCCGCCAGGGCGTACGGAACGTGGAACTGCGGGTCGGTGACGGTAGCGGCGGCGTGCCGGACCGCGCTCCCTACGACGCAGTCCTCGTGTCGGCCGCGTTCCCGGAGGTGCCCGCGCCGCTGGTCGCGCAGGTGCGGCCGGGCGGCCGCCTGGTCCAGCCGATCGGGCCGGGCGGACACGAGCAGGTGGTGTGCTTCGAGCGCACCGCAGCGGGGCTGGAGCAGTTGCGGGTGCTGAGCGCGGCCTGCTTCGTCCGGCTGCTGGGGCGATACGGCTTCCCGCCGGACGATCCGGCACTGCCGTGAGTGCCGATAAGGACGGTGTCCCGGGCGATTCAAGCGGTCACGGCTCGACGAGCCCGGAGCGGATCGCGTAGCGGGTGAGTTCCAGACGGTCGCGCATGCCGAGTTTGTGCAGGAGATTGGCGCGGTGGCGTTCGACCGTCTTCACGCTGATGAAGAGCAGCTCGCCGATCTCCTTGGACGAGTGGCCCTCGGCGACGAGCTTGAGGATCTCCTCCTCGCGCTCGGTGATGGCGCGCGCCGGCAGACCGTCTCCGCGGTGCAGGCGGTCCAGGTAGGAGCGGACGAGGGCGCGCTCGGCGCCGGGGTAGATGAAGGGTTCGTCGCGCATCGCCGCCCGGCAGGCGTCGACGAGGTCGCGGTCGGCGACGGACTTCAGGACGTAGCCGCAGGCCCCGGCCCGCAGGGCCTCGAAGAAGTACTGCTCGTTGTCGTACATCGTGAGGATCAGGATCCGCAGGGCGGGCAGTCGCTGTGAGAGTTCCCGGGCCGCCTGCAGACCGGTCATGCGGGGCATCGCGACGTCCAGGACGGCCAGGTCCACCTCGCCCGCGCGCGCGAGCGCAACTGCCTCGGCGCCGTCGCCCGCCTCGGCGACGACCGTCAGATCCGGTTCGCCGTCCAGGATGAGGCGCACCCCACGGCGTACGAGCGTGTGGTCGTCGGCGAGCAGGACCCGGATCGGGGACGACATCAGCGACTCCCTGCCGTGAGCGGTATCCGCAGACGTACGTCGGTGCCCTGCTCGGGCGCCGGTTCGAGGGTGAGCACCGCGCCGACCAGCAGCGCACGCTCACGCATCCCGCCGATTCCGGCTCCTTCCGGCCTCGCACCGAGACCGTTGCCGTTGTCGCGCACGAGGAGCTCGACACCGTCCGCGACCGGCTCGAGCCGGAGTTCGGCGCGGTCGGCACCCGAGTGCCGGGCGGTGTTGGTGAGGCCTTCCTGGGCAACCCGGTAGACCACCAGTTCGGTCTCCTGGGGGAGCGGAGGGAGATCGCCGTGGACGTCGTGGCGCACGGTCAGTCCGTGCGCGGTGAACTCGGTCGCGAGCGCGCGCAGGGCGCTGGCCAGGCCGAGTTCCTCGAGGACACCGGGGCGCAGGCGGCGGGCGATACGCCGGATCTCGTCGAGACCGGCGCGGGTGGCCTCCTGCGCGTGGCCCACTTCGTCCCGCAGCTCGTCGGGGGCCCGGTCCGCGAGCCGCTTGAGCTGGAGGAGCACGGCGGTCAGGGTCTGGCCGACCTCGTCGTGGAGTTCACGGGCGATGCGATGGCGTTCGCTCTCCTGGGCGGACAGCGCGCGGGCGGCGCTGGTGGCGCGTTCGGTCTCGAGCCGGTCGAGCATCGTGTTGTACGTCGTGATGAGCGTCGCCGCCTCCGCGGGGCCGGCGACCTCGGGCCGGGTGCCCGGCCGTAGCAGGTCCGCCGTGGCCATGGCGCGGCCCAGGGCGGCCAGCGGGGCCAGCCCGACCCGCAGCACGACCGCGTTGACCGCCAGCAGCGCGGCGAGCCCGCCGACGACGACCAGCGCCTCGCCCGGCAGCACCGGGGTCGACACGGTGACCGGGCCGAGCAGCAGGGCGGCGGCCACGATCAGGCCGGCGGCGTTCAGGGAGAAGATCCGCCAGAACAGCGACACGCCTCTGGTGACTCCTCTCCCGGTCATGACGTTCGGCAGCGCAACGCCGGCCGACCGCTCCCCCGCCTCAGTCGACGGCACAGCCCTGACCAGCCTCTCCGCTCCTCGCCGACCCCGTCCATCCGTGCTGACACCCATGTCACCACCGTACGGGCGGATGACAGCATGGCGGCTCGGCGCAGTGTTCCGGGGCCGGGAAGCCCCAGAGCGCAGGAACGATCAACAAGGGGAAGAAACGTGTCTGCTCCACGCCTGAGGGCGACGCCGCTGCCGGGGATCGGGGTCCAGTACGACCTTCAGACCCGGGAACACCGCCATCTGTCCGTGGTGGCCCACCGCGACGGCACCCGGACGGTGAACGTCTACCGAACCGACGACCCGGACTCCTGCGCCCAGTCGTTGCGGCTCACCGGCGCCGAGGCCGGCGCGCTGATCGACGCACTGCAGCCGTCCCACCACAGCAGCAGCCTGCTCTCCCCGACGGACCTGGGGCTGGTGGCCGAGCGCATCGAGGTGGGCGCGACCTCCCACTGGAACGGGCGGGTCCTGGGCGACACCCGGATGCGGACCGAGACCGGCGCGTCCGTCGTGGCCGTGCTGCGGCGGGCCGAGGCGATCCCGTCCCCGACGCCGGCCTTCCGGCTCGCGGGCGGAGACACCCTGATCGTCATCGGCACCCGCGAGGGCGTCGACGCCGCCGCCGCGATACTCGGGCGGGAGTGAACCGGTGCACTCCGCGATCCTGCTGATCGAGTTCGGTTCCCTCCTGCTCGGCCTCGGTCTGCTCGGCCGGCTGGCCGCCCGGCTGGGCTTCTCCGCCATCCCGCTCTACCTTCTGGCCGGCCTGGCCTTCGGCGAGGGTGGTCTGCTGCCACTCGGCGCGAGCGAGGGGTTCATCGCCACCGGTGCCGAGATCGGCGTCATCCTGCTGCTGTTGATGCTCGGCCTCGAATACACGGCCAGCGATCTCGTCACCAACCTCAAGGCCCACTACCCGGCGGGGCTGGTCGACTTCGCGCTCAACGCCCTGCCGGGTGCCGTGGTCGCGCTGCTGCTGGGCTGGGGTCCGGTGGCCGCCGTTGTGCTGGCGGGCGTCACCTGGATCTCGTCGTCCGGGGTCATCGCCAAGGTGCTCGGCGAGCTGGGCCGGATCGGCAACCGCGAGACACCGGTGATCCTCAGCGTCCTTGTCCTGGAGGACCTGGCGATGGCCGTGTACCTGCCCATCGTCACCGCGGTGGTGGCCGGGGCAGGACTGGCGGCCGGCAGCGTGACGCTGGCGATCGCGCTGGGTGTGGCGGGACTCGTCCTGTTCGCGGCCGTGCGCTACGGCCGGGTGATCTCGCGGTTCGTCTCCAGCGACGATCCGGAGAAGCTGCTGCTCGTCGTGCTGGGTCTGACGATCCTCGTCGCGGGTCTCGCCCAGCAGCTGCAGGTGTCCGCGGCGGTGGGCGCGTTCCTGGTGGGCATCGCGCTGTCCGGGGAGGTCGCGGAGGGCGCCCACACGCTGCTGAGTCCGTTGAGGGACCTGTTCGCCGCGGTCTTCTTCGTCTTCTTCGGGCTGCACACCGACCCGGCGAGCATCCCGCCCGTCCTGCTGCCCGCCCTGGGGCTGGCCGCCGTCACGGCCCTCACGAAGATCGCCACCGGCTACTGGGCCGCCCGGCGGGCCGGGATCTCCGTCAAGGGCCGCTGGCGCACGGGCGGCGCGCTGGTGGCCCGCGGCGAATTCTCGATCGTCAT
The DNA here is from genome assembly GCF_042731325.1 of Streptomyces sp. NPDC059866. Taxonomy (NCBI): domain Bacteria; kingdom Bacillati; phylum Actinomycetota; class Actinomycetes; order Kitasatosporales; family Streptomycetaceae; genus Streptomyces; species Streptomyces sp. NPDC059866. The sequence continues at coordinate 45,478 of NZ_JBHWJT010000014.1, read as the reverse complement.
CGCCGGGCTGGCGGTCACCGCCGGCATCGAACCGTCGCTGGGTCCCCTGGCCACGGCGTACGTCCTCATCCTGGTGATCCTCGGTCCGATCACCGCGCGGTACACCGAGCCGCTCGCCATGCGATGGAGCCGCCGCTTCCGGGGCGGCAAGGACATGCCGAGGCCGGTACGGCCGCCGGAGGATGCCAGGGCGGAGGCACCGGTGGGGGACTGAGGGTGGGGACTGAGCCGGTGGGAACTGAGCCGCCCCGCCGCTCACGCGTCGCCGGGCTCCCACCCCTGGCGGCGCAGAGCCCCCGTCACGTCCGGTGCCTCGTAGTGCTCCCCCTTGAGGACCTTGCCGTCGGCGCGGCGGGCGACCTGGCCGTCGGGGCCCAGCTTGGTCATGTTGGAACGGTGGATCTCGGCTATGACCTGGTCCAGGTCGATACCGTGCACGAGCGCCGTGCCGTACGCCACGTAGACGACGTCCGCCAGTTCGTGCGCGAGCCGGTCGAGCGGTCCGGTCACCGACACCTCGGCGACCTCCGCGGCCTCCTCCGCCAGCAGTTCACCGCGGTGCGCTGCCTGCGCCTGCGGGATCTGCGTCGGGGCGGTGCGGACGTCGAGGCCGAAGGCGAGGTGGAATTCACGGACCAGGTCGGCGGGCGAGGAGCTCATACGCCGACTCTAACGGCCGTCTGTGACAACCCCGTGTGATTCCGGCCCTGGTCAGCACGGCGTACGGGCTGGCAGGATCGCGCGCATGTCCAAGGTGTTGTCCCGTATCGGCAGACGCCGCGCCCTGCAGGGCGCGGCCGCCGGCTTCGTCGCCTTCGGGCTGCTGCTGTGGTGGCTGCTGCCGCTGGGCGAGGAGCCGCCGAGCGGGACGATCACCTTCAGCACCGGCACACCGCGCGGGGTCTACCAGCGGTACGGCACCCTGCTGCGCACCGAGCTCGCCAAGGACATGCCGAACCTCGAGGTGCGGCTGATGACCAGCGACGGTTCGCAGGAGAACGTCGCGCGCGTGGCGACCGGCGAGGTCGACTTCACGATCGCCGCGGCGGACGCGGTGGAGACGTACGAGCTCAACAACGGGCCCGGCGCCGACCGGCTGCGCGGGGTCGCCCGCCTGTACGACGACTATGTGCATCTCGTCGTCCCGCGCGGCTCGGACATCCAGTCCGTCGCCGACCTGCGCGGCCGGCGGGTTGCCATAGGGCCTCCCCGCTCAGGTGTGCGACTGATCGCGACCCGGGTGCTCAAGACGGCGGGCATCGACGCGCAGCAGGACATCACGCCGCTGTCCGACGGCATCGACACCGGGCCGAACCGGCTGAAGCGGGACGAGATCGACGCGTTCTTCTGGTCCGGTGGACTGCCGACGGACGGCCTGAAACAGCTCGCGGACACGTTCGACTTCCGGTTCGTCCCGATCGATGCCGACTTCGTGTCCGAGCTGCACCGCCAGGGCCGCGCCACCCACTACTACCGCTCCACCAACATGCCGGAGTCGGCCTACGGCACCGCCCAGAACGGGGCCACCGTGCCGACGATGGCGGTGTCCAACGTGCTGATCACCCGCACGGACATGGATTCCGAGCTCACCGAGTGGCTGACCCGCACGGTGATCAAGAGCCGTGATCGCATCGGCGCCCACGTCCACTCCGCCCAGCTGGTCGACCTGCGCACGGCGATCTACACCGACCCGCTGCCGCTGCACGAGGGTGCCCGGCGCTACTACCGCTCGGTCAAGCCGTAGGTCCGGTCCTCGGCAGGGTCACCGTCACCTTCAGCCCGTGCGGCTCATGATGGCCGTACGCGATGGAGCCGCCGGCCGCCGCGAGCAGGGCGCGTGTGATGGACAGGCCGAGGCCGGAGCCCTTGACGTTCTGGTGGCGGCTGCTGCGCCAGAAGCGGTCGCCGACGCGGGTGAGTTCCTCGTCGGTCAGGCCGGGTCCGCCGTCGGCGACCACGATCGTCGAGGTGTCGCCGTTGGAGGCGACGGTGACCTCGACGCGCTCGTCCTTCGGCGTGAACTTCACCGCGTTGTCGATCACCGCGTCCAGCGCGCTGGACAACGTCACCGGGTCCGCCCAGGCTGTCGTGGGCGGGCAGTCCCCGACCAGCCGGACGCCCCTGGCCTCGGCGGTCGGCGCCCACGCGGCGACGCGCTCGGCGGTCAGCGCGCCGATGTCCGTGAGGCTCAGGTCGGCCTCGGCGTGCTCGGCCAGCGCCAGGTCGAGCAGGTCGTCCAGGACCTGTGCCAGGCGCTTGCCCTCGGTCTGGACCGAGGCGATCTCCTCGTTGCCCTCGGGGAGTTCGAGGGCGAGCAGTTCGATGCGCAGCAGCAGTGCGGACAGCGGGTTGCGCAGTTGGTGCGAGGCGTCGGCGACGAAGGCACGCTGCTGCTCCAGCACGGCCTCGACGTTGTCCGCCATTTCGTTGAACGATCGGGCGAGCCTGCGGAGTTCCGGCGGTCCGCCGGCCGCCGCGACCCGGGACTTCAGGCGTCCCGTGGCGATGTCGTGCGTCGTGGCGTCCAGGACCCGGACGGGTCTGAGCACCCAGCCGGTCAGCCGCAGGGCGGCGCCGACGGCCAGCAGCATCGCGGCCGTCTCGCCCGCGATGATGACCAGCCAGCCGGACAGGATCCGTGAACGCATCTGGCCCGTGGGCGAGTCGGTGACCACGACCGCGACCACGTCGCCGTCCCGGATGACCGGCGACGCGACGACGAGCCGGTGTCGCTGCCAGGGCCACACCTGCTTGGGGTCGTCGCTGCGGCGGCTGAGCAGCGCCTCGTCGAAGGCGTTGCGCACCTCACCCTCCCGGGGGAGGAACCAGTCGGCGGGCGCATGAGCCATGGGGGCGTCATTGGCGTAGAAGACACCGACACGAATGCCGTAGACCTTGTAGTAGCTGTCGAGTTCGCGACTCAGCGTCTCCAGGCGCTCGTCCGGGTCCGTGCGGCGGGATCCACTGGGCGGAGCGGTGACGAACTGGGCGAGGGCCGCGAAGAACGCCGTGTCGTCGATCCGGTCGACGACCACCTTCTGCTGCTGGGCCGCCGCCACGCTGACGGCGAGCGGAATGCCCAGCGCCAGCAGTACGGCCGCCATCAGGACGATGAGCAGCGGCAGGAGACGTGTGTGCACTCTGCCCCGCTACCCGGCCGGGGCGACGAGCCGGTAGCCGACGCCGCGTACGGTCTCGATCAGCGCCGGCATGCGCAGCTTGGCGCGCAGCGAGGCGACGTGCACCTCCAGGGTGCGTCCGGTCCCCTCCCAGCTGGTACGCCACACCTCGCTGATGATCTGTTCCCTGCGGAAGACCACCCCGGGGCGCTGGGCGAGCAGGGCGAGCAGATCGAACTCCTTGCGGGTCAGTTGGACAACCGAACCATCCACGCTGACCTGGCGGGTGGGCAGTTCGATGCGCACAGGGCCCAGGTGCAGGGCGCTCTCGCTGCTGCCCGTGGCCTCTTCGGGGACGCTGCGCCGGCTGACGGCGTGGATCCGGGCGAGCAGCTCCCCCGTGTCGTACGGCTTCACCACGTAGTCGTCGGCGCCCAGGTTGAGGCCGTGGATGCGGGAGCGGACGTCGGAGCGCGCGGTGACCATGATCACCGGGGTGCTGGTGCGTTTGCGGATCTTGCTGCACACCTCGTATCCGTCCTGGTCGGGCAGGCCGAGGTCGAGCAGCACGACACCGAATCCGGGGCCTTCCGGGACGAGCGCCTGGAGGGCCTCCTCCCCACTGCGCGCGTGCGTGACGTCGAAACCGTGCCGCGCCAGGACCGCGGACAGGGCAGCGGCGACATGGTTGTCGTCCTCGACGAGGAGCAGTCTCATCCCGGCCTCCTCCGGTTCATCGGCAGTACGGTCCGTCTGGGTAGAAAACGCGTGCACGCGCGCGCGTGCACCAAGGCAGTGACGCTGATGGGTAAGGACGGCGTCAAGAGGGTTCGGGTTGCGGAGGGCTTCCGTTACCCGGCCGATACGAGCTCCACCCCCAAGTGCTACGACACGTGTCCGACTGCTACCGGATCGTGATACTCAAATTCGCCTCAGATGTAATGACGCAGGTCGCGTAGGGTAGCTACTGTCCTCCGAAACCGCGAGGAGGACGGAGCCTGAGAGCGATGACCGAAGTATCGGTGGCCAAGGAAGATGTGGCCGCGACCGGCGAGCTCGTGGTCCTGAAGAATGTCAACAAGCACTTCGGCGCGTTGCACGTACTCCAGGACATCGATCTGACGATCGCCCGCGGCGAGGTCGTCGTGGTCATCGGGCCCTCCGGGTCCGGGAAGTCCACCCTGTGCCGCACCATCAACCGCCTGGAGACGATCGACTCGGGCGCGATCACCATCGACGGCAAGCCGCTGCCCGCGGAGGGCAAGGAGCTGGCCCGGCTGCGTGCCGACGTCGGGATGGTGTTCCAGTCGTTCAACCTCTTCGCACACAAGACCGTGCTCGAGAACGTGATGCTCGGCCAGATCAAGGTCCGCAGGGCGGACAAGAAGAAGGCCGAGGAGAAGGCGCGCGCCCTGCTCGACCGGGTCGGCGTGGCCTCGCAGGCGGACAAGTACCCCGCCCAGCTCTCCGGAGGCCAGCAGCAGCGTGTCGCGATCGCGCGCGCCCTGGCCATGGACCCGAAGGTCATGCTCTTCGACGAGCCGACCTCGGCCCTCGACCCGGAGATGATCAACGAGGTCCTCGAGGTCATGCAGCAGCTCGCCCGCGACGGCATGACCATGATCGTCGTCACGCACGAGATGGGCTTCGCCCGATCGGCTGCGAACCGTGTGGTGTTCATGGCAGACGGTCGCATCGTCGAAGAGGCTGTGCCGGACCAGTTCTTCAGCAATCCGCGCAGCGACCGCGCCAAGGACTTCCTGTCGAAGATCCTGCACCACTGACCGCGCTCGTCGCGTCCGCGACCAGCTGCGTCACCCGCACCGGACGGCCCGCGTCCACTTCACCACGCAAAGGATGTTCACCATGAAGCTCCGCAAGGTCACCGCCGCGGCGGCCGCCGCGCTTGTCCTGTCCCTGACCGCGACCGCGTGTGGCGGCGACGACGGCGACGGCGACTCGGGTTCGGGTTCGGGCTCGGGCGGTGGCGACAAGGTCACCATCGGCATCAAGTTCGACCAGCCGGGCATCGGCCAGAAGACCCCGGACGGCTACTCGGGCTTCGACGTCGACGTGGCGACCTACGTCGCCAAGGAACTCGGTTACAGCGAGGACCAGATCGAGTGGAAGGAGGCGAAGAGCAGCGACCGCGAGACGATGCTGCAGCGCGGCGACGTCGACTTCATCGTCGCCTCGTACTCGATCACCGACGAGCGCGACGAGTTGGTCGACTTCGCCGGCCCGTACCTGCTGGCCCACCAGGACATCCTGATCCGCGCCGACGACAACTCGATCACGAAGCCGGAAGACCTCAACGACAAGAACCTCTGCTCGGTGGCCGGTTCGACCTCGGCGCAGAACGTCAAGGACAAGCTCGCCCCGGACGCCAACCTCCAGGAGTACGGCGGCTACTCGGAGTGCCTGACCGGCCTGGAGAACAAGGTCGTCGACGCGCTGACCACCGACGACTCCATCCTTGCCGGCTACGCCGCGCAGGAGCAGTTCAAGGGCAAGTTCAAGCTCGCCGGCTTCGAGATGAGCAACGAGAACTACGGAATCGGCGTCAAGGAGGGCAGCGACCTCAAGGACAAGATCAACACCGCCCTGGAGAAGATGGTCGAGGACAAGTCCTGGGACGAGGCCGTGAAGGCCAACTTCGGTCCGGCGAACTACGAGAACGAGCCCGCGCCGAAGATCGGCGACATCGTCAAGTAAGCAGGGCGAAGAGGTAGGCACGCCGCCCTGTGTGGCGGCGTGCCGTGCCCTGCCCATGTGCGGAAGCGCGGGAGACAGTGTTCGACTTTCTTGAAGGCTACGACCTGCTGGAGGCGTTCTGGACGACGGTGCAGCTCACCGTCTACAGCGCCATCGGCTCCCTGATCTGGGGAACTCTGCTGGCCGCCATGCGGGTCAGCCCCGTCCCCCTGATGCGCGGGTTCGGCACCGCCTACGTGAACGTGGTGCGGAACATCCCCTTGACGATCATCATCCTCTTCACATCACTGGGCCTCTACTCGACCCTGGGCATCAGCCTCGGCTCTGACAGGCTCGAAACCATCAACTTCCGGCTCGCCGTACTCGGCTTGATCGCCTACACGGCGGCGTTCGTCTGTGAAGCGCTGCGTTCCGGGATCAACACCGTGCCGGTCGGCCAGGCCGAGGCGGCCCGCGCCATGGGGCTGAACTTCACGCAGGTGCTCACCTTGGTCGTGCTCCCCCAGGCGTTCCGCTCGGTGGTCGGTCCGCTGACGAACGTGCTGATCGCGCTGACCAAGAACACCACGGTCGCGGCGGCGATCGGCGTGGCCGAGGCCGCGCTGCTGATGAAGGAGATGATCGAGAACGAGGCCCAGGTCCTACTCATCTCCGCCATCTTCGCGTTCGGGTTCGTCTGCCTCACCCTCCCGACCGGTCTGATCCTCGGCTGGGTGAGCAAGAAGGTGGCGGTGAAGCGATGAGTTCGGTCCTGTACGACGTCCCCGGGCCCCGGGCCAGGCGGCGGAACGTCCTTCTGTCCGTCGTGTTTGTGATCGCGTTCGCCGCCACGGTGTGGTGGGTGGTCGACAAGCTCAACGAGAAGAACCAGCTCGACTGGGCGAAGTGGGAACCCTTCCTCACCGGCTCCGAGGCGTGGACCACGTACATCTGGCCGGGCCTGGAGAACACTCTCATCGCGGCCGCCCTCGCCATGGTCATCGCCCTGCCGCTCGGAGCGTTCTTCGGCATCGCGCGGCTCTCCGACCACTGGTCGGTGCGGTGGCCCTCCGGCATTGTGGTGGAGTTCTTCCGCGCCATCCCGGTGCTGATCCTGATGCTCTTCGCCAACGCGGCGTACTCCGAGTTCACGGACATCAGCTCGGACGACCGCCCGCTCTATGCGGTGGTCACCGGCCTGGTGCTCTACAACGCCTCGGTGCTCGCGGAGATCGTGCGGGCCGGCATCCTCGCCCTCCCCAAGGGTCAGTCGGAGGCCGCGATGGCCATCGGGCTGCGCAAGGGCCAGACGATGCGGTACGTGCTGCTGCCGCAGTCGGTCACCGCGATGCTGCCCGCCATTGTCAGCCAGCTGGTGGTCATCGTGAAGGACACCGCACTCGGCGGCGCACTGCTCAACTTCTCCGACCTGATGGCGGCGGTCCGCCCCATGAGCTCGTTCTACGGCGCGAACACCATCGCCAGCTTCACGGTCGTGGCCGTCATCTTCATCCTGATCAACTTCGCGCTCACCACCTTCGCGAGCTGGCTGGAGGCCAGGCTCAGGCGCAGCAAGAAGAGCACGGGTGCCGTGGTCGGGGTGGAAATGATCGAGGATCTGGAGACCGTGGGACACGCGCCGCCGGCGCCCGGAAGTGACCTCAAGCAGTAAGTGCGAGCGATCCTCGGACTCCGCACGAGGGGGGTGGCGCAGCGGATGCGCCACCCCCCTCGTGCATGACGATGCGTCAGGCTGCTGTTGATCCAGCGGTACTCAGTTGATGGGTTTGATCGCCACGGCCCTGGTGTCCCCGGATACGGGCAGATACACGGATAGGGTGACGTTGGCATTCATCTTGCCGATGATGCTCACCACGGCCGTCTTGTTGCATCCCTTGACCGTCGTCTCGTCATCCGTGTACCCACCCTCGGGGTGTGCTGCGGCGATGCGTACCCGCCACTCCTTGCAGCCCTTGTAGGAAACATGGATGTAGTGGTTCCGGGTGTTCCGCGTCATCAGGCTGCGGTACTGCTTGTCACTGTATTGCCACTTGTACCCGCCGCCGAGAACGTCAACTTCCCCTTTGCGCGTGCCGAGATAGACGGCGTCGACGTCGTCGGCCGAAGCGGGCGCCGCCGCCGAGAGGGCGCCAGTGACGACTGCCAGGGATGCGCCCAGAACCGCCATTCTGGTGCGCGTCACGCAACGCATGAAGGCCATCGATGACTCCTTGATCATGGTCGAAGTTGTGTTCTCCTGCGCGACGACCACCCGTCGTCCGGTCATGCCGGGTAGTCACCCCACTTCCAAGACCAGCGGTCATCGAATTCAGCGTTGGGGTAATAGACAATCTTGGCGTACGCGGTGAACGACTTGCACTTGTTCTTGGGCGGCAGCGCTTTTGTCTCCGTTTCGACAGGCGCCCTTCCAGAGGTGTTCTTCTCATAAACCTTCTTGCTCGGGTTCGTGCAGTAAATCTGCCCCAGCAGGTTGAACACTTTCGTCCGGCAACCGTCCGACGACTTGAACCACGCCTTCAGGTATGTTCCGTACTGGTCGGAGTCGTACCAGACCTTGAGTTTCGGGTTACCGCAACCGGCAGCCGCAGCCGGGGTAGCGGTTGCCATCGTGGCCGACGAGGCCACGACGACACCTGCGAGCACAAGCGAACCACGCCGAGCCCAGGACCTCAGGAGCCGACTTTCTGAGACTGACAAACGCATCCCTCTTCACCCTCTCAGGGGGCCATGTTCGTTTCGAGCGAATCCGGATCGCCGCACGGGTGAGCCGTGTGCTCATTACACCGGAGCCAGCTCACCGTCCGGCATCCCCTCTCCGGGGGATCTCATCGATGCGATCGAGCATCCACGACATACGCCCCAAAGCAGCTAAAGCCGCCATTTACAGCAAACGTGATCATCGTTTACGCGACAGTCGCCAACGCACATCAAGACAGGCCTAAATAACCGACACCAGGAATGAAGAGCTTGACGCGGCACCATCCCCGCACCAAAGATAAGCCAATTAGGCCATCTGACCAGTGGCCAACCATCAAGGTTCCGCACATCACAAGAGAACACCGGGGGCCGCGGAATGCGAATCGAGATAATCGACGACGGGAATTTCTTCTGTGCGACTCTCCACGCAATACTGAAGTCGCAGCCATCTCTAAATTTCGTCACAGCGGGCGACGCAAAGCCCGAAATCATCGTAAGTAGCCATATTTGGAGGCGCAACTCCGCTGAAGACCTTCAGCTCGTCCGGAGAATGGCTCCCGGAATTCCGATCCTGGTCGTGACCGACCAAATTCCACAAACCGGAGTTCGACCAATACTGGCGATGGGGGCGGCGGGTATACTCCTGCAGGAGAGCGTTGCACGACACATTTCATGGGCCATCCCGGCGATCTCAAACGGATACCGCGTACTCTCACCCGAGATCTCCGAGTCGATGATCAGCGAATACCTCGGCCCCTCATCCAGGACATCGCAGGAGCGGTCTGCCCGGGAAAGAATTCTCCGTTTGAGCCAGAGAGAGCAGGAGGTTCTGGAGCTCGTCAGTCGCGGAATGTCCAACCGGGAAATCGCGGCCGAGCTCTTCATCAGTCCCGAGACAGTGAAGGACCATGTCCGATCGATCCGGGCAAAACTGGACGTCGCCAATCGTGTGCACGCCGCTCGCGTGGCGTGGCTCGCGCGGGACGCGAAGACCCGGACCGTAGCGTAGGCGCCGCAAGAACCGCTTGACAGCGACGATCCCTGGAGGCCCCGCACACGGGTGAACGACCCAGAGGCGACGGCGTGATCACCAAGGTCTCCGTCACTTGACGCAAGCACCGGCAATAGGTTGCATACGTTCTGTGATCGTGCACCCTGCTCCAACCTCCTGTTCACACACGTCCATCCAGGCACCACTGGGAACGGGGAGCGGCGCGCCGTGGACCCGGTGATCATCGTCGGAGCGGGGCCCGTCGGGCTCACGCTCGCCCTGGCGCTCGCACGTCAGGAAGTGCCGTCCGTCGTCCTGGGCGAGGGGCCGGGCAAGGACGAACCGCGGCTCGCCCGGACCGTCGTACTGCGCGAGGACACCGCCGCCCTCATGGAACGGCTGACCGGGGTGCCGCTCGACGAGGTCGGGATGCGCTGGGCCGGATGGCGGTCGATGCGGCGCAAGCAGGTGATGCGTGAGGTCACGTTCGGCACCGCGGGAGATGAGGGCCAGGACGGTGCGGAGGCCGCGGAGACCGCACCTCCCGTCGAGTTCGCCCCGCTGCACATCGCCCAGCACGTCCTGACCAACGCCCTGCGCGCGGCCCTCGCGCACGAACGGCTCGTCAAGGTCGCCGTGGACAGCCGCCTCGACACCATCGAGCAGGAGCCCTCCGGTGTCAGCGCGCACACTCGAGGTCCCAAGGGCACGTGGTGGCGCGGCAGTTATCTGGTCGGCTGCGACGGTCCCCGCTCGACCGTACGCAAGCTCCAGGACATCCGCTTCCCCGGCCGCACCGCGGTGGAGCGGTACGCCGTCGCCGCCCTGCGGGCGGAACTTCCGTGGCCCGGTCGGGCGTTGCTCCATCGGATGCCGCCGTGGCGGACATCGGGACCTTCGGGCGGGGAGATCACCGCGCGCCCGCTCCCGGACGGCGTCTGGCGGCTGGACTGGCTGCTGCCGCCCGGCAAGGACCTGGTCACGCCCGAGCTGCTGGTGGCCCGCGTCCGGGAGACCCTCGCGGGCTGGACCGACGGCTCCACACCGTCGTACGAACTCCTGGACACCGGAGTCCACACGGTCCACCACCGGCTGGCCCGCCGCTGGCGGGTCGGCCGGGTGTTCATCGCCGGGGACGCCGCCCACCTGCTGGGCGCGCTGGGCACGCACGGTCTGGACGAGGGGCTCCGGGACGCCGACAACCTCGCCTGGAAGCTGGCACTGGCCTGGCACCACGGGCCGCACGAGGCCCTGCTGGACAGCTATCAGACCGAGCGCCGCGCGGTGGTCGCTGCCCGGCTGCGCAACGCCGACCAGGTGCTCCCGCTCCTCCGCGGCAGCGGGAGCCTGCGTTCGTACGTCCCCGGCACCGCCCGCGGCCATGACGCACTGCTCACCGACGGACACCTGGGGCGCGGTCCGCTGGGCGCCCCGGGCACCTACGCCGACTCCCCGCTCACCCCCCGCTACCTCGAGGACCAGGCACCCGTCCACACAGCCCCCGGAGCACCCGTCACGGACGTACGGGTCACCGCCGAGGACGGTTCCTTCGTACGACTGCGCGACCGGCTCGGCCGCGGCGCGCTGCTCGTCGTCCTGATCGCCCCGGGCACCGGGGTGTGGGAGCGCAAGCACTGGGTGACCGCGGGAATCATGCCCCGGCTCGCTGCCGCGGTCACCGCGCTGCCGCATCCCGCCGAACTGCTCGTCGCCGAGAGCTATCCGGGCGCCGCCGCCCACACCGTGCTCCTGGTCCGGCCCGACGGGCACCTCGTCACGGCCCTGAACGGGGTGCGCCCGGCCGACCTGTACGCGGCGGCCGAAGCCACGCTCGGCGGCCCGGCGAAGGCGCCGGAAGAGGCGACGGCGGGTACTCGTTGACGCCCTCACCTGGGTAGGGCCTCGTCTTCACCGTCGCTGCGTCCGCACAGTGCCGGTGAGTTGACCGGCCCGCACCGGCATGGTGTACTCCGGTCGTGACCGACACCTGTGTACGCCTGTGGCGGAGGGTCCACATGGACCTCGTCCGCTATGCGGGCTGTGTGTGTCGCCCGTCCTGCTGATCTCGCCTCTCTCTTCCCGCGCGCGCCGCTGACGTCTCGCTGCGCGCGCTCACGCGAACGCTCATCAGGACGGTGTACGTGTCTGTCTCCCCCTCTTCTTCCCTTCCCAGCTCCGGCTCCCGGTCCGCCAAGACCCCAACGCAGGCGGACCTTCTCGACTTCGTCCGGCGTACGGCCGTCGATGCCGCGCTGATCGACTCGCTTCCGCTCGACCCGCAGGGCCGCACCTGGGTGCGCCTGGAGGGGCCCGGCGGCAGCGAGGCCTGGCTGATCGGCTGGCCGCCGGGCACGGGCACCGGCTGGCACGACCACGCCGACTCGGTGGGCGCCTTCCTCACCGCCCGCGGAGAGCTGCGGGAGAACTCGCTCGCCGCCCGACTGCCCACCGACGGCTGGAGGACCCTCGAACTCACGGACGGCGTCGACCGGGAGCGCCTGTTGCCGGCCGGCCGGGGGCGCTCGTTCGGCCGCCACCATGTCCACGAGGTGCTCAACGAGTCCCTCGACCGGCACGCGGTCTCCGTGCACGCCTACTACCCGCCCCTGCCACGCATCCGCCGCTACAGCCGTACGGGGCATGTGCTGCGACTGGAGCAGGTCGAGCGCCCGGAGGACTGGCAGTGAGCGGGGTGGGCGAACGAGGAGGGCTTCGTCATCGAGAGGTCGGAGCGCCGGCGATGAGCGGTGAGCGCGAACCGGCGGTCGGCATCGACGAGTTGCTGGAGCGGGTGCGGGAGGGGTACGAGCGGGTCGAGCCGCAGGACGCGTACGACGCCGCCCTCGCAGGTGAGGCGCTTCTCGTGGACATCCGGTACGCGGCCCTGCGGGAGCGGGACGGGCTGATCCCCGGCGCCCTCGTCGTCGAGCGCAACGAACTGGAGTGGCGACTCGACCCCCATGGCAGCCACCGCCTCCCCGAGGCCACGAGTCACGACCTACGCGTCGTCGTGATCTGCAACGAGGGCTACGCCTCGAGCCTGGCGGCCGATTCCCTGCACCGGCTGGGGCTGCACCGGGCGACCGACCTGGTGGGCGGGTTCCAGGCGTGGCGGGCGGCGGGGCTTCCGGTGACGTCGTAGACAGAGCGCGGCGTGGGCACCACGGCTCGGCGGGAGTGAGTGGGGCAGGGCCCTGGACGCGATCGGCGCCCCCGCGCGTCTACCGTGCCACAGTGCCCCGCCCCGCCCCCTTGCACAGCTGCTCCCGCACCGAGGCTGTGGGCTGTGCAACCGTGGTTCGCAGTTCCGGGGATTCTGGATGTCACCGGTGCGCGGCACATGCGTCAGACCCCCTCGTCGCCGAGGAACTCCGTGTCCTCGCCCTCCTCCTCCAGCGCCTGCCGGACCACCCGCAGGGCCATGCCCTCGGGGTAGCCCTTGCGTGCGAGCATGCTCGCAAGGCGGCGGAGTCGTTTGTCGCGGTCGAGGCCGCGGGTGGAACGCAGCTTGCGGGCAACCAGCTCACGCGCGGTCGACTCTTCCTGCTCGGAGTCGAGTTGGGCGACGGCCTCGTCGATCAGCGTGGGGTCGACCCCCTTGGTCCGCAGCTCCTGGGCGAGCGCCCGGCGGGCCAGTCCCCTGCCGTGATGCCGGGACTCCACCCAGGCGTCCGCGAACGCGCTGTCGTTGATCAGCCCGACCTCCTCCAACCGTGACAGCACCTCCTCGGCAACCTCGTCCGGGATCTCCCGCTTGCGCAGAGCGTCCGCAAGTTGCTTCCGCGTCCGCGGGGTCCCGGTGAGCAGGCGCAGACAGATCGCCCGCGCCCGCTCAGCCGGGTCCCCTGAGGACTCCCCCTTCTCGGCCCTCGACGAGGAGAAGGCGTCCCCGTCCTCGGCGGACGGCTCTGCGAAGCCGCGCCGGCGGCGTCCACGCCCACGTCGTGAACCGCCCTCGCCGTGCCCTGTGCGGTCGCCACGAAGCCGACCACTGCCGCTCACGCCCTCAGCGGGGTGCAAGCCTCCCTCCGACTCATCGTCACCGTGCCCGGCAAAGCCTCCGTCGCCCGCGCTCACCGGCTCCGGTCTGTGTGGGGGGCCGGAGTAGGCGTGCTCCGGCCAGTCGGTTCGCCGTGTCACGGGGTCAGCTCTTGGTGGCCGCGGCCTTGGTCTTGGCCGTCTTCGCCGCCGCCGGTGCCGGTACCGCCTTGGCCGCGTCGTCCGCGGGGGTGGCAACCGCGGCGTCCGCGCCCGGTTCGGCAGCGGGCTCCTCGGGCCGTACGCCGACGCCCAGCTTCTCCTTGATCTTCTTCTCGATCTCGTTGGCCAGGTCGGGGTTGTCCTTCAGGAAGTTGCGGGCGTTCTCCTTGCCCTGGCCGAGCTGGTCGCCCTCGTACGTGTACCAGGCGCCGGCCTTGCGGACGAAGCCGTGCTCCACGCCCATGTCGATCAGGCCGCCCTCGCGGCTGATGCCGTGGCCGTAGAGGATGTCGAACTCGGCCTGCTTGAAGGGGGGCGCGACCTTGTTCTTGACGACCTTGCAGCGGGTGCGGTTGCCGACCGCCTCCGTGCCGTCCTTCAGGGTCTCGATGCGCCGGATGTCGATGCGCACCGAGGCGTAGAACTTCAGCGCCCGGCCACCGGTCGTGGTCTCCGGGGAGCCGAACATCACACCGATCTTCTCGCGGAGCTGGTTGATGAAGATCGCGGTGGTCTTGGACTGGTTGAGCGCGCTGGTGATCTTCCGCAGGGCCTGGCTCATCAGACGGGCCTGCAGACCCACGTGGCTGTCGCCCATCTCGCCCTCGATCTCGGCGCGCGGGACGAGCGCGGCGACGGAGTCGATGACGATGAGGTCGAGCGCGCCGGAGCGGACCAGCATGTCCACGATCTCCAGCGCCTGCTCGCCGTTGTCCGGCTGGGACAGGATCAGGTTGTCGATGTCGACGCCGAGCTTCTTCGCGTACTCGGGGTCGAGGGCGTGCTCCGCGTCCACGAAGGCGACCTGGCCGCCGGCCTTCTGGGCGTTCGCCACCGCGTGCAGGGTCAGGGTCGTCTTACCGGAGGACTCCGGTCCGTAGATCTCCACGACACGGCCGCGGGGCAGGCCGCCCACGCCGAGGGCCACGTCGAGGGCGGTCGACCCGGTCGGGATGACCTCGATGGGTTCCTTCGACCGCTCGCCCATGCGCATGACTGCGCCCTTGCCGAATTGTCGTTCAATCTGTGCGAGCGCGGCGTCGAGGGCCTTCTCGCGGTCGGTGCCTGCCATGGGTTCCACCCGGTTTGCTTGAGTCGATCGCTTCACGTCAAAGACGCTAACGCCTGCCACTGACAATGCGCCCCGACGTAGGTCCGGCCTGTGGATAACTCGGGCACTTCCCCCTCAAATCCCTGCGGAAATCCCCGTCCAGAGCCTCGCCGGAGCCTCCATGAGAATGGATGTTCGATTTTCGTGTCAAGCGCACCACGCGGCGCTTCCGAGACTACGTCGGCGCACCGACAACGGCCCCGGCTCCGGCGCCGACAGCCCGCTCCCGCCCTGCCTCCCCGGGCGGTCAGCTGCTACGTGGCCGCCGTCATCGGGCCGCGGTGCGGGCCGTCCTCACCTACTGACGCTCCGCCGTCGAGCTCTGCCCCGTCTCCCGCAGCTGCTCCCACAGGCGTCGCGCGCGCGTGAGCGCCCCGGGCCGCCCCGGCTCCCGTCTGTGGTTCCCGTCCACGCGCGGGTCGTCCGTGACGTCGTACCGCCTCACATACGCCCCGAGGAACGCCTGGAGCGTGGCGACCGCCGGGATGGCGATCAGCGCGCCGACCGCGCCGAGGAGAGCGGTGCCCGCGATGACCGAGCCGAAGGCGACCGCGGGGTGGATGTCGACGGTCTTGGCGGTCAGCTTGGGCTGCAGCATGTAGTTCTCGAACTGCTGGTAGATCAAGACGAAGACCAGTACCCACAGCGCGTACCAGGGGTCGACCGTGAAGGCGATCAGCATGGGCAGGGCACCCGCGAGATACGTGCCGATGGTGGGGATGAACTGCGACACGAGCCCCACCCAGACAGCCAGCACGGGCGCGTAGGGCACGCCCAGGCTCTCCAGCAGGATGTAGTGCGCGATCCCCGAGATGAGTGCCATCAGGCCGCGCGAGTAGATATAGCCACCGGTCTTGTTGACGGCGATCTCCCAGGCCCGCAGGACCTCGGCCTGCCGTGCGGGCGGCAGTACGGAGCAGATCGCACGGCGCAGTCTCGGTCCGTCGGCGGCGAAGTAGAACGCGAACAGGGTGATCGTCAGCAGCTGGAAGAGCCCCCCGAGGACCTGCGTGGACACGTCCAGGACGCCGGTGGCGCTGTTCTGCACGTAGTTGCGCAGCCAGTCGGAGCGGAGCAGGCCCTCCTGGACGTCCACCCGCTTCAGGTCGGTGTTGAAGTGCGCGTTGATCCAGTTGATGACGGAGTCGAGGTAGCCCGGGAATCCCTCGACCATCGTGATGATCTGGCCGGCGAGCATGGAGCCGAGCAGTGTGACGAAGCCCGCGGACGCGATGATCACGGCGAGGAAGACGATGCCGGTGGCGGCCCCTCGGCGCATGCCGCGCGAGGCCATCCAGCTCACCGCGGGTTCTATCGCGAGGGCCATGAAGAACGCGATCAGGATGTTGATCAGCAGGCCGGTGAGCTGGTGAAAGGCCCAGCTGCCCAGCTGGAACACGGCGATGAGCGCGAGCGCCAGCACCATGGCGCGTGGCAGCCAACGCGGCATGCGTGCGCCCGACGCGCGACCGCGGGGCCGGGCGGGCGGCGCGGTGCCGGAGGGGGATGCTTGCTGGGCTGCCTGCCCGGTCTCATCTATGGGTGCCACGGGGCAAGTCTCGCCCACACCGGTGACGATCGGGTGCGGTCCTGCGATCTTCGTGACCGGTCAGCGCCTTTCCTGTGGCACGTTCATGACCGAGCAGACCACCCGCCACACGTCCTTGGCCTCCCAGCCGGCGTCGAGCGCCTGGTGCACGGTGCGCCCGCCGAGCTCCGACATCACGTGATCGCGCGCGAAGGTCTCGGCGTAGCCCGTACCGAAGTGCTCCGCCATCCGCTCCCAGAAGACCGTCAACCTCATGACACCAGTATCCCGCCCCTGAGGGTGGGCCCGAGCCGGGACCGCTTGCCGAGAACGCTTTCCGCCCTACGGTCTGACCCATGGCCGAAACCGGAGCTTCCCCACTCCCCCCTACGCCCCCGGCGCACTCCCCGCTCTTCCGCGCCGAGCACTTCGTCTGGCTCACCGCGCGCGTGCTGGAACAGCGCCTGTTCGCCCACCTCTTCCTGCACGGCGGCGCCGACCCGGTGGAGACCGCGCTGGACGCCTACCGCAACCAGGACGGCGGATACGGCCACGCCCTGGAACCCGATCTGCGCGGCCCGGTCAGCCAGCCGCTGCACACCTCCCACGCCCTGCGCGTCCTGGACTCCCTCGGGCGCTGCGGCGGGCAGCGGGTGGAGCGTGTGTGCCGGTACCTGACCTCCGTGTCCACGCCGGACGGCGCGCTGCCGGCGATCCGTCCCAGCCAGCGGGGCTATCCGACCGCCCCCTTCGTGCCGGTCGTCGACGACCCGCCGAGCGAACTGCTCGCCACCGGCCCGGTGGTGGGCCTGCTGCACCGTAACGAGGTCTGGCACGCCTGGTTGTTCCGGGCCACGGACTTCTGCTGGCAGACGGTCGAGTCCCTGGAGCGGTCCCACCCCTACGAGATCGAGGCCGCCGTGGCCTTCCTGGACTCGGCACCCGACCGCCCGCGCGCGGAGGCGGCCGCCGACCGCCTGGGCCGCCTGGTGCGCGAGCACCGCCTCGCGGTCCTGGACCCGGAGAAGCCCGACGCCTACCCCGTGGCCCCCGGCTACGCCCCCGGGGAGCACCACTTCCCGCACGACTACGCAAAAACTCCGCAGTCCCTCGCGCGCGCGTGGTTCACCGACGACGAGATGAACCGCTCCCTGGACTTCCTCGCAAGCGAACAGCAGGAGGACGGCGGCTGGCCGATCCGATGGCGTCAGTGGGCACCCGCCCCGGCGCTGGAGGTGCGCCCCCTGGTGACGATCGAGGCACTGCGCACGCTCAGGGCGTACGGCCGGCCCATTGGCTGACCGCGGATGTCTCGCCGCCCCACCGGCCCGTCTCACCCACCCATCGCCCGTACCCCCGCCGTCACCACGACCGCCGCCGCGACGACGAGCAGGAACGGGGCGCGCAGGAACAGCGCCAGCGCCGCCGCGGCAAGCCCCGCCACGCGCGCGTCCAGCATGAGCGCACGCCCGTCGGCGAAGGTCTGCTGGGCCGTGAGGGCGGCGAGGAGGGCGACGGGGAGGAGGGCTGCGAGCCGTTTGACGAGGGGCCGCTCGAGCACACCGGCCGGGACGAGGAGTCCGGCGAGCTTGACGGCGTAGCAGCCGACGGCGGTGACACCGATAGCGATCCAGACGTTCAACGCAATCCCTTTCGTGCCTCTCGGCGTCCTTCCATGAAGAGCACGGCCGGCGCCGCGAGAGCGGCCGCCAGCACCGGCACGCCCGCGGGCAGTACCGGCAGCAGCCCCAGCCCCAGGACCACGGCGAGTCCGGCGACGGCTCGCTCGGTCCCGGTCCTCAGCATCGGCGCCAGCAGCGCCAGAAAGACCGCGGGCCCGGCCGCGTCCAGCCCCCAGGTGGCCGTGTCGCCGAGGGCCTCGGCCCCCAGCGCACCCAGCAGCGTGGTCAGGTTCCACAGCACGTACAGGCTGAGCCCGGTCACGACGAACCCGATCCGGATGCTGCGCCGCGTGGGCTGTGCCAGGGCGACCGCCGTCGTCTCGTCGATCACCCACTGAGCGGCGAACGGGCGCACCGCGCGCGGGAGGGCCAGCAACTGCGACAGCCGCAGCCCGTAGAAGGCGTTGCGCACGCCCAGGAAGAAGGCGCCCGCAGCCGCCGTGAGCGGGTTCCCGCCCGCGGCGAGCGCCCCCACCAGCGCGAACTGGGAGGCGCCGGTGAACACCAGCAGGCTGAGCGCACACGTCTGCAACAGGCTGAGCCCGCTGCCCGCCGAGGTCACCCCGAAGGCGAACCCCGACAGTCCTACGGCGACTCCGACCCCGAGGGCGTCCCGTACGACGGCGGCGTCCGGCCTTCCTCCGCGGTCGGCCCGTATGTCTGTGTGCGTGTCTGCGCGAGCTGTTCGTTCTGCCACACGTCGGACGGTAGGTGCAGCCGTCGCGCAGCGTCTTGTACGTTCTTGCGCTCCCGCTGGTACGCCCCCGGAGGCACGCCCACGATCCTGCTGAAGTGCCGGTTCAGGTGCGGCTGGTCGGTGAACCCGACCGCGACGGCGGCTTCGGCGGGCGCCGTCCCCGCGTCCAGCAACCGGCGCGCCCGGCGCACGCGGGCATCGGTCAGCCAGGCGTGCGGCGGCATGCCGTACACCTCCCGGAACGCCCGCAGCAACGCGAACGGGCTGGTGCCGAGGTTCCCGGCGAGCGTCTCCAGGGTCGGCGGCTCGGCCATCCGCTCCTCCAGCACCTCACGCGCGCGTGCCGCGATCCGCGCTCCCGCCGTGCGCACCTGGCGTTGCGGCAGTGCTCCGCCGTTCAACCGCAGCAGCCGCGTCACGGCGACCCGCAGCAGCGTGTCTGCCGCCAGCGCGTTGCCCTCGTCGGCGGCGCGCAGTACCTGATGCACGAGGCTCACGGCGTACGGATCGTCGAGCACGGGCCGGACGAACCCCGGGGTACCGCGTATCGCGGTCGTCTCCGCGGCGATGTCCGCCACCACCTCCGGCGACGGATACACGGCCCCGTACCGCCATCCCTCGGGTACCCCGGCCCGCCCCGTGTGCGGGGTGTCCGGATTGACCAGGGCCAGCGCCCCGGCACCCGCGTACTGATCGCCCCCGCCGTGGTGGAAGACCTCCACGCCGTCGGCGATGGCGGCGATCACGAAGTTTTCGTGCGTGTGCCGCACGAACGTCTTCCGGATGTAGCGGGCCCGCAGCAGATCGACACCGGGCAGTTCCGCGTACTGCCAGTGCCGCGCCCGCTCGCCGGTACCCGCCATGACTCCATTCTCCGGCACCGCCTGGCCCGAAGCAGCAAACGCGCAGGTCAGCCGTATTGTCAGTGGCCGGGTGCAGGATGGACCCATGGCGAGCTCCAGGCACCGAGCCCTCGACGGCTTCTCCCCCGCGACCCGCGGCTGGTTCACGGGGGCCTTTTCCGCGCCCACCGCGGCCCAGGCGGGCGCGTGGCAGGCCATCGGTGAGGGATCGGACGTACTGGTGGTCGCCCCCACGGGTTCCGGCAAGACGCTGGCCGCCTTCCTCGCAGCCCTGGACCAGCTCACCTCGACCCCCCACCCGGCCGACCCCAGGAAGCGCTGCCGCGTCCTCTACGTCTCCCCGCTCAAGGCCCTCGCCGTGGACGTGGAGCGCAACCTGCGCAGCCCCCTGACCGGCATCCGCCAGGAGTCCGTACGCCTCGGCCTGCCGGAGCCGGACGTGAAGGTCGGCATCCGCTCCGGCGACACCCCGGCCGCCGAGCGCCGCGCCCTGTCCACCCGCCCACCGGACATCCTGATCACCACCCCCGAGTCCCTGTTCCTGATGCTGACGTCGGCCACGCGCGACGCGCTGTCCGGCGTCGAAACGGTGATCCTCGACGAAGTGCACGCCGTCGCCGGCACCAAGCGCGGCGCGCACCTCGCTCTCTCCCTGGAGCGCCTGGACGAGCTCTTGCCGAAGCCGGCCCGCCGTATCGGCCTCTCCGCAACGGTCCGCCCGGTCGACGAGGTCGCCCGCTTCCTCTCCCCCCGCCGCAAGGTGGAGATCGTTCAGCCGGAGTCCGGCAAGGAGTTCGACCTCTCGGTCGTGGTCCCCGTCGAGGACCTGGGCGAACTGGGCGGCTCCCCGGTGGCCGACGGTTCCGAGGGAGCCGAGCGCCCGTCCATCTGGCCGCATGTCGAGGAGCGCATCACCGACCTCGTCCAGGCCCACCGCTCCACCATCGTCTTCGCCAACTCCCGCCGTCTCGCGGAGCGCCTGTGCAACCGGCTCAACGAGATCGCGTACGAGCGGGCCACCGGCGAGCCCCTGGACGAACACCACGCCCCCGCCGCGCTCATGGGCGGCTCGGGTGCCGCCCAGGGCGCCCCGCCCGTCATCGCCCGCGCACACCACGGCTCGGTGTCGAAGGAGCAGCGGGCCCTTGTCGAGGAGGACCTCAAGGCGGGCCGTCTCCCCGCCGTGGTCGCCACCTCCAGCCTCGAACTCGGCATCGACATGGGCGCGGTGGACCTCGTGGTCCAGGTCGAGTCTCCGCCGTCCGTGGCCTCCGGCCTCCAGCGCGTAGGCCGCGCGGGCCACCAGGTCGGCGCGGTCTCCACCGGCGTGGTCTTCCCCAAGTACCGCGGCGACCTGGTGCAGGCGGCCGTGGTCACCGAGCGGATGCGCACCGGCTCGATCGAGTCCTTGAAGGTCCCGGCCAACCCCCTGGACGTCCTGGCCCAGCAGCTCGTCGCCATGACGGCGATGGACACCTGGCAGGTCGACGACCTGCTCGCCATGGTCCGCCGGGCCGCCCCCTTCGCGTCGCTCCCGGAGTCGGCGTTCACCGGGGTTCTCGACATGCTCGCCGGGCGCTACCCGTCGGACGCGTTCGCGGAACTGCGCCCGCGTGTGGTGTGGGACCGCATCGCCGGCACGATCACCGGCCGCCCCGGAGCGCAGCGCCTCGCCGTCACCTCGGGGGGCACCATTCCCGACCGTGGCCTGTTCGGGGTCTTCCTCGCCGGTGCCGATCCCAAGAAGGGCGGCGGCCGGGTCGGCGAGCTCGACGAGGAGATGGTCTACGAGTCCCGGGTCGGGGACGTCTTCACGCTCGGCACCAGCTCCTGGCGCATCGAGGACATCACCCGCGACCGGGTCCTGGTCTCCCCCGCTCCCGGCGTCCCGGGGCGGCTCCCGTTCTGGAAGGGCGACCAGCTGGGCCGCCCGCTCGAACTGGGCCGTGCGGTGGGCGCGTTCCTGCGCGAGGTCGGCTCACTCACCAAGGAGGACGCCCGGCTGCGCCTGCTCGCCGCCGGCCTGGACGCCTGGGCGGCGGACAACGTCCTGTCCTACCTGGACGAACAGCGCGAGGCCTGCGGCCACGTCCCCGATGACCGCACCATCGTCGTCGAACGCTTCCGCGACGAGCTCGGCGACTGGCGGGTCGTCGTGCACTCCCCCTTCGGCGCCCAGGTGCACGCCCCCTGGGCGCTCGCCCTCGGCGCCAAGCTCTCCGAGCGGTACGGCATGGACGCGCAGGTCATGCACGCCGACGACGGCATCGTGCTGCGCCTGCCGGACGCCGACCTCATGGGCCTGGACCTGCTCGACCGGGAACCGATGAAGGTGGGCACGGAATACGACGCCGAGCAGGCGCCGGTCGGCGCGGCGGACGTGGTCTTCGACAAGGGCGAGGTCGACCAGATCGTCACCGACCAGGTGGGCGGCTCGGCTCTGTTCGCGGCACGTTTCCGCGAGTGCGCCGCCCGCGCGCTGCTGCTGCCGCGCCGCAACCCGGGCAAGCGCACGCCCCTGTGGCAGCAGCGCCAGCGCGCCTCCCAACTGCTTCAGGTGGCCGGTGAGTTCGGCTCGTTCCCGATCCTCCTGGAGGCCGTGCGCGAATGCCTCCAGGACGTCTTCGACGTCCCCGGGCTCGTCGAGCTGATGGGCGATCTCGAGTCCCGCAAGGTCCGCCTGGTCGAGGTCACCACTCCGGAACCGTCCCCCTTCGCACGCTCCCTCCTCTTCGGGTACGTCGCCCAGTTCCTGTACGAGGGGGACTCGCCGCTCGCCGAGCGCCGGGCCGCTGCCCTGTCGCTCGACTCGCGTCTGCTCGCCGAGCTGCTCGGCCAGGCGGAGCTGCGTGAACTGCTGGACGCGGAAGTGCTGACCGAGCTGGAGCAGGAGCTGCAGTGGCTCACCGAGGACAGGCGCGTCAAGGACACCGAGGGCGTCGCCGATGTGCTGCGGCTGCTCGGCCCGCTCACGGACGCCGAGCTGGCCGAGCGGGGCGCCGAACCGCAGTGGGCGAAGGAGCTGGCGGGCGCCCGCCGGGCGATCCGGGTCCGTATCGCCGGGGCGGACCACTGGGCGGCGATCGAGGACGCCGGCCGTCTGCGCGACGCACTGGGCACGGCACTGCCGGTCGGAGTCCCGGAAGCCTTCACCGAACCGGTGAAGGACCCCCTCGGCGACCTCCTCGCGCGCTACGCCCGCACCCACGGCCCGTTCACGTCCACGACGGCCGCGGCCCGCTTCGGCCTGGGCGTGGCCGTCACCGAGGGCGCCCTGCAGCGGCTGGCGGCGTCGGGGCGGGTCGTACAGGGAGAGTTCCACCCGGCCGGCATCGGCCAGGAGTGGTGCGACGCAGCCGTACTGCGTCGGCTGCGTCGCCGTTCCCTGGCCGCCCTGCGGCACGAGCTGGAGCCGGTCCCGCCGGCCGCGCTCGCGCAGTTCCTGCCGCAGTGGCAGCACATCGGCAGGGGCCATGCGCTGCGCGGCATCGACGGACTGGTGCGCGCCATCGAGCAGTTGCAGGGCGCATCGGTGCCCGCCTCCGCCCTGGAGAAGCTCGTCCTGCCGTCCCGCGTCGCGAACTACACCCCCGCGATGCTCGACGAACTCACGGCCGCCGGCGAGGTGGTGTGGGCCGGAGCCGGTGCGCTCCCCGGCAAGGACGGCTGGGTGTCCCTGTACCTGGCGGACGCGGCCCCGCTCCTCCTGCCGCCCCCGCACCCGCTGGAGCTGACGGCCCTTCACCAGTCCGTTCTGGACGCCCTCTCCGGCGGCTACGGTCTGTTCTTCCGCCAGATCGCCGACCAGGTCCGTGCCACCACCCATCCCGAGGCCACTGACCCCCAACTGGCCGACGCCGTCTGGGACCTGGCCTGGTCCGGCCGGCTGACCAACGACACCCTCGCGCCCCTGCGCTCCCTGCTCGGCTCCGGCCGCACCGCGGGTTCCACGGCACACCGCGCCAAACGCACGGTCCCGCGGGGCCGCTACGGCTCCCTGACCGCTGCCGCCCGACCCGCCTCCCGCAGCGGCCCGCCGACCGTCGCCGGCCGCTGGTCCCTGCTCCCGGCCCACGAACCCGACCTCACCGTGCGCGCCCACGCCCTGGCCCGCACACTCCTCGACCGGCATGGCGTCGTGACCCGGGGGGCGGTCGCCGCGGAGGGCGTCGAGGGCGGGTTCTCGGCGACGTACCGCATTCTGTCCGTCTTCGAGGAGAGCGGTCAGGCACGGCGCGGCTACGTCGTCGAGGGGCTCGGGGCCGCACAGTTCGCGATGGACGGCGCCGTGGACCGCCTGCGGGCCGTGGCCAATGCCCGCGACCGGGGCGACGGGCTGCCCGACCCGCAGTTCGGGACCGGCGCCCCCGAGGGCGTCACCGACGGCTACTTCACCGCCGCCGACGCCCTCGGCCCGTTCGACGACCATGCCTACCAGGCCGACCCGGCGTACGACCCCCTGGACGCCGACTCCCCGCTCCCCCATCCCTCACCGGGCGACTATGTCTCACCCCGGGACCTGCCCACATCCGGCGCCCCCTCCTGGCAGAACGGCAGCCGCGCAACCCCCGGCTCCCCCGCCCGCGGCAACCGCCCCTCCGCCGCCTCCCGTGCCGTCGTCCTCGCCGCCGCCGACCCGGCGAACGCCTACGGCGCCGCTCTCCCCTGGCCGGAGCCCCCGACGGGCGCCGGGCACAAGCCGGGCCGCAAGGCGGGCTCCCTCGTCGTCCTCGTCGACGGCGAGCCGGCCCTGTACATGGAACGCGGCGGCAAGACCCTGCTGGCCTGGCCCGCCGCCCCGGACCTCACACCCACCGACGACCCACGTCTCGGCGCGGCCGCCGAGGCCCTCGCCGCAGCCGCCCGCGCCGGCTCCCTCGGCACGGTCACGGTGGAACGCATCAACGGCACCCCCGCTCTGACGTCCCCGACAGGCACCCTGCTGGAAACAGCAGGCTTCGTCGCAACACCGAGAGGCCTACGCCTACGGGCGTGAACCACGTCCCACAACGCGACCCGGCACACACCCCTCTCCCCGTGCCACCCTGAACCCATGCCCGAAGGAGACACGGTCTGGCAGGCCGCGAGGCGGTTGCACGGCGCCCTCGCGGGCAGGGTGCTGACCCGCTCCGACCTGCGCGTGCCGAAATACGCGACGGCCGACCTCACCGGCCGTACCGTGCTGGACGTCACCCCGCGCGGCAAGCACATCCTGGCCCGTATCGAGGGCGGCCTGACCCTGCACTCGCACCTGCGGATGGACGGCTCCTGGAAGGTGTACGCGAGCGGCCGGCGCTGGACCGGCGGCCCGGCACACCAGATCCGCGCGATCCTGGGCACCGCCGACCACACGGCCGTCGGCTACCGCCTCCCCGTCCTCGAACTCCTCCGTACCGCCGACGAAGACCGCGCCGTCGGCCATCTCGGCCCCGATCTGCTGGGCCCCGACTGGGCCCCGGACCGTGCACTGGCCAACCTCCTCGCGGACCCCGCCCGCCCCCTGGGCGAAGCCCTCCTGGACCAGCGCAACCTCGCCGGCATCGGGAACGTGTACAAGAGCGAGCTCTGCTTCCTGATCGGCGCCACCCCGTGGCTCCCGATCGGCGACCTCCCCGCCGACCGCACGGCCAAGCTCCCGGCCCTCGCCAGGAAACTCCTGGAGGCCAACCGCGACCGCCCGGTCCGCACCACGACGGGCCGCCGCGGCCAGGACCTGTTCGTCTACGGCCGTGCATCCCGCCCCTGCCTGCGCTGCCACACGCCAGTCCGCGTCGCCGACCAGGGCGACGGCTCCCGCGAGCGCCCCACCTACTGGTGCCCGACCTGCCAGACGGGCCCGGCCCCGGCGCCCGGCATCCCGCGTACGAGACGGAACCCGGCACCGTACTGATTGACGATCCGTCAGAAATGCTCGTACCGTCCCAGCATGGCCGTGAAGGCGTACGACCTCACCGGACGCACCGCATTCGTCACCGGCGCCGCCGGCGGCATCGGCCGCGCCTCGGCGCTCCTGCTTGCCCGGGCCGGCGCCACCGTGCACTGCGCCGACCGCGACGCGCAGGGCCTGCACGAGACGGCGACCCGGATCAAGGACCACGGCGGCACCGCCCGCACCCACCACCTCGACGTCACCGACCGCACCCAGGTCAGAGAGGCCGTCGAGTCCTGCGAGCGGCTGGACGTGCTGGCCGCGATCGCCGGGATCATGCACAGCAGCCCGGTCCTGGAGACCCGGGACGAGGACCTCGACCGGGTGCTGAACGTCAACTTCAAGGGTGTGCTGTACGCCTGCCAGGAGTCGGCCCGTCTGATGCTCGACCGGAACATCAGGGGCAGCATCATCACGATGGCGTCCGGCGCCGTCGACACCGGCGGCCCCGGCCTGCTGTGCTACGGCGCGGCCAAGGCGGCCGTCGTACAGCTGACGAAGACGCTGGCGACGGAGCTGGGCCGGTCCGGCATCCGTGTGAACGCGATCGCGCCGGGCTGGATCCGCACTCCCATGACCGACCGCCACGACGACGCGGCCCAGGCGCGCACCGAGGCGGTGATGGCGCGGATGTCGCCGCTGGGCCGGGTCGGCGAACCGGAGGACGTCGCCCACGCGGTCCTCCACCTGGCCTCCGACGCATCGGCCTTCACCACGGGCCAGATCCTGCGTCCGAACGGGGGTGTGGCGATGCCCTGGTAGCGCTGGCCCGCAAGGCGTTCCGCCACCGCGCCACCCCGAGCGCCCCCGCCGCCCGCGCCCTGGGCGCGCAGTGCACCGGCAACAGGCTCACCCCCCACCCCCCGGCCGCGACCACTCCCTCCAGCGCCCCCGCGTCCGGCGCCACCGCAAGCCGCAGCACGGCCCACCACCACGCCGCCCCGAGCCCCAGAACGGCCCCCCAGCGCACTGTCCACGCCGCCATGGCCGTCACCTCGCTCGGACTGGACGGGCTGAGCTGCGGGCAGTCGTGCCTCCCCCAGCGCCTCAAGGGCCTGGGGGGACCCCCATGGGCGGCACGGGCGGGCGATGGGGGTGCCCCCGCGCGAGCTCGTTCGAGCGTGGGGGAGACACCCCGCACCGCCGGGCTCCGACGCCGGGACAGTCGCAACCCCGGTCAACCGTTCTCGGCCTGGAACATCCAGTAGTGCTTCTCGAGATCCGCCGTGATCCCGATGAAGATGTCCTGCGACACCGGATCCGCCTCCGCGGTCGCGGCCACCCGCTCCCGCATCCGTCCGATCAGCTCCCCGAGGGCCTCGACGAGCACCGCCACGGCGTCCCCGTCCTGGATCCAGCCGCCGTTCACCGCCCCGATGCCGCTGCCGACGGCCACCGTCGAAGCGCGCCCGTCGGGCGAGACGCCCAGGGCAGAGGCGCGTTCGGCAACGGTGTCGGAGTGGGTTCGCGCGGTGTCGACCACTTCGTCGAGCTGAAGGTGCACCGACCGGAAGCGCGGCCCCACGACGTTCCAGTGGATCTGCTTGGCCACCAGGGCGAGGTCCACGAGATCGACGAGTGCGCCCTGCAGCGCCTCGGAGACGGTCATCAGATGCGCATCGGACAGGGGGCTCTTGACGACGTACATCGCACCTCCGTTGGCTCGCCCGGCATGTCCCTCCACGATGAACGCGGCACCCGGGACCGGCAAACGCACCCGAACGGGAATCAAAGCGAACCCGAGGCAAGACCCCGCACATGCGAAAACCCCGACAGCACTTCCCAGGGGATCTCCCCGGGAAGCCCCGGCCGGGGCATCACACGATTCCTGTGGCGTGAGCGTCAGCCCACGCGTCCAACGCGCGCGTACGTCACGCCGCGACCACGTCGACCGTCTCGGAGGGCGCCTTGATGGTCACCCGTTCCGGCGGCACACCGGTCACCGACACGGAACCCAGCATCGGACGAACCGCCGTGGGCACGGGCTCGCTGGGTGT
Organism: Streptomyces sp. NPDC059866; assembly: GCF_042731325.1. Lineage (NCBI taxonomy): Bacteria > Bacillati > Actinomycetota > Actinomycetes > Kitasatosporales > Streptomycetaceae > Streptomyces > Streptomyces sp. NPDC059866. The sequence continues at coordinate 17,949 of NZ_JBHWJT010000014.1, read as the reverse complement.
GGCCGCAGCAGACTGGGCCAGCTCGGCGAGGGCGAGCTCGTCGCTCACTTCCCGCATGAGCTCGGACATCCGTACGTCCAGCGCGTCGCAGATGGCGGAGAGCAGTTCGGAGGAAGCCTCCTTCTGCCCCCGCTCCACCTCGGAGAGATAGCCGAGTGAGACTCGGGCGGACGAGGAGACTTCGCGCAGAGTACGGCCCTGGCGCTGGCGCTGCCGACGCAGCACGTCACCCAGCAGGCGACGGAGCAGAATCATCGGTGGCTCCCTCCTCGGACCGCGTAGCCGCATCCTTCACGCCCCACCGTACCGCCTTGCGCTGCGGCCGTGCGGGGAGCGATGTCGTGTTCACTCAGGGCTGCAAACATCAAAACCCCCCGTTCCGTTCCGTATCCTGTGCCCGCTCATTCCCGGTCTGTTCGCCCGCAAGCTCCCTCAGAAGCAGTGCGAGTACGCTCCGTACACTCTCCATACGAATTTCCGCACGGTCGCCGTTCAACCTCAGGGGCTCCACTTTTCCGCCACCGGCGGAACCGGAACCCGGTCCGAAGGGCCCGTCCAGGGCCACGAAAACCGTCCCGACGGGCTGGCCGTCCTGTGATTCCGGACCGGCGACACCGGTGGTCGCGATGCCCCAGTCGGCACCCAGCGCCTTCCGGACACCGGTCGCCATCTGGAGTGCGACCTGCGGATCCACCGCTCCACACTGAGCCAGCAGAGTGGCGTCGACGCCCAGCAGATCGTGCTTGAGCGCAGTCGTGTACGCCGTCACCGAGCCCCGGAACGCCTTGGACGCCCCCGGAACCGCCGTCAGCTCCGCCGACACCAGGCCGCCCGTCAGCGACTCGGCGACGGCGACCGTCTCGCCTCTCACCGTGAGTAGTCGCACCACTTCCGCGGCCGGGGAACTCACGTTTCCGTCTCCTCCAACGCAGCCTTGCGCTCGGCCATTCCCTGCCTGCGCAGCACAATGGCCTGTCTCACATAGTCGAGCCCGGTCACCACGGTCAGGACGACCGCCGCAGCCATCACCCAGAACCTCAGGGTGGCCAGCCACCCCGTCAGTGCCAGCACGTACATCCCCACGGCCACGCCCTGCGTGAGCGTCTTCAGCTTGCCGCCGCGGCTGGCCGGGATGACGCCGTACCGAATGACCCAGAAACGCAGCAGTGTGATCCCGAGTTCCCGCCCGAGGATCACGATCGTCACCCACCACGGCAGATCGCCCAGCGCCGACAGACAGATCAGCGCCGCGCCCATGATCGCCTTGTCGGCGATGGGGTCGGCGATCTTCCCGAAGTCGGTGACGAGGTTGTAGGTGCGCGCCAGATGACCGTCGAACAGGTCGGTGATCATGGCGATGGCGAAGGCCGCCCAGGCGAGCGAACGCCACGCCGGGTCGTAGCCGCCGTCGGCCAGCATCAGCGCGACGAAACCCGGCACCAGGACCAGCCGGAGCATGGTCAGGAGGTTGGCGATGTTCCAGACGCTGGCCTGGTCGACGGCCGCGGCGGCGATCTTCCCGCCGCGTGCAGGCTTCCCCCCGTCCTGCGCGCCGGAAGCGCCCGACCCGGTGGAACCCGCGGCCGCCCCCTTCCCCTTCGAGGCCCCGCGCGCGGCGGTCCCTCTCGAGGAGGCCGCGGCACCGTTCGCCTTGGCGGAGCCACCTGCGGCGGACGCTGGTACTCCGGTCATCTGCCCGCCTCCTCACTGCCCGGGAGACCGCCTGCGTGACCGCCGACGAACACGCCCGGCAACGGCTCGGCCACCAGGTCGACACCTTCCGTACCGACCACCTTCGCCTCGACCATACGACCGATGCGCAGGCCCTCGCCGCTCGTCAGCAGCACCTGGCCGTCCGTCTCGGGCGCCTGGTGCGCCGCACGGCCGTATGTGCCGTCCTCGGTGTCCACCGACTCCACGAGCACGCGCACGGTCTGACCGACGCGCTCCTCGGCCCGCTGCGAGACGAGTTCCTCGGCCAGTCGCGAGATGTGGGCGAGGCGCTCGGCGACGACGTCCTGGTCGAGCTTGTTGTCGTACGTGGCCGCCTCCGTGCCCTCCTCGTCGGAGTAGCCGAAGACGCCGATGGCGTCCAGCCGTGCGCCGTTCAGGAACCGCTCCAGCTCGGCCAGGTCGGCCTCGCTCTCGCCGGGGAAGCCCACGATGAAGTTGGAGCGCACGCCGGCCTCGGGCGCCTTGCTGCGGATGGTGTCGAGCAGCTCGAGGAACCGGTCGGTGTCACCGAAGCGGCGCATCGCGCGCAGCACGTCGGGCGCGGAGTGCTGGAAGGACAGGTCGAAGTACGGCGCGACCTTCGGTGTCGAGGTCAGGACGTCGATCAGCCCGGGGCGCATCTCGGCCGGCTGGAGGTAGCTCACGCGCACCCGCTCGATGCCGTCGACCTCAGCCAGCTCCGGCAGCAGCGACTCCAGCAGGCGGATGTCGCCCAGGTCCTTGCCGTACGAGGTGTTGTTCTCGGAGACCAGCATGATCTCCTTGACGCCCTGCTCGGCCAGCCACCGCGTCTCGTTCAGCACGTCGCTCGGGCGGCGCGAGATGAAGGAGCCGCGGAAGGACGGGATGGCACAGAAGGAACAGCGCCGGTCGCAACCCGAGGCCAGCTTCACGGAGGCGACGGGAGCGCCGTCCAGCCGGCGCCGCAGTGGCGCGCGCGGCCCGGAGGCCGGCGCGACACCCTCGGGAAGGTCCGCCGGAGCGTGCCCCGGCAGCGCTACGGATGCCGCCGACTCCTGCCGCTCCGCCGGGCTGATCGGCAGCAGCTTGCGCCGGTCACGCGGGGTGTGCGCGGCGTGGATGCCACCGTTCAGGATCGTCTGCAGCCGGTCGGAGATGTCCGCGTAGTCGTCGAAGCCCAGCACGCCGTCGGCCTCGGGGAGCGCCTCGGCGAGCTCCTTGCCGTACCGCTCGGCCATGCAGCCCACCGCCACGACGGCCTGGGTTCTTCCGTGCCCCTTGAGGTCGTTGGCCTCCAGCAGGGCGTCGACGGAGTCCTTCTTGGCGGCGTCGACGAAGCCGCAGGTGTTGACGACGGCGACGTCGGCGTCCCCGGCTTCCTCGACGAGCTCCCAGCCGTCCGCCTCCAAGCGGCCTGCGAGCTCCTCCGAGTCCACCTCGTTACGGGCGCAGCCAAGGGTGACGAGTGCGACGGTACGGCGTTCAGGCATGGGCTCAAGACTACTTCGTCCCGCTGACACCCCCTGTCGACCACCCCACGACGACGGGGTTGGCCGATCATGGCCAACCCCGTAGCGACGACACGCCTCTCAGACGCCTATCCGACCTGCGGGTCGCCCTTCGTGTAGGTGAGCCGCTCCACGGAGCCCGGCTGGAAGTCGCTCTCGATCTTCTTGCCGTTCACATAGAGCTGGATCGCGCCGGCGTCGCCGAGCACGAGGTTGATCTTGGAGCTGTCCTGGAAGGTCTTGGACTCGCCCTGCTTGAGGAGTCCGTCGAAGAGCAGCCGGCCGTTGTGGTCCTTGGCGGAGATCCAGCTGCGGCCGTCGACGGCGCTCACCTGGACGGTGACCTTGTCCTGGGGCGCGGCCGCGATGGCACTCTCCGTCGGGTCGGGCTTCGGTTCGGCCGGCTTGCTGTTGCCGCCCGAGGGCGAGGCCGTCTTGGTCGACGAGGGCTTGGAACCCTCGGCGACCGGCGTCTCGGAGCCGGTACCGGTGTCGCCGCCCTTGACCACGGTGAACCCGACGAAGCCGATCACGACCACGATCGCGGCGACCATGGCCGCGGTCCAGTTGGGCCCCCGCCGCTCCGGGCGGATGCGCTCGGCCTCGAAGAGGGGTGCCGCCGGTGTCGGCGCCGGCCGCCCGCCGCGCTGGGCGTCGTACTGGGCGAGGAGTGGGGCCGGGTCCAGGTGGACGAACCTGGCCAGGGTCCTGATGTGCCCGCGGGCGTAGACGTCGCCGCCGCAGGGCGCGAAGTCGTCCGACTCGATGGCGTGCACGATGGCGATGCGGACTCGGGTGGCGGTACTGACGTCGTCGACGGTCAGCCCGGCGGCCATGCGCGCCTGCTGCAGGACGCGGCCGATGGACGGGCGGGCTTCCTCGGATACGTCTTCGAACGGACGCTCGTCTTCAGGGGAGTTGCCGATGGACACGGGGGCGCCTTTCGAGCGTGTAGCCACCTGTGCTGGAGGTTCAGTCTAGGGGGGGTACGAAAGGGTGGGGCAACCGGGCGACGGGACTTTGTACGCCATCCGAATGGCCGGACATCCTGAATGGCGGGTCGAGTGTTGACTGATGGTGGGGCAGGTGCTTTGCGGTTCCCTCAACTTGACGTGCGCCGGAGGGAAACGGTTGCTCAATGATCGCTTACGGGTGAGTCACGATCGAACAACACACCGCACGACGGCCGTAGGACACCCGTCTCCCTACGCTTCAGACTCCCCACGGATCAACGCGAGCACGCCATCCAGGTCATCGGGTTTCACAAGAACATCACGTGCCTTGGAGCCCTCGCTCGGCCCGACGATGTTCCGCGACTCCATGAGGTCCATCAGCCGCCCGGCTTTGGCGAAGCCCACGCGCAGCTTGCGCTGGAGCATGGAGGTCGAGCCGAACTGCGTGGAGACCACCAGCTCGGCCGCCTGGCACAGCAGGTCCAGGTCGTCGCCGATGTCCTCGTCGATCTCCTTCTTCTGCTTGCTGCCGACGGTGACGTCGTCCCGGAAGACCGGCGTCATCTGGTCCTTGCAGTGCTGGACGACGGCCGCGACCTCCTCCTCGGTCACGAACGCGCCCTGCATACGCACCGGCTTGTTCGCGCCCATCGGCAGGAACAGTCCGTCGCCCTTGCCGATCAGCTTCTCGGCGCCCGGCTGGTCGAGGATGACCCGCGAGTCCGCCAGTGAGGAGGTGGCGAACGCCAGCCGCGACGGCACGTTCGCCTTGATCAGACCGGTGACCACATCCACCGACGGCCGCTGCGTGGCGAGCACCAGGTGGATGCCGGCCGCGCGCGCGAGCTGCGTGATGCGCACGATGGCGTCCTCCACGTCGCGCGGCGCCACCATCATCAGGTCGGCGAGCTCGTCGACGATCACCAGGAGGTACGGGTACGGCTGGAGTTCCCGCTCACTGCCCTCCGGCGCCGCCACCTTGCCGTTCCGTACGGCCTCGTTGAAGTCGTCGATGTGCCGGTAGCCGTACGCCGCCAGGTCGTCGTACCGCAGGTCCATTTCCCGTACGACCCACTGGAGCGCCTCGGCGGCCCGCTTGGGGTTGGTGATGATCGGCGTGATCAGGTGCGGGATGCCCTCGTACGCGGTGAGCTCGACGCGCTTGGGGTCGACGAGGACCATGCGGACGTCCTCGGGGGTCGCGCGGACCATGACTGACGTAATCAGGCAGTTGATGCACGAGGATTTACCGGAACCGGTGGCTCCGGCGACCAGGACGTGCGGCATCTTCGCAAGGTTGGCCATCACGTAGCCGCCCTCGACGTCCTTGCCCAGCGCGACCAGCATCGGATGGTCGTCCTCGGCGGCCGCCGCCAGCCGCAGCACGTCGCCGAGATTGACCATCTCGCGGTCGGTGTTCGGGATCTCGATGCCGACCGCGGACTTGCCGGGGATCGGGCTGATGATCCGCACGTCGGGGCTGGCGACGGCGTACGCGATGTTCTTGGTGAGCGCGGTGATCCGCTCGACCTTCACGGCGGGGCCGAGTTCGACCTCGTACCGCGTGACCGTCGGCCCGCGCGTGAAGCCGGTGACGGCGGCGTCGACCTTGAACTCGGTGAAGACGTTGGTGAGCGAGGCCACCACGGCGTCGTTGGCGGCGCTGCGCGCCTTTCCGGGGCCCCCGCGCGTGAGGAGGTCGAGGGACGGCAGGGAGTACGTGATGTCGCCGGACAGCTGGAGCTGCTCGGCGCGCGGCGGGAGGTCGCGGGTCTCGTGGGGCGGCGCCTTGGTGAGGTCGGGGACCTCGCCCTTCAGCTTCTCCTGCTGGGGGCGCGCGGCCGGGACCGGCGTCGGAGTCGGTGTGGTCTCCGCGCGGTCGCCGACGCTCACACCCTGGGTGAGGTCGGCGACGACCGGCGAGGGCGGCATGCCGTGCAGCACGGCACCGTCGAGCGCGGCAGCGGCGGCCGCGGCGACGTCCACGGCGTCCATCTGCCGGTCCGTCTCGGGCTGCGGCACGGCGGAGCGCCTCGGACGGCCGCGACGCCGGGAGAGCGCCTCCTGCTCGGCGCCGTCGGGGTCGTACGACTGCGGGGCCGGCCCGCGCCTGCGGGGGCGGGCCGGCAGCGCCTCGCGCCACTGGTCGTCGTACCGCTCGTCGTCGTCGGTGAACTCCTCGTCCGCCGGGTCGCGGACGAGGCCGAGCTTCGTGCCGAGCAGCCGCAGCCGCTGCGGGACGGCGTTGACCGGGGTGGCCGTGACGACCAGCAGACCGAAGACCGTCAGGAGCACGAGCAGCGGTACCGCGAGCATCTCGCTCATGGTGTACGTCAGCGGAGTCGCCGCGCCCCAGCCGATGAGGCCGCCGGCGTCCCGTATGGCCTGCATGCCGTCGCTGCGGGCGGGCGAGCCGCAGGCGATGTGGACCTGGCCGAGCACGCCGATGACGAGCGCGGACAGGCCGATGACGATGCGGCCGTTGGCCTCGGGCTGCTCGGGGTGCCGGATGAAGCGCACCGCGATGACCGCGAGGAGGACCGGCACGAGCAGGTCCAGCCGGCCGAAGGCGCCGGTGACGAGTATCTCGACGAGGTCGCCGACCGGGCCACGCAGGTTGGACCAGGTGCCCGCGGCGACGATCAGCGCCAGGCCGAGGAGCAGCAGGGCGATGCCGTCCTTGCGGTGGGCCGGGTCGAGGTTCTTGGCGCCCTGTCCGATGCCGCGGAAGACGGCGCCGACGGCATGCGCGACGCCGAGCCAGATCGCGCGGACGAGCCGGTAGACGCCTCCGGTCGGACTGGGTGCCGGCTTGGGGGCGGGCTTCTTCGCCGCAGCCTTCTTGGCGGGAGCCTTCTTTGCGGGGGCCTTCTTCGCGGCGGCCTTCTTCGCGGCGGCCTTCTTCGCCGGAGCCTTCGCGGAACCGGCAGCCTTCTTCGCGGGCTGCTTCTTGGCTGCGGAGGGACGTGAGGCCATAGGTGTGAGATTACCGGTGGAGACGACAGCGGACACGCGTGCCCACTGCTTCACCCGTTCGTGTCGCCCTTGCAGAGGCGTGAAACTGACGCGAGTTCACGTAGGAGTGACGCACTGATGAACGCCGCGCCGTCGGCCGCGGCGCGGGCACCAGGCAACTGGCCCCGCGCAGATGTCAGTTCTGCGACGGCACCGACGCCGCGCCGCCCGCGCCCGGCTCCAGCGCGTCCAACGCCCGCCGCAATCCCGTGAGCTTGCGCTCCAGATGGGCCGCCGTCGCCACCGCCGCCGCGTCCGCCGAATCGTCGTCGAGTTGCTTGGACAGCGCCTCGGCCTGCTCCTCCACGGCGGCGAGCCGCGCCGACAGCTCCGCGAGCAGACCGGCCGGCTCCTTGCCGCCGCCGACCGCGCTCTTGCCGCCGCCCTCCAACTGCAGCCGCAGCAGCGCCGCCTGCTCCCGCAGCTGGCAGTTCTTCATGTACAGCTCGACGAACACCGAGACCTTCGCCCGCAGCACCCACGGGTCGAAGGGCTTGGAGATGTAGTCGACCGCGCCCGCCGCGTAGCCACGGAACGTGTGGTGCGGACCGTGGTTGATCGCGGTGAGGAAGATGATCGGGATGTCCCGCGTCCGCTCGCGCCGCTTGATGTGGGCGGCGGTTTCGAAACCGTCCATTCCCGGCATCTGGACGTCCAGCAGAATGACCGCGAAGTCGTCCGTGAGCAGTGCTTTGAGCGCTTCCTCCCCGGACGATGCCCGCACCAGCGTCTGATCGAGCGCAGAGAGGATCGCCTCCAGCGCCAGCAGATTCTCCGGCCGGTCATCGACCAGGAGGATCTTGGCCTTCTGCACCATGGCCCGCCCTCCTCGCCCCGGCAGTGCACCGGGCGCCGCCCCGTGGGACGACTCCGTTACGCCGCCCATCCTCGTGCCGGTCATCGTAGCCTTACCCCGCCTGTCGCCACACCCTGTCACCGCGATGTCACTGTGCACGCAGCAGAAACGCAGGGGGAGACCAGAAGGTTCCCCGAATCCCGTACTTGTACACGACTACCAACACCCTGAGTCAGCAACTCCAGGTGAACATCCACCGTTCATTCCCCCTGCATCCACTGCTCCATCACCGCGAGCAGATGATCGGGGTCGACCGGCTTCGTGACGTAGTCGGAGGCGCCCGACTCGATCGCCTTCTCCCGGTCGCCCTTCATCGCCTTGGCCGTCAGCGCGATGATCGGCAGCCCTGCGAACTGCGGCATCCGACGGATCGCCGTGGTCGTCGCATACCCGTCCATCTCCGGCATCATGATGTCCATCAGGACAACCGTTACGTCGTCGTGCTGCTCCAGGACCTCGATACCCTCGCGGCCGTTCTCGGCGTACAGCACCGACAGCCCGTGCTGCTCCAGGACGCTGGTGAGGGCGAAGACGTTGCGGATGTCGTCGTCGACGATCAGCACCTTCTCGCCGCCGAACCGGATCCCGCCGCGCGACTGTGCGTCCGCGTCCTCCGCGCCGGCCGACCACTGCGCCTGCGGCAGGGCCCGCTGTTCGGCGACGGGCGTGGTCCTGCGGCGCCGCCGGAAGAGGGCGGCCGCACCGTTCTGCGTCTCCCGGTACGACTTCACCTCGGCCGGCGTCTCCACGACCGCCTCGGACAACTCCGGCCAGCCCTCGCCGAGCTCGCCGGCCCCCGCGGGGAGCGCGGGCTGCTGGTAGCCGTGCGGCGGCAGCTCGCTCGGGTGCAGGGGCAGATACAGCGTGAACGTCGAACCGCGGCCCGGCTCGCTCTGCGCGTGGATCTCACCGCCGAGCAGCTGAGCGATCTCCCGCGAGATCGACAGCCCGAGCCCGGTACCGCCGTACTTGCGGCTGGTCGTGCCGTCCGCCTGCTTGAACGCCTCGAAGATCACCCGCATCTTGCTCGCCGCAATACCGATGCCGGTGTCGGTCACCGAGAACGCGATCAGCTCCGCGTCCGGATCGGTCAGTGAACCGGCCTCCAGCAGCTGCTCCCGGATCTTCTGCGGCACGTCGTCGCGCGCGGGACGGATCACGAGCTCGACCGAGCCGGAGTCGGTGAACTTCACCGCGTTGGACAGCAGGTTGCGCAGCACCTGCAGCAGCCGCTGCTCGTCGGTGTGCAGCGTGGCGGGCAGCTCGGGCGACACCCGTACGGACAGGTCCAGGCCCTTCTCCGCGGTCAGCGGCCGGAACGTGGCCTCCACGTAGTCGACGAGCTGGACGAGCGCGATCCGCGTCGGGGAGACGTCCATCTTGCCCGCCTCGACCTTCGACAGGTCGAGGATGTCGTTGATCAGCTGAAGCAGGTCGGAGCCCGCCCCGTGGATCGTCTCGGCGAACTCGACCTGCTTCGGGGTGAGGTTGCCGTCCGCGTTGTCGGCGAGCAGCTTGGCCAGGATCAGCAGCGAGTTCAGGGGCGTACGCAGCTCGTGCGACATGTTGGCGAGGAACTCGCTCTTGTAGCGCATGGAGACCGCGAGTTGCTCGGCGCGCTCCTCCAGGACCTGCCGCGCCTCCTCGATCTCGGTGTTCTTCACCTCGATGTCGCGGTTCTGCCGGGCGAGCAGCTCGGCCTTCTCCTCCAGCTCGGCGTTGGACGCCTGGAGGGCCTTCTGCCGGTTCTCCAACTCGGCGGACCGCTCACGCAGTTGCTCGGTCAGCTCCTGCGACTGCTTCAGCAGCACCTCCGTCTTGGTGTTGACGGAGATCGTGTTGACGCTGGTCGCGATCATCTCGGCGATCTGGTTGAGGAAGTCCTTCTGGATCTGCGTGAACGGTGTGAACGACGCCAGTTCGATGACGCCGAGCACCTTGCCCTCGAACAGCACCGGCAGCACGATCACCTGCGCGGGCGGCGCCTCGCCGAGCCCGGAGGAGATCTTCAGATAGCCACTGGGGGCGTTCTCGACAAGGATCGTGCGCTTCTCCTCCGCGGCCGTGCCGACCAGCGCCTCCCCCGGCCGGAACGACGTCGGCATGGATCCCATCGAGTAGCCGTACGAGCCCAGCATGCGCAGTTCGAACTGGTCGTCCTTGCCGGCACCGTCGCCGAGCGGCATCGCGACGAAGAACGCGCCGTGCTGCGCGGAGACCACCGGCGTCAGCTCGCTCATGATCAGTGAGGCCACGTCCTCCAGATCACGGCGGCCCTGCATCAGCGCGGAGATACGGGCGAGGTTGCCCTTGAGCCAGTCCTGCTCCTTGTTGGCGATCGTGGTGTCGCGCAGGTTGGCGATCATCTTGTTGATGTAGTCCTGAAGTTCCTGGATCTCGCCGGAGGCGTCCACGTCGATCTTCAGGTTCAGGTCGCCACGGGTCACCGCGGTCGCCACGCGCGCGATGGCACGCACCTGCCGGGTCAGGTTCCCGGCCATCTCGTTCACGGACTCGGTGAGGTCACGCCAGGTGCCGTCGACATCACGCACGCGTGCCTGGCCGCCCAGCTGGCCCTCCGTACCCACCTCACGGGCGACGCGGGTGACCTCCTCGGCGAACGAGGACAGCTGGTCGACCATCGTGTTGATGGTCGTCTTCAGCTCGAGGATCTCACCGCGCGCGTCGATGTCGATCTTCTTCGTGAGGTCACCCTTGGCGATGGCCGTGGTGACCATGGCGATGTTGCGCACCTGCCCGGTCAGGTTGGACGCCATCTGGTTCACGGACTCGGTGAGGTCCTTCCAGGTGCCCGCCACGCCCGGCACGTGCGCCTGCCCGCCCAGGATGCCGTCCGTACCCACCTCGCGGGCCACCTTGGTGACCTGGTCGGCGAACGAGCTCAGGGTCTTCACCATGGTGTTGAAGGTGTCGGCGAGCTGAGCGACCTCACCGCGCGCCTCGATCGTCACCGTCCGCGTCAGGTCACCGTTGGCGACGGCCGCCGCGACCTGGGAGATGTTCCTCACCTGAACGGTGAGGTTCTTGGCCATCAGGTTGACGTTGTCGCTGAGGTCCTTCCAGATGCCCGTGACACCCGGCACATGAGCCTGGCCGCCCAGGATGCCCTCGGTGCCCACCTCGCGGGCCACCCGGGTCACCTGGTCGGCGAAGGACGACAGCTGGTCGACCATCGTGTTGACGGTGGTGACGAGCTCGAGGATCTCGCCCTTGGCGTCGACGGTGATCTTCTTCGACAGGTCACCCTTGGCGACCGCGGTCGTGACGTCGGCGATGCTGCGCACCTGCACGGTGAGGTTGTTCGCCATGAAGTTCACGGACTGGGTGAGGTCCTTCCAGGTGCCGGACACGCCCTGCACCTCGGCCTGACCGCCCAGCTTCCCCTCGGTGCCCACCTCGCGGGCGACGCGGGTGACCTCCTCGGCGAAGGACGACAGCTGGTCCACCATCGTGTTGAGGGTGTTCTTCAACTCCAGAATCTCGCCACGCGCGTCCACGGTGATCTTCTGCGACAGATCACCCCGCGCCACCGCCGTTGCGACCTGCGCGATCTGCCGCATCTGAGCGGTCAGATTGCCGGCCATGCCGTTCACGGAGTCCGTCAGGTCCCGCCACACACCGGCCACGCCGGGCACCTGCGCCTGACCGCCGAGCCGGCCCTCCGTACCCACCTCGCGGGCCACCCGGGTCACCTGGTCGGCGAAGGACGACAGCTGGTCCACCATCGTGTTGACGGTGTTCTTCAGCTCCAGGATCTCCCCGCGCACATCCATGGTGATCTTCTGCGACAGGTCGCCACGCGCCACCGCAGTCGTCACCTGGGCGATCTGTCGCACCTGGGCGGTCAGGTTGCCGGTGATGGAGTTGACGGCGTCGGTGAGCTCCTTCCACGTACCGGAGACGCCCTCCACGCGCGCCTGCCCGCCGAGCCGCCCCTCGGTGCCCACCTCCCGGGCCATGGTCGTGACCTGGTCGGCGAACGACGACAGCTGGTCCACCATCGTGTTCACGGTGTTCTTCAGCTGCAGCATCTCGCCGGAGACGTCCACGGTGACCTTCTGGGACAGATCACCGTTGGCCACCGCCGTCGTCACCTGGGCGATGTTCCTCACCTGTCCGGTGAGATTCCGGAACGCCGTGTTGACGGAGTCCGTCAGGTCCTTCCACGTCCCCGCCGCGCCCGGCACCTGCGCCTGACCGCCCAGCTCACCCTCGTCACCGATCTCCCGCGCCACCCGCGTGACCTCGGAACCGAAGGCCGACAGCTGGTCCACCATCCCGTTGACGGTGTTCTTCAGCTCCAGCATCTCGCCGGCCACGTCCACGGTGACCTTCTGCGACAGATCACCGTTGGCCACCGCCGTCGTCACCGCGGCGATGTCCCGCACCTGGGTCGTCAGGTTCCGGAACACCGTGTTGACGGAGTCCGTCAGGTCCTTCCACGTCCCCGCCGCACCCGGCACGTTCGCCTGCCCGCCGAGCCGTCCCTCTGCACCGACCTCGTTGGCCACGCGCGTGACCTCGTCGGCGAAGATCCGCAGCGTCTCGGTCATCTGGTTGATCGTCTCGGCGAGCTGCGCGACCTCACCCCGCGCCTGCACCGTCACCTTGCGCGACAGATCACCGCTGGCGACCGCGGTCGTCACCTCCGCGATACCGCGCACCTGCGCGGTGAGGTTCCCGGCCATCGTGTTGACGGAGTCGGTGAGCTCCTTCCACACACCGGCCACGCCGGGCACCTGCGCCTGACCGCCCAGCTCGCCCTCGGTCCCCACCTCTCGGGCGACCCGGGTCACCTCGGAGGAGAACGCGGAGAGCTGGTCCACCATCGTGTTGACGGTTTCCTTCAGCTCCAGCATCTCGCCGGCCACGTGAACCGTGACCTTCCGGGACAGATCGCCCTTGGCGACCGCCGTCGTCACCAGCGCGATGTCCCGCACCTGAGCGGTCAGCCGGTACGCCATCGTGTTGACGGACTCCGTCAGGTCCTTCCACGAACCCGACATCCCGCGCACCTGGGCCTGCCCGCCCAGCTTTCCCTCGGTGCCCACCTCACTGGCCACCCGTGTGACCTCGTCGGTGAACGTCGACAGCTGGTCGACCAGGTTGTTGACCGTCCGCCCGACCTTGAGGAACTCCCCGCGCAGCGGGTGCCCGCTCCCGTCGGGCGCCTGCGTCCGCAACTCCATCCGGGGCAGCAGATCACCGTCCGCCACCGCGGACAGCACCCGGCTGACCTCGGACACCGGCCATACGAGATCGTCGACCAGGGCGTTCGAGGCGTCGATGGCGGCCGCCCAGGACCCCTCGCAGGCGCCCGTCTCCAGCCGCTCCGTGAGCTTGCCCTCACGTCCCACCACGCGGCGTACGCGCGACAGCTCACCCGTCAGGTGCAGATTGCGGTCGGCCACCTCGTTGAACACGGCCGCGATCTCCGCCATCACGCCGTCCCCGGACACCGTGAGCCGCTTGCGGAAGTTTCCGTCCCGCATCGACACAAGCGCCGCGAGCAGCCGGTTCAGGGCAGCCGTGTCCACCTCGGTGGTCCCGTTCCGGTTGCTCGGGGACTGTCCGCCCTTTGCACGCGGCTTAGTGCCCCGCGTCGCTGCGCCAGACTCCACTGTGTCCCTCCCGCAGGGATCGACCGTTACTGCTGTGCTCGGGTACTGCTGCTCGGCGTACCGGTTACTACTGCGTATCCCGGCCCGGCGCTACCGGGCCGCCATCACCACCAGGGGGTACCGGCCGCACCCAGGGCTGCTGCCCGCCATACGCGGAACACACTCTCGGCCTGCCAGGACCTCCACCAGAAGCCTGCCCAGTGTTTCACCCCTGCCGAACCAGGCCATAACAGTTCGGCAGCTTCGCACATCGTCCGCACACCCTCCGGACGGAAACACTGCAGACCGGCACACGCATGGATGGCGAAGGTAAGTAACCTTGCATGCGGCTGTCCAGCCGCGCCGGTCCGTCCGGCCTGGGCGGTGGCACGAGAACGAGCGGGCATCGGAGGGGCGGCCGCACACATGACCACCGGACTGATTCCCGGGGGACAGCCCCCGGACCCCCGGCCGACGAGCGGCCTGCCGTCACAAACGCGACGGGAGCCGGTCGACCACGGGGCCCAGCACGTAGAAAGCAGGTCGAGGAGTTCTGTGATCACCGCGCGCGCGGCCGCCAGCTTCGAGCCCGTCGGGCGCTCGGTCGCCTCCGCCCGCTCCTTCGTCCGCGACACACTCCAGGGCTGGGGCTACGCCGACATCGTGGACGACGCGGTGGTCCTCACCAGCGAGCTGGTCACCAACGCCGTCGTGCACGCCGGTACGACCGCGGACGTCCTGTGTCTGCGCACCGACGGCGGCGTACGCATCGAGGTCGCCGACCACTACCCCGAACGCGAAGTCCCGCTCCAGGGCTCGGCCGTCAACATGGGCAGCCCCGACCGCGAGGGCGGCCGCGGCCTCCAGCTGTGCGCGGCCCTGGCCAGCCGCTGGGGCGTCGAGTACACCCCGACGCACAAACAGGTCTGGTTCCAACTCGACCTCCCCGAGCGCGCGGTGGGCACCCGCACCGCCGGCCCGTCCCTCCCGGCCGACCTGCTCCCGCTGGCCGACGGCCGCGTCCGTGTGGCGGTCATCCAGATCGACCGGAACGGCTCCATCTCGGCCTGGAACGACGACGCCGAGGAGCTGTTCGGCTACCAGGCGGAACAGGTCACCGGAAAACCCCTCACCGACCTCGCGGCCTGGCCGCACACGCCCGGCACCAGCACGGGCATCGTGGAGGCCCTCCAACTCTCCCGTTGGGAAGGCAGTTACGGCATCCGCAACGCGAACGGGCGAGTGATTCCCGTCTACGCCTCCCACCTCCGCGTCCGCGACACGGCCGGCGAGCCCTCCACGGTCTGCCTCCTCGTACGGGACCACGAACGCGCCGTCCTGCAGACGCCGATGCGCCTGCCGGCATCCGACACGAACACCTCCTCGGAGGGCCAGAACACCGACCCCTTCGAGGTGTTCATCGGCTCCCCCGCCCCGGACGACCTCGACGGCCTCCTCCAGCGCACGGTGGAACGCGCCCGCGACATGCTCGACGGCGACTCCGCGTTCCTGCTCCTCGCCACCGACGACGAAACGGAGTTGGAGGTCCGCGCCTCCACAGGCCTGCCCTCCGCCCGCCAGCGCTTCGCCCGCGTCCCCGTCGAGGCGGGCCCCGGCCGCTACGGCTCCGCCCGCATGCCGGCCGTCCATGACGACCTCACGGCGGTCTCCGGTGCGGTACCGCTGCTGAACGGCACCGGCATGCGCTCGGTGGTCACGGTCCCGCTGAAGGTCGAGGGCCGCCTCACCGGCTCCCTCGGCGTCGCCGCGGAGGCGCCCGGCAGATACTCCAACGAGGAGGCCCTGCGCCTCCAGTTCGCCGCCGACCGTATCGCCCTGGCCGTCGAATCCGCCCGTCTGGGTGAACTCGAACGCCTGCGCCGCGGCTCCCTCAGCTTCCTCGTCGAGGCCTCCGACCTCCTGGCCGGCACCCTGGACCGCGACCAGACACTGGCCCTCATGGCCCAGATGACGGTCCCGACGCTGGCCACCTGGTGCGCCGTCTACACGATCGCCGACCAGGCCTCGGAGCCGTATCTGTCGTACGTCCTGCATGAGGACGAGGAACTCATCGACGGCATCAAGTCCCTCCTGTCGAAGATCGCCCCGCCCGACCCGGTCCCCACCCCGGGCGCCCGCGTCTGGTCGGCCCCGGCGGAAGCCGCCCACCAGGCGGCGCTGCGCACGTCCATGCGCAGCCTGGGCCTCGGTGAACCAGCCACGGTCAGCGGGGGAATCGGTCCGACCCTGGCAACGGCCGCGGCCGTGGGCGGCGAGACGGTCGTCCTCCCCCTGGTGGCCCGCAACCGCGTCATCGGCATGTTGACACTGGGCAAGCCGACCAACGAACACTTCCGCCAGGAGATCCTGGAACTGGCCGAGGACCTGTCCCGCAGAGCCGCCCTGGCCCTGGACAACGCCCGTCTCTACTCGGAGCGCGTGGCCATCAGCCAGTCCCTCCAGCGCAGCCTCCTGCCGCCCGAGCTCCCCGAGATCGGTGGCGTGGAGGTCGAGGTCATCTACCGCGCGGCCGGCGAGGGCAACGAGGTCGGCGGCGACTTCTACGACCTGTTCCCCATCCGCGACGGTGCCTACGGCTTCGCCATCGGCGACGTCTGCGGTACGGGCCCCAACGCGGCGGCGGTCACGGGCCTGGCCCGCCATGCGCTGAGGTTGCTGGCCCGCGAGGGCCTCAGCGGCCCGGCGGTCCTGCAACGCCTCAACTCCGCGATCCTCGACGAGGGCGCCCGCAGCCGCTTCCTGACGCTCCTGTACGGCGAGATGCGCCCGCAGGAGGACGGCAGCGCGGAGCTGAAGGTGGTGTGCGCCGGACACCCGCTGCCGCTCCGCCTGCGCCAGGACGGCACGGTCGAGACCGCGGCCGAGCCCCAACCGCTCCTCGGCGTCCTGGAGGACCTGGACCTCTACGAGCAGACCGTCATTCTCGACCCCGGCGACGTCCTGCTCTGCGTCACGGACGGCGTCACCGAACGACGCGAGGGCACCCGCATGCTGGGCGACGACGGCCTCGCCGACGTCCTCACCACCTGCACCGGCCTCACGGCGGGCGCGGTGGCGGCCCGCGTCATGCGCGCCGTGGAACGCTTCGCCACGGACGCCCCCTCCGACGACATGGCGATCCTGGCCATGCGCGTGCCGGGCCTCCACAACGGCCTGAACGGCGCCTGACCGAACAGCGCCTGAAACAACGCCCGAACAACCAAAAGGCCCCCGCCCGAAAGGGCGGAGGCCTTTTGTAGTGGAGCCCCCAAACGGAATCGAACCGTTGACCTTCTCCTTACCATGGAGACGCTCTGCCGACTGAGCTATAGGGGCCGGTCACCTTGCCGAGGTTTCCCTCGCGGCAACGGAATAGATCATACCCCGAACAGGCCTGTGCTCCCAACCACGACCGCCCGGGACAAGACCGGTCAGAGGGCCGGCTGCAACAGGCCACCCAGGGCATTGCACGCGGACACGATCCGCTGCATGTCCCGCTTCGTCAAAGCCCCTTCCACAGGCAGCGCAAGCGTTTCTGCCGCCGCCCGCTCGGTCTCCGGCAAGGACACGCACTGCCGGAAGCCGGGCAGCCGGTGCACCGGAGTTTTCACCGGAACCCGGCACTCAACGCCCCTGGCCCGCACGGCCCGCGCGAAGGCGTCCCGGTCCGGCCGCCCGTTCCCGGGCACCCGCACGACGTACTGCTGATAGGTGTGCCCGACACCGCCATCAGGGGTGTACACACCCTTCAACTTGGCATCGAGATAAGCGGCCCTCTGCCGTCGCTGAGCCACCTCGTCGTACGGCGACTCGGACTCCCCCTGCTCCAGAACCAGAATCCCGTGCCGCTGCCCAACACGGTGCAGCCGCGTCACATCCGCCGGCCGACCGAAGCGGTGTACGGCAACGACCCCCGCGGTACGCGGAGTTACGGCCGCTTCGACAGCCGACGGGTCCAGGCAGTACGACACCGGATCGATGTCCGCGAACACCGGGAGCGCACCGGCCAGAGCCACGGCTTCCGAGACCTCGACGTTCCCGAAGGCCGGCACGATGACCTCGTCACCGACTCCGATGCCGGCGGCCCTGAGCATTGCAGCAGTACCCATGCTGCGGATCGTGGTTGCGCAACGTGAACTTCAAGTGACACAGAACAAAAAAGGGTTGGACCCGGAACGGAAGTTCCGGGTCCAACCCACTCAAGATTTGTTCGGCGGTGTCCTACTCTCCCACAGGGTCCCCCCTGCAGTACCATCGGCGCTGTAAGGCTTAGCTTCCGGGTTCGGAATGTAACCGGGCGT
>NZ_JBHWJT010000013.1:0-250591 GCF_042731325.1 Streptomyces sp. NPDC059866 | reverse complement strand
ACCTGATAACTCAGACACGCTCGCAGACACCCGAACCACCCCCCCGGGGACCACCACTGGGCAGCCTACGCCCGTGACCTAAAGCAACGGCATTGGGTCTAGGGCCTGTTGTCACAGGTGATCGACAATTCCGCGGTGGGCCTTCCCGGCCGGGTTACCGTGACCCCTCGACCTGAAGACCGACGAGGTGGGGGAACATGCGCGCGCTGCGAATACTTCTGATCGTCGTCGTGGTCCTCGGCGGCCTGTTCGTGGCAGCCGACCGCCTCGCCGTGAACTTCGCCGAGGGCGAGGTCGCGGACCGGCTGAAGACCACCGAGAACCTGGCCGCCACCCCGGATGTGTCCATCAACGGCTTCCCGTTCCTCACCCAGCTCGCCGGCAGCACGCTGGACGACGTCGAGGTCGGCATCAAGGACTACGAGGCGGCCGCGGGCGACGGTGAGCGGATCCGCATCGACGACCTGACGGCGAACATGAAGGGCGTCGAGTTCTCCGGCGACTACAGCTCCGCCACGGCCGCCTCCGCCACCGGCACGGCGACCATCGCCTACGACGAGCTGCTCAAGGCTGCCAAGTCCGAGCCCACGGAGGTCGCTCCCGGCGTCACCGCCCGCGTGGTGAGCCTCTCCGACGGCGGCAACGGCAAGATCAAGGTCGGGCTGGAGGTCGAGGCCCCCGTCATCGGCACCAGGGAGATGTCCGTGCTCAGCACCGTCAGCGTCAAGGGCGACACCGTCGAGGTGCGCACCGACTCGCTGCCGGACCTGGCGGGCCTCGACCTCGCCGAGGACTCGGTCCGCGAGATCACCGACTTCCAGCAGGCCATCGACGACCTTCCCGGCGGCATCCAGCTCGACAAGGTCGAGGCGGCGCCGAACGGGGTGGAGATCTCGGTGCAGGGTTCGAACGTGCAGCTGGCCGGGTAGGACCAGCCCGGACGGCGTCCGGCTGTCCGACAGGCGAGACGACCCGTCCGCACCGCAGATGTGGCGGCGTGCACAAGCGCCCGGGAGCCGTGCCACGGCGCTCCGGGCGCTTCTTCGTTCTCGTATGTCGGACGATCCCGTCTCACGATACGACACACCGGTGACATGCCCGCCCGACCGTCCCTAAGCTCGACGCCATGAAGCGACAGGCGGATCTCACGAAGCGGCGGGCAGTAGACCTGTGCCGCGTTGCCGCCATGCTCTGTCGCACCTTCTGAGCGGAAGCCCCGACTTCCGCGTTCCCCTGCCCTGATTCAGGGCATCCGTGCGCCGCGCCGGCCCCGGCATCAGCGCACCCTCGCACTCGCACGCCCCGCCGCAACTGCCCCGGAGGAGAAAGAGCATGAGCCGCAGCGACGTCCTGGTAGACGCCGACTGGCTGCAGGAGCACCTGGACGACCCGAACATCGCCATTGTCGAGGTCGACGAGGACACCACCGCCTACGAGAAGAACCACATCCGAGGCGCCATCCGGATCGACTGGACCAAGGACCTCCAGGACCCGGTCCGCCGCGACTTCATCGACCAGGAGGGCTTCGAGAAGCTCCTCTCGGCGAAGGGCATCGGCAACGACACGCTGGTGATCCTCTACGGCGGCAACAACAACTGGTTCGCCTCGTACGCCTACTGGTACTTCAAGCTCTACGGCCACGAGAACGTCAAGCTGCTCGACGGCGGCCGCAAGAAGTGGGAGCTGGACGCCCGCGAGCTGGTCGAGGAGGTGCCGGAGCGTCCGGCCACCACCTACAAGGCCAAGCCGCAGGACACCTCCATCCGCGCCTTCCGTGACGACGTGGTCGCCGCCATCGGTTCGCAGAACCTGGTCGACGTCCGCTCGCCCGACGAGTTCTCCGGCAAGCTGCTCGCCCCGGCGCACCTGCCGCAGGAGCAGTCGCAGCGTCCCGGTCACGTCCCGACCGCCCGCAACATCCCGTGGTCGAAGAACGCCAACGACGACGGCACCTTCAAGTCGGACGAGGAGCTCAAGGAGCTCTACGCCGACGAGCAGGTGGACCTCGCCAAGGACACCATCGCCTACTGCCGTATCGGTGAGCGCTCGGCCCTCACCTGGTTCGTACTGCACGAGCTGCTCGGCGTGCAGAACGTCAAGAACTACGACGGTTCCTGGACCGAGTACGGCTCCCTCGTCGGCGTGCCGATCGAGCTCGGCGCCGGCAAGTAACCAACCCCGACCGACCTTTCCAGGCCTTTCTGGACCTCTTCAGGAGAAACGACATGTGTGGAGCGAAGGCCGGCGGCCCCGACGCCTCGACGATCAAGCCCGGTGAGACCACCATCCAGGGCCAGGTGACGCGTGACGGTGAGCCGGTGACCGGCTACGTCCGCCTCCTGGACTCGACCGGCGAGTTCACGGCGGAGGTCCCCACCTCCGCGACGGGCCAGTTCCGCTTCTACGCGGCCGAGGGCACCTGGACCGTCCGCGCCCTCGTCCCCGGCGCCACCGCCGACCGCACGGTCGTCGCCCAGCAGGGCGGCCTGGCGGAGGTCGCGATTACGGTCTGACGGCACCCGTACGACGAAGGGCCGCGGCCCCCGGGTTGGACGCCTGGGCCGCGGCCCTTCGGCGTGTTACGGGCCTACCCTGGAGTCATGTACGCACGGCGGCGTCACGTCTACTTCGCCATGATGGGAACGTGCCTCACGCTCTTCGTCCTGGCGTGGGGTGTGGTGCGCCTGTGGTCGACGGCGGCCGCCGTGGCCATGTGCGTGGTCGCCATGGTCATCCCGCCCGTCGCCGCGATGATCGCCAACCGCCGGGGTCCGGAGGACCGCTGGTGGGACGACCCGTCCGGGGACCCGCAGTCGGACGAGTGGTGGGACGAGCTGGACGGCAAGAAGCGGCCGCGGTAGGAAGACGTGCATGTCGCCTACGAGGCTGTCCACCGTGGTGCTCGACGCGCACGACGCGCATGAACTCGCCGGCTTCTATCTGCGGCTGCTCGGCTACGAGGTGCGTGCCGAGGAGCCCGACTGGCTGCTCATCGGCCCGCCGCCCGGCACCGAGGGCCTGGCCCTGGCCTTCGAGACCGAACCCGAGTACGTACGGCCCCTCTGGCCCACCAGGAACCCCGGCGACCAGCAGATGATGCTTCACCTGGACATCGAGGTCGACGACCTGGAGGGCGAGACGCGGCGCGCCGTGGCCGAGGGGGCCACGCTTGCGGCGTACCAGCCGCAGGACGACGTACGGGTGCTGTTCGACCCGGCGGGGCACCCCTTCTGCCTGTGGACCGAGACCGGTCAGTAGACCAGCGCCTGGGTGTCCTCCGCGAGGGACTCCTGCACGAACACCTGCGCACCTGCGATCCGCACGCCCTCGATGACGTCCTTCTCCGTGATGTCGCGGCGGGCCGCGCACTGGGTGCACAGCGTCAGCCGGCCGCCCACCAGGACCGACTCGATCAGCTCGGGCAGCGGCGCCGCGTGCGGCAGCTCGAACTCGGCCGCGCGGCCCGGCAGGGCGAACCACGCGGACTCGCCGGTCAGCCATACGGAGACGTCGACCCCACTCGCGACGGCCACCGCCGCCACCGTGAACGCCTGCGAGCAGCGTTCGGGGGCATCGGCCCCCGCCGTCACCTTGATCACGAGCTTCTTCGCCATGGCCGAATCGTAATCAACGCGGATGCAACTCCCTGCGCGGGCCGTGAGTCCCCTGTGCGCGCGGATACGGAATCCACGCTTCACGTTCTGTGGGGGGACGTCTTGGAAGATCCCGAAAAGCCACCCCGGCCGCGGCGGCGCGGGCGCACTGCCCTGCTCCTCACCGGTGCCGCCGCGCTCGGCCTGGTCGCCGGCACCTGCGCGGGTTACCTCGTCCAGGTCGACCGCGAGCCGACGAGGCTGCCGCCGCTGTCCCAGCCGGTGCTGACGCAGGTGAAAGGCCCGGCGCCCGAGCCGCTTTCGGCCGAGCGGGACGGCAAGCTCCGCACCGACGGCGACCTGCGCAAGCTGTTGCTGAAGAAGCCGGCGGGGGCGAAGGAAGCGGACTGGGTGGCCTTGTCGGACGGCTGGGTGGACATCGCCGCCTATGCCGACTACTTCACGGAGCCGGGCGACAAGTTCAGCTCTCTCGTCACGGACGAGTTCCGCAGGGCGGCTGTCGCCAGCTGGGACGTCGGCAGCTCGTACAGCGTGGAGATCCGCCTGGTGCAGTACCGACAGGAAGACTCCCTGGCCGCCCTCGACGCCAGCCGCAACCACCAGGAGTGGGCGGAGCACGAGCCCGCAACCGACAGCTGGGCCGTCCCCGGCACCGGGGACGGCATGGTGTACGTCCACAATCAGCCGGAGACGTTCCCGGGATACGAGTCGCTGTACAGCGCCGAGGCGCATGCCTGGCGCGGGGACATCGTGATGGAGATCGGGGTCTGGGGCAACCGGCCGATCGCCAAGAAGACGATCATGGATCTGGCCGAGCGGCAGATGGAGCGGCTGTGAGTGAAACCGAATCACCGGAGCAGCCGGCGGAGACGCAGCCCGAGGCTCCGGTGCGCAAGCCCGCGCGGCGCGGGCGTATCGCGGCAGTCGTCGGCTCCGTGCTGCTCGCCGGGGCGCTGATCGCAGGCGTGGGCGCGACCGTCGTGACCGTGAAGGACGCCGACCGGGACGCGGGTGCCCCGCGCTGGAAGTTCCCGAAGGCCACTGCCGAGGACAAGAAGGCGCCGACCCCCACGGGGCTCGCCGCCGTGCTCGTGCCATACGGCGACGGCTGGGTCCGAGGACCCGACCTCGGGCGGTTCGGCTCCGACGTACAGCTCAGCGGCGCGCAGGCCACGGCGCTGCGCAAGGAGTCCCTGCGTGGCCTGCCCCGCACTGTGCGCAAGGAGCTGGAGAAGTACATCGACCGGCAGCACACCAAGGGCATGGCGATGCGCAGCTACTTCAGCGGGGATGCGATGCCGGGCCTGTGGAACGAGGAGATCTACTCGGTGAACATCGTGCTGGCGCAGATGGGGGACAGGGCCGCAGTCCGCGACGCCTCGGAGTCCCAGCGGAGGCTCTTCGGCGCGGGCCGAAAGGGCCCGAAGATCAAGGGGCACAAGGACGCCGAGTGCTTCCTGGGGGCCGAGGGCGACGAGGAGGACCTCGTCAGGATGTACTGCTCAGGCCATGTCGGCGACGTCTTGGTCACGGCCACCGCGTACGGCGCCGCCACGCTCGACAGCGACGGAGTCGCCGCGCTCCTGCGCACCCAACTCGACCGGATCGCCGAGCCGGGAAAGGCGATATGAGCGACCAGACCACTCAGCCCGAGGCACTCACCGAGCCCGTGCAGCCCCCCGAGGCCCCGGCACCCGCCCCGGCCCCCGCGCCCCGGGACCGCCGCGTCCTGCGTGCCATAGGGCGCTGGACCGCCGCCGTGGCCGTGTTCGCGGCCGTCGGCACGGCCACGGCGTACGGGATCGCGGGCATGGAGCGCACGGACGTCCCGGGCCTCGCCACCGAGTCGGACGGGCGCTGGGCCTACCCCAAGCTGACCCGGCCGCCGCTGCCCTCCGGCAGCCCCGGGCCCTTCGCCGACGGCAACACGGCCGGCACGCACCACGCCGATCTGCGGGCCCTCGTACTGCCCGGTCCCGCCGGGGCGACGGAGGACAAGGCGCTGCGCGGCTCGGACGGCTGGCTGGCGACGAAGGACTACCTGGCCGAGTACGCGAACAAGGAGGACCGCGAGGAGCTGCGGCAGAAGCTGGTCGACACCGGCCTGCGGCACATCGCCGCCCGCGGCTGGACCACGCCGGACGGCACCCGGACCCGGATCTACCTGCTCCAGTTCGGCACGGCCCAGATGGTGGAGGCGGAGATCGCGAGCGACGCCGTCGCGTTCACCACCCCGACGTACCCGCTGAAGGGCGCCCCCGACGCGACGCACGACGCCACCTACGACGAGAAGTTCCCGGAGGCCGCCGCCGTCGCCGGGATCGAGCGCACCGCCTACTTCGAGCCCAAGCCCTACGGCGCCGAGCAGGTCCGCCAGGCCTACCTCACCGCGGGTGACGTCTACGCGGTGATCCTGCAGTCCGGAAAGGGCGGCGTGGCGGCCGTTCCCTTCCAGCAGACGGTCGTCCTGCAGAGCCAGCTGCTCGGTTGAGGGCGTACCTCACAAGGAGCGCCGGGCCCCACCCGCGTAAGCTGGGGCCCGGCCCCGTGCACCACGCACCTCCGCTCACCAAGGAGCATCCCGTGATCGTCTTCTTCGAAGTCCTTCTGGTCCTGGTCTGCGTCGGCGTCCTCGCCTTCACCGGCCTGGCCGTGAAGAAGCTGTACCAGGGCCAGCGCTGACCATCGCCATAGCCATCACCGACGTACGAGACTTCTGAGCTGATCATGATCGAGATCCCGTCCGACCTCCACAAGGACCTCGTCCCGCTTGCCTTCCTGCTCGGCAACTGGGCGGGCGCGGGTGTGCACGACTTCCCCGGTGCCGAGAAGTGCAACTTCGGGCAGGAGGTCACCTTCACGCACGACGGCCGGGACTTCCTCGAGTACCAGTCCCACACCTGGGTGCTGGACCAGGAGGGCAACAAGGTCAGGCCGCTGGAGTCCGAGCACGGCTTCTGGCGGATCGACGCCGACCGCAAGGTCGAGGTCACGATGACCCGCGACGACGGCGTCATCGAGATCTGGTACGGCGAGCTGGCCGACCAGAAGCCGCAGATCGACCTGGTCACGGACGCGGTCGCACGCACCGCGGCCTCCCGCCCCTACAGCGGCGGCAAGCGGCTGTACGGCTACGTCAAGAGCGACCTGATGTGGGTCGGCGAGAAGCAGACGCCCGAGGTCGAGCTGCGGCCGTACATGTCGGCCCAGCTGAAGAAGGTCGTCACCCCGGAGGACGTGGAGCGCTGGGCGAAGGCCCTGCCGGACGATATGCCGGACGACGGCATCGCCTTCTTCAGGTAGGCCTTTCCTCATCTGGCTCTAGACTTCCAGTGTGGTGAGCACCGACTGGAAGAGTGACCTCAGGCAGCGCGGCTACCGGCTGACGCCGCAGCGGCAGCTCGTGCTCGAAGCCGTGGACCACCTGGAACACGCGACACCCGACGACATCCTCGTGGAAGTACGGAAGACGGCGTCGGGGGTCAACATTTCCACGGTCTACCGGACGCTGGAGCTGCTGGAGGAGCTCGGGCTGGTCAGCCACGCGCACCTCGGGCACGGCGCGCCCACCTATCACCTGGCCGACCGGCATCACCATCTCCACCTCGTCTGCCGCGACTGCACGAACGTCATCGAGGCCGATGTGGAGATCGCCGCCGATTTCACCGCCAAGCTGCGGGAGCGCTTCGGCTTCGACACCGATATGAAGCACTTCGCGATCTTCGGCCGGTGCAAGGACTGCTCGGCTGCGAGGAGTTCACCTACCGAGTCGTAGGCTTGGGCGTATGAAGAGCCCCCTGCTGTCCCTGCCCGGCGCCGTCCCCGCCGAGGGTGTGGACGAAGGCGTCGCCGCCCACTACGGCGACCTGTTCCGCGAGCAGCGTGCCCTCGCCGGCGGCACCGGCTTCGTCGACCTCTCGCATCGCGGAGTCGTCGCCGTGTCCGGCGAGGACCGGTTGAGCTGGCTGCATCTGCTGCTCACCCAGCACGTCAGCGACCTGCCCGTGGGCGAGGCCACCGAGGCACTGATCCTGTCCGCGCACGGCCACATCGAGCACGCGCTGTATCTCGTCGACGACGGCGAGACCGTCTGGGCGCACATCGAACCCGGCACCCAGGACGCACTGATCGCATACCTGGAGTCGATGAAGTTCTTCTACCGGGTGGAGGTCGCCGACCGGACGGCCGACTTCGCGGTCCTGCACCTGCCGGCCGGTTCGATCGCCGAGGTGCCGGAGGGCACCGTCGTACGGGAGACGGCGTACGGGCGTGATCTGTTCCTGCCGCGCGCGGACCTCGAGTCGTACGCCGAGAAGGCCGGTCCCCCGGCCGGGATCCTGGCGTACGAGGCGCTGCGCGTCGAGCAGCACCGGCCGCGGCTCGGCTTCGAGACCGATCACCGCACGATCCCGCACGAGCTGGGCTGGATCGGCACCGCCGTGCACCTCCAGAAGGGCTGCTACCGGGGCCAGGAGACCGTCGCCCGGGTGCAGAACCTGGGCAAGCCGCCGCGCCGGCTGGTCTTCCTGCACCTGGACGGCAGCGAGGTGCATCTGCCGACGCACGGCACCGAGCTGCGCCTCGCGGACGACGGCCCCGACGGCCGCAAGATCGGTTTCGTCACGACGTCCGTACGCCACCACGAACTGGGCCCGATCGCCCTCGCCCTGGTGAAGCGAAACGTCCCGGTGGACGCACGGCTGGTGGCCGACACGACGGCGGCGGCGCAGGAGGTCGTGGTCGAGCCGTAGCACCTAGTAAGCCGCGGGCAGTCGTGCCTCCCCCAGTGCCTTAAGGGCCTGGGGGGACCCCCAGGGCGGCACGGGTGGGCGCGGGCGGCACCCCGCAGCGCCGGGCTGCGCACCCCACCCCACCCCAGCCGCAACGCCAGCCGGCTCACATCTCCAGCAGCACCGTAAACGGCCCGTCGTTCGTCAACGACACCCGCATCCGCGCCCCGAACCGCCCCGTCGCCACGGTCGCCCCCAGCCCCCGCAACTGAGCGACCACCTCGTCGACCAGCGGCTCGGCCACCTCGCCGGGCGCCGCCGCGTTCCAGGTGGGCCGCCGCCCCTTGCGGGCATCGCCGTACAGGGTGAACTGGCTGATCACGAGCAGCGGAGCGTCGACGTCGCTGCAGGACTTCTCGTCGTGCAGCATCCGGATCGACCAGAGCTTGCGAGCGAGCTGGGCCGCCTTCTCCTTGGTGTCCTCATGGGTCACGCCGACCAGGACACACAGCCCCTCGCCGATGATCTCCCCGACGGTCTCGCCGTCCACGACGACGCTCGCGCCGTCCACCCTCTGCACCACTGCACGCATACGACCATCATGCCGGTCTGCGCCATCCGGCTTCGCAGATGGTCCGTACCAGCACTCTTTTTGATCCCTAACCCCCATCTGGGGTCGTTCGGGGGCACTAAGTCCCATACGGGCCACTTGGGGTGGCACGATGTTGCCCCAGCCGGTTGAGGGGACGGTAGAGGCACATGAGCACACCGAGTACCGGGCAGCCACCTGTGGTTGTCTCGTTGACCCACGCGGGAGGCGGAGAGTCACTCCGGCCGCCCGTACAGCGCACCGACAGCCCGCAGCTGCCCCCGGATCCGCCCGAGCACGATCTGACCGCGCTCAGCCTGCCCGAACTACGCATCCTGCGCCGGGACGCCCAGCGCGACGAGGCCGACCTCAGTTACGTACGCCGGCTGCTTCAGGGGCGGATCGACATCCTGCGCGCGGAGCTGGCCCGACGCGGGCCGAAGTCCCTGCTGGAGGCGGGCGAGGCGTCCGTCGTCGAGCGGCTCTCGGAGATCCTCACCGACGCCCCCGCCCGGCACCGCTCCTCCGCCCGCCATGTGACGCTGGGCACCCCGCACAGCGAGGAGTACCGGCGGCTGGCCGCCGAGATGCTCGCCGAGGTCGAGCTGTCGGCCCTGGATGCACGGACGGACCTGGAGCTGACCACCGCGATGGGGCGTCTGGTGCGCTACGAGCAGCAGGTGTCCCGGCGCAGGCAGCGGCTGCAGCGGACGGCAGACGGCTGCAGCGCGGAGATCGCCCGCCGCTACCGTGAGGGGGAGGCGCAGGTCGACGACCTGCTGATGTGACGCGGTGGGGAGAAGCGGGCGGTTCTCGGGCGGTCTTCTGATCCGCCCACCCGCCGTCAAATCCCCGCGACACCCCGACCCGCGTACGCCTACGGTGGCCCCATGAGCAGCCGTGACGACCTTGCCGTACGCCCGATCACCGAATCCGACTTCGAGGACTGGCATCGCGCCCTGAACGTCGGCTTCCTGCGGGAGCCGAAGCTGACGGAAGAGCAACTTCAGGCCCGCCGTCACGAGTTCGTGCCGGGCAGGCTGCTCGGTGCGTTCGACGGCGAGCGGTGTGTCGCGACGTTCCGGTCCTTCGCGCAGGAACTCACGGCCGTGGGCGGCGCCGCCGTCCCCGCCGACGCCATATCCAATGTCACCGTCACCCCCACGCACCGTCGCCGCGGCCTTCTCAGCCGCATGATGACCCAGGACCTGGCGGCGGCGAAGGAACGCGGGGACGTCGTCGCGACCCTGATCGCCGCCGAGTACCCGATCTACGGCCGCTACGGTTTCGGACCGGCCACCTGGACGACCGAGTGGACCATCGACGTGCCCCGCACCGGCCTCGACCCCCGCTGGTCAGGCCCCGAGGACGGCGGCCGGATCGACGTCGTGGACGGCGAGGACATCCGCAAGCTCGGCCCCGAACTGCACGAACGGCTGCGCCGCGCCCAGCCCGGCGCGGTCAGCCGCAAAGAGCTGTGGTGGCGGTACAACACCGGCGCCCTGCGCTACAACGGGTCCTGGACCGAGCCCTTCTACGCCGTCCACCGCTCGGCCACCGGCGAGGTCGAGGGCATGGTGTCCTACGAGGCCGACGACAGCTGGCACGGCAAGCAGCCGCACAACACCGCCGACGTGAACTGGCTGATCGCGGTGACCCCGGCCGCCGAGCGCGCCCTGTGGCACTACCTCTGCTCGATCGACTGGATCACCCGGGTGAAGACCGGCTGGCGGGCCCCGGACGACCTGCTGCCGCTCTATCTGCCGGACCCGCGTGCCGCCCGTGTCACCACGCAGGCCGACTGGCTGTGGGTGCGGATCCTGGACGTCGTACGGGCGCTTCAGGCGCGGACGTACGAGGGGGAGGGCTCGCTGGTGCTGGAGGTGGTCGACGCGGGAGGGCTCGTGGGCGGACGGTACCGGCTCGAGGCGTCTGCGGCAGGTGCGTCCTGTGTGCCGACCACACAGAGCGCCGACCTCACTCTGGACGTCGGCGACCTGGCGGCGCTGTGGCTCGGGGACGAGTCGGCGGTGCGGCTCGCGACGCTGGGCCGGGTGCAGGAAGCACGAGCGGGCGCCGCCCGGTCGGCCGACGCCCTGCTGCGCACGTCCAGGCGGCCTTGGTGCCCGGACCTGTTCTGAGTGCTCCCTTCTGCCGACGGCGGGTGGACTCATCCGTAGCGTGCTGTTGAGTTGTGGTTGTTGTTCAGTTGTGGCTGTGCGGTGTGCATGTTCCGCTGTTCGGTTGTCGCTGTTCAGTTGTGACTGTGCAGACTGACCGGGCTCCCGGCTCCCCTCCGGAAGGGAGCCCGGCCAGCCGGATCCCGGGCGTCAGCCGCTCTGGGCGAGCAGCATGACGAGGAGCACCGCTCCGATGCCCCCGAGCATGGTGTTCTTGGCCTTGACCCCGATGGTCAGCGCGACGAGGGCGACGAGGCCCATGGGGCCGAACTTCCACTGGACGAACTGCTCGACTCCGATGGCCAGGGCGGCGATGACGAGGGCGATGAGCGGCATTCGGTCCCCCCTTCGGGACTGTTCGACCCTGGTGGCCAACCTCCGGGAAGTATGACCATGTTGTTGAAGTTGGCGACCAACTCCACTGTACTTATCTCCACTTGGAAGCGTCTCATAACCACCTACTTCTGAACTGCCAGAAGATGGCGGGAAGTTGTAGTGTTTGGTTGTGGAGCCGGAACACGCCTCCGTCAATGGGCGGAAGAGGCCACACCCGCCCCAGAAGACACACCGTGACGTGGCAGACGTGCTGCGCGCCCGGATCAGGTCCGGGGTGCTGCAGCCGGGCCAGCGCATGCCCACCCAGGCCCAGCTGGCCGACGAGTTCGGTGTCGAGCGCGCGGCGGTCCGGCAGGCGCTGCGCATCCTGCAGGCGGAGCGGCTGCTCACCAACGTGTCCAAAGGGAGCCCCGCGACCGTGGCGCCCGACCCGGACCGGGCGCTGGCCGGCCCGGGAGCCCCGCCGCAGCCCACCACCGTGGCCCTCGCGCCCCGCATAGCGGCCGCCTTCGCGGCCCCACACGTCGAGATCGACGCCCTGTGCCTGACGTCGATATCCCTCACGCTCTCCATCGGCGAGCCGCTGCGCCGGATCCACGCAGGGCAGCTGAAACCGGCCAAGGTCGACGTCCGGGTCCTGCTGCCGTCCCGGGACATCGACCTCGCCTTCCCGGCGCCGGTGGACCCCGCCGATGCCGACCGGCTGCACGAGCGCTGGCTCGCGATGCGCAACGCCCAGGGCCAGGTCCTCCAGCACAACCTGCTCGCCCTGCGCGCCTCGCACGGCATCGACGTGCATGTCTCCTTCCGTGCGCTGCCGTTCACGCCGCCGGTGAAGCTGTACCTGCTCAACGGCATGGAGGCGCTCTTCGCGTACTACACGCTCCGGCGGCGCGAGGAGGAGATCGACCACGAGCAGCTTCAGCTGTACGACGCCGAGGGCACGCAGTCGATGCTGTTCGCCTTCGAGCAGGGGGCGGGCCTGCGTGACACGACGTTCGTCGAGCAGTCGCACCTGTGGTTCAACGCGCTGTGGGAGACGATCAGTTCGGAGCTGGTGCTCACGAGCTGAGCGCCTCCCGGGTGTGGCTCCTGCGGGGCGCCGGTCGTTCATATGGCGGGGCCGGTCAGGAGAAGTGCGAGCACGACCGCCCCGACGGAGCTGACGGCCGGACTCTTCGCCTTGATGCCTATGGTGAGCAGGAGCAGACCGACGACACCGGTGGCGCCGTACTTCACTTCGACCATCTGCTCGAAGCCGACGACGAAGAGGGCGGAGAGGAGGGCGAGGGCAGGCACGATGGTTCCCCCTTCGGGCGTTGAGGAGGCAAAGCCTCCGCCAACTCAAGCCATTCAGTGCTAAGTTGGTAACCAACTCTGTATAAGTTGTCCCCGCTTGGCTGCTAGCTATAAACAACTTCCAAACAAGTGCCCTTAGATGGCTTTGAGTTGTAACGTTTGGTTGTGACCCAGGAGAACGTGGCAGTGAACGGCATGAGAAGGCTCACGGCCCAGGAGATCGCCGACACCCTGCGGGAACGCATCCGCACCGGCGACCTGAAAGCGGGCGACCGCCTGCCCACCCAGGCCGAACTCGCCGAGGAGTTCGGCGTGGAACGCGGGACCGTCCGTCAGGCCCTGAGGTCCCTCCAGGAGGACGGCCTCCTCACCAACGTCAGCAAGGGCAGCCCGCCCCGCATCGCGGAACCGGCCCCGACGAGGAGCGAACCCCAGCCGACGATGGTGGGCCTGGCTCCGCGCCTGACGGAGGCTTTCGCGGCCCGCAGGGTGCGCATCGACGCCGCCTGTCTGACCGCCGAGACCCTGATGCTGGCACTCGGCGACCCGGTCCGGGCGATCCACGAGGGCCGCGTCCACCCCGAGTCCATCGACGTCCGCATCCTGCTGCCCTCGCGGGACATCAACCTGGCCTTCCCGATCTCGGTCGAGGGCGGCGGCGACGACGACCCCGTCCACCAGCGCTGGCTCGCCCAGCGCAACGCCCAGGGCCACGTCCTTCAGCACAACCTCCGCTCCCTGCGCGCCTCGCACGGCATCGACGTACGCGTCACCTTCCGCGCGCTGCCCTTCACCCCGCCGGTGAAGCTGTACCTCCTCAACGGCACGGAGGCGCTGATCGCGTACTACATGGTCACGCGCCGCGCCGAGGACGACGGGACCGGACCCCTGGACATGTACGACGTCCTGGGCACCGAATCCCTCCTCTTCTCCTTCGAGCAGCATGCCGCCAGCCGGGACGCGGCGTTCGTGGAGCAATCCCAGAAGTGGTTCGACGCCCTCTGGGAAACCATCACGACGGACCTGACACTCTCCTAGTGACTTCTGATACGGCGCAGACTGATGCGGTGACATCTCAGACCGGGAACGAGACCGATGGACTGCGGGAACTGATCACAGGTGCACGTGTGGTGCTCTGGGACTTCGACGGGCCGATCTGCCGGCTCTTCGCCGGGCACTCGGCGGAACGGGTGGCGAGCGATCTGGTGGACTGGCTCGGGGGCCGGGGCCTGCACGGTCTGCTGACCGAGCAGGAACGCGAGTCCCTGGACCCGCACGCCGTGCTGCGCGCGGTCGACCGGCGGCACCCCGGCAGCGACCTGGTCGCCGAGTTGGAGGAACGCCTCACCCATGAGGAACTCAAAGCAGCCTCCTCCGCCATGCCCACCGCCTACGCCGATCCGCTGATACGCACCTGGACGGCCGTGGGCTCCCGGCTGGCGATCACCTCCAACAACTCCCCCCGGGTGATCAGCAGGTACCTGGGGGACCGGGACCTCATCGGCTGTTTCGTGCCGCACATCTACGGCCGTACCGAGGACCTCAGCCGCCTCAAGCCCGACCCGCACTGCCTCATCCGCGCCCTGCGCGCGGTGGGCGCGGCTCCCTCGACCGCCCTGATGATCGGCGACACTCCCTCGGACCTGGAAGCCGCCCGCAGGGCCGAGGTTCCGTTCCTCGGCTACGCGCGTAACCGGCCCAAGGCAAAGCTGCTGGAGGACGCCGGCGCCACACTGGTCGTCCGCTCCCTGCAACCCGTGCTGGATGCGGTGCGCGGTCAGGCCTGAGTCATCAGCAGCACCAGTGCCACCGCGCCTCCGACCGCCAGACCGCTGTGCCGCGCACGGATGCCCACGCCGATCAGGAACAGCAGCCCCAGAGCCACCGCGCCACCTGTCTCCTGCGCGAACAGGCCGCCGCCGATCCTGAGGAGCCCCCCAAGTGT
Organism: Streptomyces sp. NPDC059866; assembly: GCF_042731325.1. Classification (NCBI taxonomy): domain Bacteria; kingdom Bacillati; phylum Actinomycetota; class Actinomycetes; order Kitasatosporales; family Streptomycetaceae; genus Streptomyces; species Streptomyces sp. NPDC059866. The sequence goes on along the minus strand of NZ_JBHWJT010000013.1, from coordinate 235,898 downwards.
GTGGTGCAGAAGCATGCCCTCCACCTCCCCTCCGCCTGCCATGAAGTGCTCAACTGTCAGTCCAATTGGACTGGTTGGCTGAGTTGGGTCTCCCCGGCCCGGCTGATCGGTTAACCAGCCGGCCGACACGGAAGGCTGGTTGACCGGAATTGGTGTGCTGATGGACGGCAAGCGGTACGGTCAACAGGTGGACGAGCGGCAGCACGGAGCCGGCGAGGGCGGCGGTAGAGAGTTCCAGCGGGTCGCCGACGAACTGCGGGCCCGGATGACGGACGGGCGGTACCCGCTGCGCTCCTTCCTGCCGTCCCAGCGCGACCTCGCCGAGGAGTTCGAGGTCTCCAGGGACACCGTCCAACGGGCTTTGCGCGAGCTGGCCGACGAGGGCTGGATCGAGTCCCGGCAGGGCAGCGGATCGCGGGTGGTCAAGACGCAGCGCATCCAGTCCTCGGCGGCCAAGGCGACCCGGTCGCGCGGCGGCGTGACACTGGGCCCGCTCATCAGCGAGGCCTTCGAGCAGCCCCAAGTCGCCCTGGATGTCTACACGTTGACCTCCGAAACTTTGGACGCGCACATCCGGCTGCAGGCGGAGCGGATCCGTGCCGGCTTCATCGAACCCCGGCATATCGGTCTGCGCATGCTGCTGCCCGACAGGGACCTTCCGCTGCCGTATCCGCGGGTCAAGGGCAATCCGGACGACGCGCGCCTGCGGCAACGCCTGAACGTCATCACCGACCGCCACACCGACTCCCTGCGCGGCGTGCTGGAGGAGCTGCGGACGGAGAAGCTGGTGCCGTCCGTCGACGTGCAGATCCGACATGCGCCCCTGACGCCGGCCTTCAAGCTCTACGTGTTGAATGAGGTCGAGGCGCTGCACGGCCCTTATCAGGTACTCGAACGTCAGTTGGTACTGGACACCGAGGAAGAGGTCACCGCGCTGGACGTTCTCGGTCTCGGCGCCACGCTCACCCACCATGTGAAGGACGCTCATCCGGATTCACCCGGGTCGGTTTTCGTGGACAGCATGCGGGCGTGGTTCGACTCGGTCTGGCGCCTCCTCACGTAGGGGGACCGAGCCGTGCGCTAGCATGCCCCCACCGCATGAGCAAGCGCTCACGTCCGTACGCATGAGGTGGCGGACAGCCACGCTCGAACGACCTGTCGTGGAAAAGTGGCATACCACCCATTTGCCCGCTTTGTGGCGACTCTGGTCGTGCGGAGCATGAGCTGGATCTAACGTTTGCCCCACCCATCCTTGCGTGAAGACCGGAGCGGCCAGTGGGCGCACCTCCAGTTCCCCGACGCCTGCTCGGGGCGCGTGCCGTTGGCGACTTGTCCGCCGCCAAGGCGTTCGTGGCAACCGCGGAGACATGGGGGCAGGCGCGCAGTGGGCATCACAACCAAAATTACGTGATGCCCCTGACGGAGGGCATGGCGCGGCTGCTGAGCCTGGAGGTCGGCACCTCCGTGATCGTACGGATCCGGCGCGATGACGCGGTGCCCGTCGTGATCAGGACATGGCAGGACGAAGCGCAGATCCTCGACGCCATCGGCGGCATCCTGCCGCATGTGCCACAGTGCCTCGCCAAGGGTGACGGGTTCGCGATCCACAGCTATGTGGAAGGTGAACCGCTCTCCAGTGTCTGCCGGAACGGCAAGCCCGTGGACACCATGCTGATGAATGAACTGGTCGGACTGCTCGCGCAGCTGGCTCAGGTGCGCCGAGGTGCGCTGCCCCCTCTCCCGGCATACTGGCCCGGAAACGACACGGACAGTCAGGGTTTCCTCCAGACCCTTGCACGCCAGGCGGACGAGCAGATCCGGCAGCCCAATTGGCCTGCCTTCGGTGGACTGTTCACGGCGCTGGGTATTCCGGAAGACGCAATGGTGCGCCTGCGGGAACGGGTGCCGGTCATGACGCGGAGGCCCTACAGCCTGCTGCACGGGGATCTCCACCGGGACAACGTGATCACGTCGCTCGGCGGTCCTCTGCCCCTCACCTGCGTCGACTGGGAACTGGCAACCTACGGAGATCCGCTGCACGACCTGGCGACCCACCTCGTGCGCATGCAATATCCGTCGTTCCAATGGGGCGAAGTCATCGATGCGTGGGCGGAGGCCATGGGGCGGATCCGCCCGGCAGCCGTGCATGGTCTGGGGAGGGATCTGCGCCACTACGTCGACTTCGAGCGGGCCCAGTCCGTCTACCCGGACGTCATGCGTGCCGCACGTTCCCTGGAGACATCGTTCGAACTGAGGAGCCTGGACGAGGCGACGGCGTCGGTGTCCCGGGCCCTGGAGGCCGCCGCAGAACCACTCCGGCTCAACCGTGTTCCGGGTACCCAGGAGATCGAGACGATCCTCTACCGCTGGCGAGCCTCCCGTCGCGCTGCGACCTGCGGTGCCCACGGCTCGGTCGCGAAGGCATTCGACTGGGAGCCGGACGAGAGGGTGCCGGAGCGGCTCGACTTCCCCCGCACGGCTGTGGCGGAGGCGCTGCGCGAGGAGGGGGCGGCGCCGGCCGGTCGGGTGTTCAAGGGCACCGCACACCTCAACTCCGTGGTCAGGGTGAGAGGTGTCGACTTCCCGGTTGTGGTGCGCCGCATGGCGGCGAACGTCTGCCGTCGAGAACCCCGCTACCTCAGCGAACACGCCGTGCTCCAGGCCATCGAGCAGTCACGGGTCGAAGTGGCGGCGCCGAAGGCCCTCGCGCTGGGCAGAAGCTACCAAGGGGAACCGTTCGCCATTCACACCTATGTCGGGCCTTACGCCGGTTCGCCCGACATGGACCGTCCTCCGAATCACCCGGTGCACGGCCTGCTGCCGCATGAGGCGGACGGACTCGTCGACCAGCTCCGCGCTCTGACCGAGGTGGATTACACGCAGGTCGACCCGACGGCCGGCGAGGGCGGCTTCCACGCCTGGCTGTGCGATCAACTCGTCGCGCTGGTACGTGACTTGCCCAAAGAGTCCCAACAGCTCGCCAGGTTGCTGGGGCTGCCCGACGCCGACCGTCTCAGCCAGATCCTGTCCCGCTACCGGGTGACCCACCGAAAACCGGCGCTGCTGCACGGAGACCTGAACCCGTGGAACCTCGTACGCCGTGACGACCGCTTGGCGCTGACGATCATCGACTGGGAGATGGCCCTTGTCGGTGACCCCCTCTACGACCTGGTTCGGCACATGCACCTCACCCCGACCAGGCCGGAAATCCGGGACCGCATGTTCCGGCGTTGGGAGAGCCGGCTGCCCGACGACTACACCCGGGACTGGCGCAAGGACTGGCGTGTCTACCGGTGGATCGAGATCGTTCGCTCCGCCTACGTGGACCTCGATCGCCTGGTGACGGGGGCCAGCCTGGACGCCCCGAACGTCCGCCGTGCCGTGGACTCGTACGCGATGACCCTGGTTGCCGCCACTGGCTCCCTCGGCCTGCCCCTGCGTGCAACGGCCAACCCGTATCTTGCTCGCGCCCTGGCCTGACGGGACCATGGCAAGGCGAGGCGTGGTGACCGCGGGCATGTGACGCCCCGTCGGCGCAGCGGCACGGGGGAGGAGGCGCGGCATGGCCGTGCGGGGGAGCAGGCGGTCCGACGGCGGCCTGGGCGAGCGGCTGAGACGCTATCAGGAGCGGTTCGAGCCGGTGGTGACCCGTGTCGTGCTGATCGGGATCTTCGTGATCGGCATGACAGCCCAGTTCGTCACGCCGGTCGGGGATGCGCTGGAGGACAAGGTGTATCTCGGCGGCGCTCTGCTGAGCCTCGTCGGCTACGTCCTCTACGACACACTGAAGGACCTCACCTCGTCCGTGCGTGTGCCGAGCCGGCCCCTGGTGAACTCAAGTCAGTTGGGCAGCTTCGTGAGCGACGCCTTCCATGCCCGGAAAGTGGAGATCAGCTTCCTCGGCTACACGGGCGAGACCCTGTTCAACGAGCTCTACCACCGACTCGAGGCCCTGCTCGACAACCCCGGTCCTACCCGTCGCGTCTCGATTCGCATGCTCGTCCCGGACTTCGGACAGCCTATGACCGTGCCGTCCAAGGTGGGCGACGACGGTGCTCCCGTCGACGACGCCGACTTCCGCGAGCGCCTCGAGCGTCGCTGCCGGGAGTACGACGAGATACTGACGGAGCTCGCCGAGCGGCTCACGGCCGCCGGCCGTGTCGTGGTCGAGTCCGAGTACCGCTTGTACCCCGGCATTCCGCGGGACAAGATCTGCATCTTCAACCGGGAGCAGGTGCTGTACGGCCTGTACGACCTGTCCGCCCGCATGCGCATGCAGCACGCAGGCCCTGAGTTCTACGACCCGAAGGGCTACCGAACCGACCTCAACGTCTGGTCCCGGGAAGGTACGCCTGCCGCTGAGACAGCCGTCTCCACATGGAACAGGCACTTCGACAACCTGTGGGCCCTCGCGGCCAGGCCCCGGTGGCGGCACGGGACGGCGGCCTGACGGGCGCCTGCGGTGTGCCGTGCAGGCGCCCGTCGTCGGTCAGGCGGCGGCGTCGAGGAGGGGGATCAACTGCTCCTCCTCGTATGTCAGATGCTCCTCCAGCTCGACCGTGAGGCGTTCGACCTCCGCGCGTGCGACGGCCGGGTCCTCCGCCGCGACCGCCCGGCGCAGTTCCTCGACCAGCTCCGCGATCCGTTCGTGCTCCTCGCGCAGCCGTTCCAGCGTGGGGGTGGAGGCGGGGTGGCGGTCGGCCAGGAACGGGAACAGGCCCATGTCCTCGCCGGTGTGGTGGTTGTGCAGGCCGTGGCAGAAGGTGAGGCAGTTGACGCGCAGCTGTGCGCCGAGCTGCGGGCTGTTGCCGTCGATGCTGCTCATCTCCTGCCGGATCAGGGCCAGTTCCCGGCGGAAGGCGTCGTGGACGACCTTGATCGCCTCCCCCATGGAGCCGGCGTTGATGTTCGGGGGGCCGTCGCCTGCGATCTCGTACAGCGCCACGACCGGTATCACCCGTCGCGTCTTCTCCTGATACGCCGCCCAGCCGGGGTCCGCCTCGACGGCCCGAGCGAAGGCACGGTCGCGCTCCTCGCCGTCCAGCACCACGGCCCGCGCCTGATAGGTGAACGCGCCGCTCTCCACGGTGACTTCGGGGTGGGCGACCAGGTTGTGATACCAGGCCGGGTGTCGGTGGGCGCCGCCCGCGGAGGCGATGACCAGGATGCGTTCGGCGCCGTCGGGGAGGTAGCCGACGGGGGTGGTGTGCTGGGCGCCCGAGCGGGCCCCGGTGGTGGTCAGGAGGATGAGCCGGGCGCCCTCGAAGTGGCCGCCGACGCGGCCTTGGTTGGCGCGGAACTCTTCGATGACCTGCTGGTTGAAGTCGTTGATGATGTCGTTGGGCATGCGCTTCCTTCTGTGTTCCTTCTCTGTCGTCGTCTTCTGGGACGTGTGCGCAGAGAAAGAACGGCGGGCTCCTGGCCCGCCCCGACCTCACTCGGAGGCCGGGCACCCAACTCGCTCGCGGCACTCGGCCGCAAACCCGGCAGTCATGGGGGCACAGTAGCGTAGGTCGTGATGCTCCTCTTCCTGGATATCGACGGGACGCTGCTCCCGTTCGGGGCGGGGGACCCGTACCCGGCGTACGAGACACCCTTCGAGCTGACGGCCGAGGCCGCCGTACACCCCCTGCTGGCCAGGATCGACCCCGCGCTCGGGCCCCGGCTGCTGACGCTGGGGTGCGAGCTGGTGTGGGCCACGACGTGGCTCGACGACGCCAACGCCTGCGTGGCGCCCTGGCTCGGCCTGCCGCCGTTGCCGGTGGTGCACTGGCCGGACGAGCCGGAAGACCCGGGTCCGCTGCACTGGAAGACCCGGTCCGTCGTCGCGTGGGCGGCCGGGCGCCCCTTCGTCTGGCTGGACGACGAGATCACCGGCGCCGACCGGGACTGGGTGGTCGCCCTTCCCCTCCCCGAACGGGCGCTGCTGCACCGCGTCGATCACCGGCACGGGCTGACCGACGACGACTTCGGGGTCGTGGAGGAGTGGCTGGGCGGCCGCTGACGTCGGTTCGCTCAGCGTCGGCCGAGCAGCTCCGTGACCCGGATGTAGCCGTCCGTTCCGTGGCCCAGACCGATCACCCGGCGGGCCTGGCCCTCGACCGCGCGCATCACGCCCGCCTCGATGCCGTGCGCCTCGGAGGCGTCGATCACGTGGGCCATGGAGGACACCGCGGAGGTGATCGGGTTGAGCTCACCGGAGTACGTGCCGTCGTCGGCGTCGCCCGCGAACTCCGCGAAGAGCGGCGGCAGGATCGCGCCGATGCCCTGCGCGAAGGGCGCCAGCTCCCGCCCGGTGATGCCCTCCGCCCGGGCGATCGCCAGGGCGTGCGCGTAGCCCGCCATCGCCGTCCAGAAGATGTCGAGCAGCGCGACGTCGTACGCCGCGGCCCGGCCGATGTCCTCACCGAGGTGCGTGTGGGTGCCGCCGAGGACGTCCAGTACCGGCCGGTGCTCCCGGTACAGCTCCTCGGGTCCGCTGTGCAGGAACACCGCGTCGGGCGTGCCGATGGTGGTGGTCGGCGTCATGATCGCGCCGTCCAGGTAGCGGACGCCGTGCCGGGTCGCCCAGTCGCCCGTGTCGCGGGCGCGGTCCGGGGTGTCGGCGCTGAGATTGACGACGGTACGTCCCTTGAGTGCCTCAACGACGGTGTCCCGGCGCAGGATGGCGTCCGCGGCGTCGTAGTTCACCACGCAGACCACGATCAGTTCGCTCGCGGCGACTGCCTCCTCCGCGGACCGCGCCGTGATCGCCCCGCGGGCGACGAGTTCGCCGTCCCGGCCCGGGGTGCGGTTCCAGACCGTGGTCCGCAGGCCCGCGTCCAGGAAGGCGCCGGCCAGGGCGCGGCCCATCGGGCCGAGTCCGAGGACGGTGACGGCGGACTGGTCGGAGTGGGTGGACATGATGCGACTCCCTTGGATCCCTTGGAATAGCTTGACGTTGCTGCCAGTTGAGATTGCTGACAATCCATGATGAATGGGGCGACAATGACGCGCAGCCGTGCCCGCGACCTGAACGTCTGCGGAGTGACTGCCGCGATCGTCGTGATCGAAGGCAAGTGGAGGACCGCCCTGCTCTGGCTCCTGGAGTCGGGGCCCCACCGCCCCGCCGAACTGCGGCGGAAGCTGCCGGGCCTCAGCGAGAAGGTCCTGACTCAGGCACTGCGGGAGATGGAGACGGACGGGCTGGTGCACCGGGAGGTGCACGACGTGCTGCCCCTGAAGACCGTCTACTCCCTGACCGACTTCGGCCGCGACCTCGCCGAGGCCCTGGCGCCCCTGTCCGACTGGGGCCACCGCCGGCTGGAAAAACTCGCCGAAGCCGAAGCCGAAGCCGAAGCCGAAGCCGAAGCCGAAACCGGGCCCAGGGCCGAAACCGAAGCCGGGCCCAGGGCCGAAGCCGGGGCCGAAACCGAGATCGAACCCGAAGCGATCCGGAAGGCCTCCTGACTGACCACACCCACCTCACCCTCCGGCGGCGCCCTCCGACCGCCTGCGACGAGCCTCTCCCCGGAGGTCCGGTGCTGCCAAGTACGCACAAAAAAGTGGGTACTCCCCGGGCGGCAGCCGGGTCCTGCCATTGCTCGCAGCCGGCCTGCTCCGCCGGACGGTCCCTGGTCCGCGGCGGTGGGTTCCGACAGGACACCCAGGCGCTTACCGGGAACGGCCGACTGTCGTTCCTCGTGCCTGCCCAGCGCCGCGAGGGTCAGGGTCACGGCGACCGATCCGGCCGCCATCAGCGTCATCGCCGTGGCCAGGGACGTCAGTTGGGCCAGCGTGCCCGCGAGGTCGTCGGGGATGAGGGACATCAGGCGAGCGCGGGAAGTCTCCGGCTCGGGCGAGAAAGTCGTCGACGTCTTCGGTGAGGTGCCGGTCATCCGGTCAGCTACCGACGCATCCCGATCCTGTTCACCAGCCCTCGACCGCCTCCAGGCCCCTGGCCCGCTGGATGCGGTGTGGTGGCGCTGCGGCCTGGCCGGTGGGAGACCCTCGGCGCCGCCCTGAACAATCCCCACGACATCGACGCCTGGCACCAGCGCGACGAACAACGCCACCGGCGCGAGGAACAGCGGGAGAAAAGCGGCATGGGGCCGGCCCTCGGCCGACGGTTCGGACGCGTATCAGCCGGTCCGCCCACGCCGGGCACGGGAACCTTCGGCACCCCGTTCTGCGGGGCTTCGCTCGGTGGCTGCGTCGAAGCGGGCCCGGTTCTCCCGGATCTCGTCGTGGTGGATGCCGGCCCAGTCGATCAGGGACACCACGATGTCGTGCAGGGTGAGGCCCAGGGGGGTGAGGACGTACTCCACGCGCGGCGGCACCTCGGCGTAGGCGGTGCGGGTGATCAGGCCGTCGCGATGCAACTGCCGCAGGGTGAGGGTCAGCATGCGCTGGGAGATGCCGGGGATGCGGCGCAGCAGGTCGGTGTAGCGCAGCGGGCCGTCGTCCAGGGCGGCGATCACGAGCGTGCTCCACTTGTCGCCGGCCCGGTCCAGGATCTGCCGGATGGCCTTCCATACGGGCCCATCATGGCGCTACATCCAAAGCGTAAGTATTGGAGGTGCCTGCCGTGAAGGTGGAAATCTGGTCCGACCTGACGTGCCCGTGGTGCGGTCTGGCCAACCATCGTCTCGACCAAGCCGTGGAGCGGTTCCCCCATGGCGGCGACATCGAGCTCATCCACCGCTCCTTCCCGCTGGACCCCGACCTGCCGAGCAGCCCCGCGGTGCCCGCCCGGCAGATGCTGAAGCAGAAGTACGGGATGGACGACGCCCAGGCCGAGGCAGCCACCCGCCGGGTCGAGGTACTGGCCGAGCGCGAGGGGCTCAGGCCCTACATCGTGCTGGACAACAAGAAGGCCAACACCCACCTGGCCCACGAGTTCATGGCCCATGCCACCACCCAGGGCAAGCACGCGGAGGCGCGGCACCTGGGCTTTCGCGCCTACTTCGGCGAGGCCCGCTCACTCTTCGACGTGGACGCGCTGCTCGAACTGAGCGACGAACTCGGCCTGGACCGGGACGAGACCCGGCAGACCCTGGTGGAGCGCCGGTATCGGCAACAGGTCCAGGACGAGGCCCGCCGCGCCGCCACCCTCGGCGCCCGCGGGGCGCCCTTCCTCCTCATCGACGGCCGGCACGCCATCTCCGGCGCCCAGGACACCGGCACACTCCTCGACGTGTTCCAGCAGGTATGGGACGCCACCCACCCGCAGCTCGTCCAGACCCTGGCCGAGGACGCCGAGGCGATCTGCGGCCCGGACGGGTGCGTGCTGCCCGCCGATCACGCCGCCCGTGGCTGACCTGCGCCCTGGTCCGCCGCACTCATAGCCCGGTGGGCCGCACGAACCGCGGCCCACCGACCAACACCCCGTGCGAAAGGCATCGTTCCCCATGTCCTACCTGCTGCATCTCGACTCCTCCTCCATCGGTGCCGCTTCGGTCTCCCGCCAGGTCGCCGACTCCTTCCGGGACGCCTGGACGGGCGAGGTCGTCCACCGGGACCTGGCCGCCTCACCCGCGCCGCACCTGAGCGCGGCGGACATCGCCGCCCAGCGCACCGACCCCGCCCAGCACACCGCGGAGCAGGCCGCAGCTGCCGCCGTTCAGGACGAACTCGTCGAAGAGTTCCTCGGGGCGAGTGCCTACCTGTTCACCGTGCCGATGTACAACCGCACGATGCCCTCGGTGTTCAAGGCCTGGCTCGACCAGGTCATCATCGTCGGCCGGACCATCATTCCCTCCGGCACAGCCCCCTCCGCCGGCCGCCCGGCCGTGCTGATCTCCGCCCGCGGCGGCTACGGCCCCGGCACCCCCAACCACGGCAAGGACTTCCTCGTCCCGGCCCTGGAGTCCGTCCTGGGCGACCCCGCCTACCTCGGCCTCGACGTCACCACCCTCACCCCCGAGCTGACCAAGGCCCCTGTCGTCCCGGCGCTCGCCCACCTCATCCCGGTCCACGAGGCCTCCCTGGCCGATGCCCACGAGCAGGCCCGCGTGCAGGCCGAGAAGATCAGCCAGCAGCTCGCCGCCTGACTCATCCCGTCACCGCCCGTGAGGGTCCCGTACGGTCCCAGGACCGCACACGGCGGGGACCAGGGCCGTCGCGGGATTGACCCGTCTCGCTGAACGTGAGGCAGGGCAGTGCTCTGACCTCGGGTGCCTCAGGTTGAGCGAGACGTCGGGTGTACGTCGGTCTCGCTCAACCTGAGTAGGTTGTTCTTCCCTGCTGTAACCGGCAGAGCGGTCTCGGCGGATCAGCTTCCTGGTGGCAGGTGTCCACGGACAGTGGGACGTCCGGGTGAGCGGACGACTCAAGTCCCTGCTGGCGGACAGTCGATCTCCTTGTCCGGTACGACCTTTCGTCCCCTGTTCGGCGGTTCGTCCGTGCTCGGGACGGCCGGGCCATATGTGGCGGCTGCGCCGTGTCCGGTGTCAGTGGTGGCTGCGATGCTGGCGGCATGATCCCTTGGAGCCTGCTCGATCTCGACAAGGCCCTGCGTGCCGGCTGGGCCGGCGACACCTGCTCGCCCGACGACCTGGCCGACTGGCAGCCCGGCAACCCGGCTTGGGGGCACTGTGACATCACGGCCTTGATCGTCAACGACGTTTTCGGCGGCGATCTCGTGGTCGGTGAGGTGCACCTTGACGGGTTCCAGCATGGCTTCCACTGGTGGAACCGGCTGCCCAGCGGTGTGGAACTGGACCTGACGCGCGAGCAGTTCCAGCACGGGCAGACTGTCACGGCTGCCCGTGTCATCGAGCGTCCGCCGGGCCGTTTGCCCCGCCGCTGGGAGGAGTACCTCCTTCTGCGCGAGCGTGTCATCAAGCACCTCGGTTCGCTCCCCGAGCCTAAATGAGGGGTTGGGGTCAGCCCGACGTTCCCTAACCGGCTTCTGGTGTGTCGTAGGAGAACTTGTACCCGGTGAAGTCGGCGATGTGGACGAATCCGATGCGCTGGTAGAGGGCGTTGCTGGTGGGGTTGTTCGGGTCTGTGAACAGGACTACGTCCGTCGCGCCCGCGGTCAGCGCGGCCCTGCTCACCGCGACCGTCACGGCTCCCGCGTAGCCGCGGCCGCGGAGGTGGGCCGGGGTGTAGACGGGGTCCACCCGGACCATGCCGCCGACGACCGAGGTCGCGGCCGCCATCGAGACGGGGGTGCCGTCCGGGGTCTCCCAGAACGTGAAGTGCCTGTCGCCGAATCGAGAGGCGTCCCAGGAACCGGCGTCGATCAAGTCGATGGAGGGCTGCTCCCCGACGTCGACACAGAACTCACGGCACCAGCACACGACTTGCTCACGGTCCTTCCCGCCCGTGATGCGACCCCGGCCCTCTGGGCGCGGCTGCGGTGGGGTGAGCGTGCCGAGACGGTAAAGGTGCGTCCGCCAGAAAGGCGCCGGCGCCGCGCCCGTGTGCCGCTGCCATGACTCGGCGAAAGCGTCGGCGGTGTCGTGGTCCGCGATGACGTTGGAGGGGGAGTGGCCGAGGCCGGCCAGGTGAGCGGCGAGGGAGTCGGTCTGCTCGACAGAGAGGGGGGTGAGGCCCAGGCGGCCGCGCGGAGTGAGATAGAAGATCGCGCGGACCTCGCCTCCTGACTCCAGTCGGCCGAAGGCGGTGGCTTCGGCGTCGTGTTCCGCCGCCCTGCGTGTTCGCAGTTTCTCGATGTCCGTCAGAGGCGTGTTGTGCAGGGCAGGCCGCGAGCGCAGGAAGTCCCCGGCCCGGACGAGGAAGTCGTCGACGTCTTGGGTGAGGTGCCAGTCATCCGGGATCATGCTTCATGATCCTGGATGACCTCGACTCGGCGGGAACATCTGCTGAGAGATGCTCCGTCGCCACGACTGGTCCAGCGCCTTTCAGCCACGTGACCCAACTGCTCCTGATCAGGCACGAGTTTTCCTCGTCCACGGCCTGGTCCGGGGGCTTTTGCAGGTCAGCATGGTGGTAGCCCAGTTCAGATGGGCTTCGGAGTGCTGGGGCAGCCACTCGGTCGCGTGCGTTGCGGCGGGCGTTCATGCACCAACTGATCGTGCGCTCGGCCTTCCAACAGCGGGGCAGGCCGACAGGTATGAGGCCCCTCTCTGTGTGGTGTTTTCACCGTGCGTGAGCTGGGGTGCCCCGTAGGAGTCTGCGCATGATGAGCGGAGGCCATCATTCTTGGGTGTCTGGTGCGGCCGCTGCGACCTGCATCAGTTGACGTTCCTGTTCGTCCGTCCGTTCGTTGATTCTCTCCGCGACCAGCGTGGCTTCGCGTCTGGACCATGGGATGGCGGTCGTTCTCAGTTGCCGTTCTGGGGGCAACCGACGCTCGAACTCTTGGTGGAAGAGCTGAACATCGCGGGGACTGCCGAGAGCTCGGTGGCGCCAGACCGGAGATGTGTAGAGCCCCAGGACTTCGACAAGGTCTGGCAGGAGAGCGGCCTCGCTCATCGCGTAACTTCGGCGAGCAATGGGCACGCCGGGAGCGATGAGGTCGAGAAGGCGTTCGGTCCTGTTGACGGCATATCCGTGCTTGGCCAGCTCGCGCCAGAAGTCGACGCATTCCTGGTAGGCAGCGAGCACCCTTCGGGCTGTCCGCCGCCGAAAGAGCCGATGGAGTCTCCGCTGCGCGTGGACGATCTCAGGTGCCCGGTTGAGGCTGAACTGGCCGTCGATGGGGCCGGCGAAGTTGGCCATGTAGTGCCCGTGGTGGGTGCCCGTCCATCGGCGGTGTTTGACACAGAGGTGATGGTGTCCACTGATGATGCAGATTTCGACTTTCCAGTCGTCCCGTCCGGTGCGGGCCGCAACGCAGGGATGGCAGGCCCAGCTGCGGGCGAGACCTTCGTACTGCTCGTGGGGCCAGGGGCCTGGAGTGGCCAGCTCGGGCAATTTCCGTATCAGCCGAGGAGGGGCCTGCCCGCTGCGCGTGGCCAGGAGTTTCACGTTGTCCAGGGGCGATTCTGCTGTGTAGAAGCGGCTGGCTTTGTTCACGAGTTTCGACAGCGGTTGTTCATCGTCCCGGGAGGCACTCGGATCGGGGCGAGGTCGATGTCCATGAGAACGGACAGCACCTCATCGCACCCGCCGCACCTGCAGGCCAGGGCTTCACCTCGTCGAACCGTCGTCGGGGATCTCTGGGCTTCCCCACCGATTCCAGAGTGTGTGGTGCCATTCGTCGGCGTCCGGGCCAAGCGGCTGTACTACAGGGACCGGGCCGGGGCCGGTCTCGATGAGGTGCAGCAGCGTCCAGGCGACGCCATAGCAGTCATCCGGGCCGAAGCAGCTGGCCAGGGCCTGCGCTTCGTCGGCCGTGACGGGCTTGGAGATGGCTTCGAGTTGCTTGACGCGCCGGTCGATCTCGTCCTCATCGGCGTCCCAGTCGGGTAGTGGGCCGCCAGCAACGAAGGCTTGGACTTCGGGTCTCATCTGCGAATGATCCGCTGCTGTGACCGGGCCGAGCAAGGCCGGTCTTGGCGTCGGCACGAAGGTCCAGTGCTGTCGGAAGCCGTGAACAATCCACTCCGACTCTGGCGGCCAGGTGCCTCCCGAACCAACGTCGAAGTGCTGTCCCTTTTCATGGACAGAGCCAGCCATCGCAGGTTCGCCACCGACACCGGATCGAGCACTCCGACCCGCTCGTAGCCCCAGCCGACCCGGGCGCAGGCAGTAGCCGTCGCTGCGAACTTCACCGCGTCCTCGGGCTCGATGCGCTCGTCCAGGCGTACATCCAGTACGACGGCCGTGCCGTCCCGCCTGCGCACGAAGTAGTCCGGCGTGTGCTTGGTCCGCCGACCCTGGCCGCCGTACCGCCACGACAGCCGGAACGGCTGCGAGGCCACCGCCACCACGTCCGGCTCGGCATCCAGCCGCATCAGGTGCCCGAGTTCCGCCCAGGACTCGTAATCCACCAGCTCAGCGCAGGCCGCAGCCCAATACCAGCCCGAGAAGCTCCGCTGCCCACGATACGAAGGGAACCCACGAACCTGACCGGCCGCCTCGAACCGGGTCGGCCACATCACCTCAAGCGGCCCACCGTGCACCTCTCCTCGCGCATCGGCGTACTCCAGCCGGAAGTCCTCCGCTTCCACCAGTCACCCCCACTCGGCGCTGACCAGGTGGAACGACCGTAGGGGGCGGAAGAGGTCGGCACCTCAGATTGATCGAGACGTCGCACCAGGTGCCCGAGATTGAGCGAGACGTGCGGCCGGATGCCTCACGAAGACCGGGACTGCCTCAACTTCGCAGAGACGGGACAGCATCCGGCGCCGGCGCAGCCGCGGGTAGGTGGCCTGGCGCACTTTTGCAAGCAGGATGCTTGCAAAAGTTAGCGCGGCGCGGCAAGGTGGACGTATGGCAACGCTCAACGTCGGCAATCTCGGTGAGTATCTGCGCGAGCAGCGGCGCAACGCGCAGCTGTCGCTCAGGCAGCTCGCCGACGCTGCCGGGGTGTCCAATCCGTATCTGAGCCAGATCGAACGCGGGCTGCGCAAGCCGAGCGCGGAGGTGCTGCAGCAGGTCGCCAAGGCGCTGCGGATCTCCGCCGAGACGCTGTACGTGCGGGCCGGGATCCTCGACGCCGAGCGGGACCGGGACGAGGTGGAGACGCGCGCCGTCATCCTCGCCGACCCCACCCTCAACGAGCGGCAGAAGCAGGTGCTGCTCCAGGTGTACGAGTCGTTTCGCAAGGAGAACGGCTTCGAGAGCGTTCCGGGCGAGGACCTTCAGGACAACGGCGTTCAGGTCGATGACGTTCAGGACGATGACGTTCGGGGCGACGCCCACGACAGCGACACCGGCGTACGCGGCCCCCGCACGGCCGACGGCAGCGACGCCGACCCGCAGCGGCGGACCGCCGGTTGAGCGAGCGGAACGCCCGGCCGGGCGGCTGACCGGCTGCGGGACCCCAAACCCTCAAGAGAAAGCCACCGGGAGGACCAGCACCATGGCCATCACCGACGACCTGCGCAAGACCCTCAGCGACCCGAGGCCGCTCTACTTCGCCGCCGGCACCGCCGACCTGGCCCTCCAGCAGGCCAGGAAGGTGCCGGGCCTGGTCGAGCAGCTGCGCGCCGAGGCCCCGGCCCGTATCGAGGCCGTCCGCAACACCGACCCCAAGGCCGTCCAGGAGAAGGCCAGCGCCCGCGCCAAGGAGGCCGGTGTCCGCGTCAAGGAGACGCAGGAGACCTTCCAGAACAAGGTCAACGAGTTCCTCGGCTCCCTCGACGCGGATCTGAAGAAGCTCGGCAGCACGATCGACGCCGACCTGAAGAAGCTCGGCGAGACCGCCCAGGACCTCGCCCTGCGCAGCGTCGGCGTGGCCGCCGAGTACGCCGTGAAGGCCCGTGAGACCTACGAGAAGGTCGCCGAGCACGGCGAGCAGGCCGTGAAGACCTGGCGCGGCGAGGCGGCCGAGGAGATCGAGGAGCTGGCCGTGGCCGTCGAGCCGAAGGCCGAGCCGGTCGAGGTCAAGGAGGACAAGCCCGCCGCGGCCAAGACCGCGGCCGGGACCGAGGCTGCTCCGGCGAAGAAGACCGCGGCGAAGAAGGCCCCGGCCCGCAAGACGACGGCGAAGAAGACCACACCGCCGGCGAAGTGACACCGTCCGCGATCACGCTGAGTGACACGAACGGGTGACCTGTAACGGGTCGGGCACTCCTGGGGTGCCCGGCCCGTTCTTCGGGTAACGGGCCTGCGGTTGCGGGTACGGTGACCGCGTAGGACTAGCCGAGTCGGGTGGTGGACGTTGTGCTGATGCAGGGGTTCGCAGGGTTCATGTGGCTGCTGAGCATGGCCCTGATCCTTTTCAGCGGCTTCGCGCTGATCGACGCGGCCACGCGCCGAGAGGACGCCTACCGCGCGGCCGACAAGCAGACCAAGCCGTTCTGGCTGATCATCCTCGGGCTCGCCTTCGTGGTGAACCTGATCTTCAACATCCTGTCGTTCCTGCCCATCATCGGGCTCATCGCGACCATCGTGTACATGGTCGACGTACGCCCCGCCCTGCGCGGCCTGCCCGGCGGCGGCCGCGCCCGCAGAGGCTCCAGCAGTGACGGGCCGTACGGGCCGTACAACGGAGGGCGGTAAGCCGTACGCGACGGGCGGTGATACGGGCGTACGGCGACGGCCGGCAGCCCAGGCCGCCGGTCGTACGACGGCGGACGGCACCACGGCCCACCGCGCCATGGCCGCCGGAGGTTACGGCACCCTGTCCAGCAGCAGTACCGCCACGTCATCCGCCAGCTCGCCGCCGTTGAGTTGGCGGACCTCGTTGACCGCCGCCCGCAGCAGCTCCTCGCCGCTCAGGCCCTGGGCCAGCTGGCGGCGGATCATCTCGACCATGCCGTCCTGGCCGAGCCGCTCGCGGCCCTGGCCGATGTGGCCCTCGATCAGACCGTCGGTGTAGAGCATCAGGCTCCACTCCCGGCCCAGCTCCACCTGCATCCGCGGCCAGCGGGCACCCGGCAGCAGTCCGAGGGCGGGGCCGTTGTTGTCGTACGGCAGCAGCCGGGCGGGCCGGCCGGGACGGGCGATCAGCGGAGCCGGGTGCCCCGCAAGGCACAGGCCCGCGCGGCGGCCGTCCGGCGCGATGTCCACTGTGCACAGCGTCGCGAAGATCTCGTCGTCCGAGCGCTCGTGCTCCAGCACCTGCTGCAGCGTGCCGAGCAGCTCGTCCCCGCACAGCCCCGCCAGCGTCAGCGCGCGCCAGGCGATGCGCAGCTCCACGCCGAGCGCCGCCTCGTCCGGGCCGTGGCCACAGACATCGCCGATCATGGCGTGCACGGTGCCGTCCGGGGTGCGCACGACGTCATAGAAGTCGCCGCCGAGCAGGGCGCGTGAGCGGCCGGGGCGGTAGCGGGCGGCGAAGCGCAGCGGGGAGCCGTCGAGGAGCGGCGTGGGCAGCAGCCCGCGCTCCAGCCGGCGGTTCTCCTGGGCGCGCATCCGGCCCTCGGCGAGCCGCCGCTCGGCCGTGTCGGAACGTTTCCGCTCCACCGCATAACGGATCGCCCGGCTCAGCAGGCGGCCGTCCAGCTCGTCGCGGAACAGGTAGTCCTGGGCGCCCACCCGCACCGCCTCGGCGCCGCGCTCGGCGTCACCGGACGCGGTGAGGGCGAGGACGGCGTGCCGGGGCGCGAGCTCCAGCACATGGCGCAGCACGGACAGCTCGTCGTCCCTGTCGTCCGCCCGGCCGGGCGCCGGCAGCGCGAGGTCCAGCAGGATGCAGTGGACATCGTCGGTGAGCAGCCGCTCGGCCTCGGTGAGGTTGCGGGCGGTACGGACGCGGATCGGCTTGCCGGCCTGATCGAGCAGTTCGGGCACGATCGGCGAGCCGCCGGGGTCGTCCTCGATCAGCAGCAGCGTCAGGTTGGTGCTGATCGTGTCGGAGCCGACGAGGGTGTTGGTGGTGTTCTCGGCGGTTTTTTCCTTGTATGCGGTCTCTGCGCCGGATGCACCGGAAGCACCGGAGTGGCCGCCGACTGTCGACACGGCCTGCGCCTGACCACTTTCCACGGCCGGGATCGCTCTCTGCCGCGGTACGGGTACGGGCATTGTCCTGAGTTCCTTCCCTCCCCCCGAGGGCACGGCGGGGCGAGGGACCTCGACCCACCGACCGGGACCATAGCGGGTGTCGGCGCCGCAAAGGAATGGTGTGAGCCACGCCGCTCCGGATGCGGCCACTGTCATATGCCGCGTTCTATACCGCAGTTGGGCAGGGTGGTGCGCTGCTGAGGATGACGAAGGTCACGTCTGCCGGGGGTTTGAGGGGGCGGCACGGGGTGGAGTGGGTCACGTGGCCCAGCTCACGAGTTGGCGGTACTCCCGTCGGCCATGTCCGCCGTACGTCCCTCGGCCCGAGTCCGCCGTGCGTCCTCTCAGCCCGCGTCCGGCCGTACAACCCCGAGGATCGGCATCGATCCGGCACCCGCGATCGTGATCGCCCGCCCCGGTCGTGGGGCGTGCACCATCGCGCCGTCGCCCACGTACATCCCGACATGGCTGGCGTCGTCGAAGTAGATGATCAGGTCGCCCGGGCGCATGTCCTCGATGTCGATGTGCTTCAGTTGCTTCCACTGCTGCTGCGAGGTGCGCGGGATCACACTGCCGGCCGTCGCCCACGCCTGGGAGGTCAGTCCGGAGCAGTCGTAGGTCTTCGGGCCCTCGGCGCCCCATTCGTACGGCTTGCCGATCTGGGCCGTCGCGAATTCCACGGCCTTCTTGCTCTGCTCGGTGGCGGTGCCGTGCAGCTCGTCGAGGATGCCGGAGCTGAGCCAGGTGGTCTGTGCCTCGTAGGCGGCCTGCTCCTCGAGCTCGGCCAGGCGCTGCAGCTCCTCCTTCTCCAGCTGGGACTCCAGCTTCTCGGCCGCCGCGATCTGCTTCTCGATCTTCTTCTGGGCGGCGGCCTTCGCCTTGCGGTTGGCCTCCAGCTTCGCCCACTGGGCGGAGGCGTCCTTGGCGTACAGCTCCAAGTCCTGCTGGGTGCGGGTCATTTCCTCGATGAGGTGCCTGGTGGCGCGCTCCCCCTGGCGGACGCGGCCGGTGCCGTCGAGGAACTCCTCCGGGTCGTCGCTCAGCATCAGGTGGGCCTCGGGCGGGAGTCCGCCGGTGCGGTACTGGGCGGCGGCTGCGGCGCCCGCGCGCTTCTTCAACTCCCGGAGCTTCTCCTTCCCCTTGGCGATCTTCTTGGCCAGGGCGACGATCTCGGCGGACTGCTGCTCGGCCTTCTCCTCCGCCGCGTTGTAGGCGTCGGTGGCGGAGGACGCCGCCCGGTAGAGCTTGTCGAGTTTCTTGCGGACGGTCTCAAGTTCCTCGGTGGACACCGGGGTCGAGGAAGTCGACGAGGGCGACGGGGTGGGATCCGGGGCCGCGAACGCCGTGCCGGGCGCCGCCAGCACGGTGACCGCACAGACCACGGTCACTGCCGCCGCGATCAGGCTGCGCTTGCGCGTTGCCATACCCCTGCCCCCAAACTGATGCACCGTCAGTAACGTCGGGGATCGTGCCATGCCGCGGCGCAAAACGACAGAGGCAGTGACTCCCTCCCCCATTCCGCCCGTCGTACGACGATCTCCCCGCCCTTTGTGACGAACGACTCACCGAGATCGTTCCGCATCCCCGGCCCGGGTAGGGAAACGAGGGGGAAAGTGATCACATCCTGGGCGCCAGTGCGGCCCAGCGCACGGTCACTTCGCCCTGCCGCCAGCGGGCCGGCCCGTCCGTCACCGGCCAGTCGGCCGTCAGGTCCCGCACCGTCCGGATCCAGCGCTGCCGGGCCCCGTACGAGGCGTAGGGTGCGGCGGCGGCCCAGGCGCGGTCGAAGTCGCGCAGGAAGGTGTGCACCGCCTCGCCGGGGACGTTGCGGTGAATCAGCGCCTTGGGCAGACGTTCCGCCAGGTCCGAGGGGCGCTCCAGGGATCCCAGCCGGGTCGCGAAGGTGACCGTGCGCGGGCCCTCGGGGCCGAGGGCCACCCAGACGTGCCGCCGCCCGATCTCGTCGCAGGTCCCCTCGACCAGCAGTCCGCCCCGCGTACCGGTCGCCGGGTCGGCGGGCGCGAGCCGGGCGCACAGCCGCGCCCAGACGGCGGCGACCTCCGCCTCGTCGTACTGCCGCAGGACGTTGGCCGCGCGGATGAGGTGCGGCCGCTGCGGGACCGGGATCTCGAAGCCGCCGTGCCGGAAGGCGAGGCCGTCGCGTGCGTACGGCTGTGCCGCCGTGACCCGGGCCGGGTCGATCTCGACGCCCACCACGCGCGCGCGTGGTGCTGTCTCGCGCAGGCGGGTGAGCAGTTCCACGGCCGTCCAGGGGGCGGCGCCGTAGCCGAGGTCGACGGCGACGGGGTCGGCGGCGCGGCGGAGGTCGGCGCCGTGTGTCGCCGCGATCCAGCGGTCCATACGGCGGAGGCGGTTGGGGTTGGTCGTCCCGCGCGTCACCGTTCCCACGACGGGGGTCCCCCCGCTCGAGCGAAGCCGAGGGTGGGGGAGGGTCGCTGCGCGGGGCGTCATGCAGTCGAGGGTAAGTGGTCGGGGGTTTCTGGTTGCCCGGCGTTGGTGCACGTCACATTCGTCGAACGGTTGAGCGACACTCGGTAATGATTCGGCAAAAACACCTCGTGTGGAAATGGAGCGGCTCCCTCCGGCGTTGCCACCCTTCGAGGACCCGCACGTCCTCCCCGAGGCGTGCCCGCGGCAAGGAGGAACGCGACGTGAGCCAATACGTCAGCCGGCTCGGTCGCCGCTCCCCGGCGGCGCCGCCGCGGCTTCGGCTGGGGCACCGCCGACCGCGCCGTGTGGCCATGCTCTCCGTGCACACGTCCCCCCTCCACCAGCCCGGCACCGGCGACGCCGGCGGCATGAACGTCTACATCGTGGAGCTCGCGCAGCGCCTCGCCGCGATCAACATCGAGGTCGAGATCTTCACCCGGGCCACGACCGCCGCACTCCCGCCGTCCGTCGAACTCGCCCCCGGCGTCCTCGTCCGGCACGTCGACGCCGGCCCCTATGAGGGCCTCGCCAAGGAGGACCTCCCGGCGCAGCTGTGCGCCTTCACGCACGGGGTGATGCAGGCCTGGGCCGGCCACCGCCCCGGCTACTACGACCTCGTGCACTCCCACTACTGGCTCTCCGGCCACGTCGGCTGGCTCGCCGCCCAGCGCTGGGGCGTCCCCCTGGTGCACGCCATGCACACCATGGCCAAGGTCAAGAACGCCAACCTCGCCGACGGCGACACCCCCGAGCCCGCCGCCCGGGTCATCGGCGAGACCCAGATCGTCGCCGCCGCCGACCGGCTCATCGCCAACACCGCCGAGGAGGCCGACCAGCTCGTACGGCACTACTCCGCCGACCCCGCCGACGTCGCCGTGGTGCACCCGGGCGTGAACCTCGGCCGGTTCCACCCGGCCGACGGCCGCGCGGCCGCACGTGCCCGGCTGGGTCTCCCGCAGGACGCCCTGATCCCCCTCTTCGCGGGCCGTATCCAGCCCCTCAAGGCCCCTGACGTGCTCCTGCGCGCGGTGGCCGTGCTGCTCGACGAGCGGCCCGACCTGCGCTCGCGCATCGTCGTGCCGGTCGTCGGCGGCCCCAGCGGCAGCGGCCTGGCCAAGCCCGAGGGCCTGCAGAAGCTCGCCGCGCGTCTCGGTATCGCGGATGTGGTGCGGTTCCGCCCGCCCGTGGACCAGGACCAGCTCGCGGACTGGTTCCGGGCCGCGTCGGTGCTGGTCATGCCGTCCTACAGCGAGTCCTTCGGCCTGGTCGCCATAGAGGCACAGGCGGCCGGTACGCCGGTGCTGGCCGCCGCGGTCGGCGGCCTTCCGGTGGCCGTACGGGACGGACAGACCGGTTTCCTCGTCCAGGGGCACGATCCGGCCGCGTACGCGCGCGTGCTGCGTGATGTCGCCGACGACCCGCAGCTGTCCGCCCGGATGGGGGCGGCCGCCGCCCGGCACGCCCGTTCCTTCGGCTGGGACGCCTCGGCCACCGCCACCGCCGAGGTCTACACGGCCGCACTGCACGCCCACCGCCGCCGCGCCCGCGCCCTGCACGGCTGACGTAGGCTCCGACCATGGCGGCAGCAGAGCAGCAGGCGGCAGAGGTCATCGAGGGCGTGCTCAAGGACGCCGAGCTCGAGTGGGAGAGTCCCGGGTCCGGCCACTACGTCGTGAAGCTGCCCGGCACCCGCAAGCTGTCGACGACGGTCTCCCTGATCGCCGGCCGGCACTCGCTCTCCCTCAACGCCTTCGTGATCCGCCACCCGGACGAGAACGAGGCGGGAGTCCACCGCTGGCTCCTGGAGCGCAACCTCAAGCTGTACGGCGTGAGTTACGCCGTCGACCCGCTCGGCGACGTCTACGTCACCGGCAAGCTGCCCCTGGCCGCCGTCACCGCGGACGAGATCGACCGGCTGCTCGGCCAGGTCCTTCAGGCGGCGGACGGGGCCTTCAACACGCTTCTGGAGCTGGGGTTCGCGTCGGCGATCCGCAAGGAGTACGAGTGGCGGACGTCACGCGGGGAGTCGACGCGCAACCTGGATGCCTTCGCGCATCTGACGCGGCGTCCCCAGGAGTAGATCCCAGGGACGGACTCGGCACAGGCATCCGTACAACCTCTGCAGGCCCGCCGCGGTCTCAGTCGCTGTTGAGCCCTACCAGCAAAGAGGTTGTGCATGCGCACAGGCAGAACCGGCACCGCCGCCGCGCTCGCGGGAGCGCTCGCCTTCGTGGCGTTCACCGCACCGGCCGCGGAGGCGGCGGACACCGGCATCACGGTGACCGACATGGTCGTGAACAACGGCAAGCCCATCGTCGTGGGCATCAGCGAGGAGAAGTTCCCCAGCGTCAGCTTCCGCGTGACCTGGCCCTCGGGCTACACGCCCACCACGATTGACGCGCATCCCTACCTGTACCACGACACCACGGCCGCCACCGGCGCCGACCACGGCGGCATCTACATGGCCAGCGTCACGACGTACGACGACAGCCCGACCTCAGGGGACTGCGACGGCGAGCTGTACATCGACCCGCGCTACACCCTGGACTCCAACAACGACGCCACGAGCTGGAAGATCGCCGTCGCCGCGCGCCTGTGGGACGAGTCGGACACCAAGATCAAGGCCGAGGAGTACCTGACCGGCTTCGGCAGCGTGCAGGTCAAGCGGGCGGCGCGGGCGACCGTCAACGCCTCCCCCGAGCCCGTCGCGAAGGGCAGGGCGATCACCGTGACGGGCAGGGCCACGCGCGCGGACTGGGTGAGGCACGCGTACGTCGGTCACGGCGACAAGCTGGCCAAGCTGCAGTTCCGCAAGGCGGGCACCAGCACGTACACGACGGTCAAGTACGTGCGGGCCGGCTCCACGGGTGATCTGAAGACCACGGTCACGGCCTCCGCCGACGGCTACTGGCGCTGGACCTTCGGTGAGACGGCCACGACGGGCGGCGCGACGGCCAAGGGCGACTACGTCGACGTCGTCTGACGAGACCCGCCCGCCGTGCCTCGGCGCAGGGTGTCGTACCCGACGAAGGTGAACATGCGCTCTCCGCGCGCGAGCGGCCGGGGTTCGCCGGTGAACCGGTGGGCCCCGACGCCCGGCATGAGCCTGGGATCGGACACCCACAGGCGCTCGAATCCGCGTTCCTCGAGCCAGGCGCAGACCTGCGGGACGAGGTCCGGAGCCTTGCGGTTGCGCGTCCAGACGACCGTGCCGCCCCTGCGGCACAGCTGGGTGCAGTGGTCGAGGGTGCGTTCGACGTCGGCGTCGGCGATGTTGCCGAGCGTGCCGCAGACCAGGACGAGGTCGGCGGGCACCAGACCGGCGTAGTGGTCGGTCAACGAGGCGTCGCCGGCGACGACTTCGACGCCGGACAGTCCGGCGGCGGCGGCCGCCCCCCGTGCCGCCGTGACGTTCCGCTCGTCCAGCTCCACAAGCCGGGCACGGACGTCGCTGCGCCGTGGATGATCGGCGAGCGCACCGATCAGATCACGCCCCTGCCCGGCGCAGAGGCTGACCGCGGTGAGCGGGCCCGGCGGAGCGGTGTCGAGGGCGAGGCGGATGCGGTGCTGGACGAGCGCGAGGCGCTGTCCGAAGTAGGAGTCGGGGATGTCGTAGGCATTGTGCCAGGCATGCCAGTCCATGAGGCCGGACTCTACGGCCGGTGGTTGAAGCACCGCATCACTTTCCGGCCATCCTCACCACCTTTGCTCTTTGGCCGTCCTCGCGTACCGCCCCGGCGGCACCCCCACCAACTTCCGGAAGTGCCGGGTGAGATGGGACTGGTCGTAGAAGCCGGTCACCGCTGCGACCTCGCCCGGCAGCCGTCCGTCGAGGAGCAGCCGGCGGGCACGGTCGACGCGGCGGGACATCAGGTACTGGTGCGGGGCGATGCCGTACGCGGTGCTGAAAGCCCGTACGAGATGGGCGCGATGAGCGTTCAGCAGCCCGGTCGCCTCGTCGAGGGTGACGCCCTGCACGACGCGCTCGTCGAGGAGTTCGCGCAACCGGCGGGCGAGGGCGGGGTCGGGGCGGCGGGTGCCCGGCACGGGCTTGTCCGTCGGCCGCAGGTGCGCGCGCAGCCGCTCCCCGATGAGGGTCAGCCGACTGTCCGCCTCCAGCTCGTCGCCGGGGCGGGAGAGCGCGGTGTGCAACTGGCCGACGCGCAGGCGCAGTACGGGATCACGGAGATCGGGGGAGTCCACCGCCGGGCCGATCAGGTCCTCGCCCAGCCGGGTGCCGTCCAGATACAGCACGCGCTTGCGGAAACCGTGCGGGGTGGCGGCGGAGCCGTTGTGGGGGACGTGCGGCGGCAGCAGGGACACCGTGTCGTGCGGGGTGCCGTGCTCGTGCCGGTCCAGGTCGTACCGTACGGCGCCGTCGTCGACGATCAGCAGCGTCCATGCCTCGTGGACGTGCATCGGATACGCGTACTCGATGAAGTGGGCGTGGAAGACCTCCACGACGCCGCTGACCCGCGGGCGCCAGGCGGAGACGTCCTGTTGCTCGGCCGAGCCCTTGCCGGTGCCCATGCAAAGAACGTACAAGACGACGTCGTACGTCGGTCGGCAGTCTCGTCCCATGACCACCGAACCCATTCGCTTCGACACCAAGATCGCCGTCCTGCTGCGGGAGGACCTGGAGACCTGGCAGCGGCTCAACGTCACCGCCTTCCTGGTCAGCGGCCTCGGCGCGACGGTCCCCGAGGTGATCGGCGAGCCGTACGAGGACGCCGACGGCGTGCCGTACCTGCCGATGTTCCGCCAGCCGGTACTGGTCTTCGAGGGCACGAAGGAGACCCTCGCCACGGCGCACGCGCGCGTGCTGTCCCGCGCCCTCCCGCGCGCGGTGTTCACCTCGGACCTGTTCACCACCGGCAACGACCGCGACAACCGGTCGGCCGTACGGGCCGTACCGACGGCGGAGCTGGACCTGGTGGGGCTCGCGGTGTACGGACCGCGCAACGCCGTGGACAAGGCCCTCAAGGGTGCACGGATGCACCCCTGAGGGGCGTCACGCGGCGTTGACCTCGGACTTCGCGGTGGTCGGCGCCGTGGGGCCCGGCGTGTCCTCGGCCGGCAGGCGGCGCATCAGCGCGCCGTAGCCGAGGGCCGCTGCCGTGCCCACGGCCGCGCACAGCCCCCACAGCCACTCGGCGCCGAACCGGTCGATGACGAAGCCTGACATCAGGGGCGCGACGAGGCCGGCGACGGACCAGGACATGGTGTACATGCCCTGGTAGCGCCCGCGGCCGTGCACCGGCGACAGCCGCACGACCAACCCGGTCTGCGTGGGCGCGTTGACGATCTCCGCCAGGGTCCACACGCAGACGGTGAGCGCGAAGACCCCGACGGACCCGGCGAAGGCGGTCAGCCCGAACCCGTACCCGGCGAGCAGAGACGAGATCACGAGCAGCCGGCGTGGATCCCGGTGCTCGATGAACCGCGTGACGGGAATCTGCAGCGCGACGATCAGGACACCGTTGACGGCGATCGCCATGCCGTAGTCCGCGGGCGCGAACCCGGCCTCGCCCATCGCGATCGGCAGACCGACCGAGCCCTGCTGGAAGACCAGCGCGACCAGGAAGGACAACCCGACGACGCTCATGAACCGCCCGTCGCGCAGCACGGTCCCGAGCCCCACGGCCTCCTCCTCGGCCGCGGCGACCGTCTGGACGGGCCGGGACTCGGGCAGCTTGACGAACACGACGATCGCGCAGGCCATGGTCATCCCGGCCTCCAGCAGGAAGCCGGCGAGATAGCTGACCTCGGCGATGAAACCGGCCGCCATGGAGGACACGGCGAAGCCGAGGTTGATCGCCCAGTAGTTCAGGGAGAAGGCCCGCACCCGGTCCTCGGGCCGCACGATGTCGGCCATCATCGCCTGCACGGCCGGCCGCGAGGCGTTGGAGGCGGCACCGACCAGGAACGCGACGGCGGCAATGGCCACCGGATGGTGCATGAACCCGAGCAGCGCGACGGACACGGCGGTGGACGCCTGGGCGACGAGCAGGGTGGGCCGCCGCCCCAGCCGGTCCGCCATCACACCCCCGCCGAGGGAGGACAGCACACCGCCCAGCCCGTGCAGCGCCGCGACCAGACCGGCGTACGAGGCGGAGTATCCGCGGTCGAGGGTCAGGTAGAGCGCCATGAAGGTGGCGACGAAGCCGCCGAGCCGGTTGACGAGGGTGCTGGTCCACAGCCACCAGAACTCGCGGGGGAGCCCGGAGACGGTCTCTGTGACGGCACGTCTCAGGCTGGCGAGTGACATCGAGGATCCCCCACGGATGTAAGCGGCTCGGCTGTAAGTGGCCCTTCTGGCAGGCACACCTTACGAAGGCGGGGTCCGGGGCGGCCACTCAATTAACAGATCCCGTCAACCGTCCACACCTCGGCCGGGCGCGCAAGCGATCAGAGCATTCGATTACGCTCAGAGCCATGGCCGACGCACCGTACAAGCTGATCCTCCTTCGCCACGGCGAGAGCGAGTGGAACGCGAAGAACCTGTTCACCGGCTGGGTGGACGTCAACCTCAACGAGAAGGGCGAGAAGGAGGCGGTCCGCGGCGGTGAGCTGCTCAAGGACGCCGGCCTGCTGCCCGACGTGGTCCACACGTCCCTCCAGAAGCGCGCCATCCGCACCGCCCAGCTCGCGCTGGAGGCCGCCGACCGCCACTGGATCCCGGTCCACCGCTCCTGGCGCCTGAACGAGCGCCACTACGGCGCCCTCCAGGGCAAGGACAAGGCGCAGACCCTCGCCGAGTTCGGCGAGGAGCAGTTCATGCTGTGGCGCCGCTCCTACGACACCCCGCCCCCGCCGCTGGCGGACGGCACCGAGTTCTCCCAGTCGGACGACCCGCGCTACGCCTCCATCCCCCCGGAGCTGCGCCCGCGCACGGAGTGCCTGAAGGACGTCGTGGTCCGCATGCTCCCGTACTGGTACGACGGCATCGTCCCCGACCTGCTGGCCGGCCGCACGGTCCTGATCGCCGCCCACGGCAACTCCCTGCGCGCCCTCGTCAAGCACCTCGACGGCATCTCCGACGCGGACATCGCGGGCCTGAACATCCCGACGGGCATCCCGCTGTCCTACGAACTGGACGCCGACTTCAAGCCGGTCAACCCCGGCGGCACGTACCTCGACCCCGAGGCGGCTGCGGCGGCGATCGAGGCGGTCAAGAATCAGGGCAAGAAGAAGTAACCCAGCAAGAACTCGCCCCCTACCTGCGGTTTCCCCGCTGGTAGGGGGCTTCTCAATGCGCTGGGGCCGTGCCTGGGCCGTGAGCCTTAGGTGTTGTTGTCCTCGCCATCCTTCAAGACGAACTTCAGGATGGTGAGGCTGACGAGGAGTACCGCCACGCCTGCCGTGCTCCCGGTGGCGCACGCCTTGTAGAGGGTGTGGCCTCCGAGGAGGCGAGCGAAGATGCCAGCCGCGAGTCCGACGTTCAGCGCTGCGAGCGTCAGGAGCGTGACGAGCATCGCCCTTGATGCGGGAGGCTTCGCCGGTGCGGCCTGTGTAGTGTCCATTTCGGGTCCACTTCTTCCGTAGGAGCGTTGACCCGGAGGGGCTCGTCGGTGCAGCTGTAGGAGGTTCGCCGACGAGCCCTTCGCGGTTGAGAGCATCTTGGACGTGGGCCAAGCCCTAATGCCAACTTGATCAGGGCTTCTGTGAACGATCCCTCAATTGCCTTTCGAAGGGCGTTATTTGAGGCTGAGAGCGCTAAAGTCGCACGCAGATGAAAGGCCCCGACCCCAGACAGCGCTAAAAGATCACCCACTTGATTGTCATGCGCATTATGATTCCCTCTGAGGTTCGAGCGGGCTTGGGCGCTGGCAGGAAGGGGCGCGCTGAAAATGGCGCCAACTGCCTTACGCGTGCGCTCCTGACTAGAAGGCATCAGGTGTGCGTACACGCGGAGCGTCAGGCCCAGGTCCGAGTGGCCTAGGTACTCGGCGAGGGCCTTGATCTTCTCTCCGGCGTCCAGGAGCACCGAGGCGTAGAAGTGGCGTAGCGCGTGCATGCCGTTCTCGCGGGACTCGGCGTACGCCCCGCCCCGCTCGGGCAGGGGGTGCCGCCGGCCGCGGCGAGCGCCGGTTTCCACACTTCTTTGTTGAGAGACGTTCGCCAGACGTGCCCGCCGCACGGCCCGGTGATCAGGTGCCGCAGGTACATGGACTTGCCGGACAGCGTGGCGCCGAGGGTGAGTTGGTGTGGGATGGTGCGGTAGTCGCGTACGAAGGGCGTGGCGTCCTCGCGCAGGGCCACCGGCATGCTCAGGAACTCGGCCACGGCCTTGCGGGACATGCGCGCACGTCGCAGGACGTCGAAGCCAACGAGCCGCAGTTCGACGACACCGGGCTTAACGGTCACGACGCCGATGGTCGTCAGCGCCTCACCGCTGACGGCGTCCTTGTCGATCTCGCCGGTCTGCCGGTCGCGGACCTTGGGCTCGGGCGCCTCGGTCAGCAGGTCGTCGCGGCCGAGGTCTCCACCCGGATGGTGCGCAAGGCTTCTCCCCATCTACTCGTCTAGAGAAGATGCAGTCTTCGAACCCGGCGACACCGGGAATGGGGCAACTTTGCCGCACACCTCACCCACTCGTCTGTACGAGCATGTGTGCCGAGGTGTACGAGTCCGCAGAAGTGGCCTCGCGCACCGTCGATCAGGTCGCCGGAAGCCGATAGGAGAGGACGTAGGCGTCCGCTGCCATCACTGTGTCGCAGACCTCCACGGCCCGCCCGGCGGTGTCGAAGGCGGTACGGATCAGGTGGATCACCGGCACGCCGGAGGCCAGTTGCAGCGTCTTCACCTCGGACGGGGAGGGCATCCGGGCCCGGATCTCCTCCTCGAAGTGGTCGAGCTGGTGGCCCAGCTCCTCAAGGCGGGCGTAGATGCCGCCGGGGCCAGGGTTGGGATCGGCGATCGGAGTACCGCGGGCGATGTCGAGCGGGAGATACGACGTGGCGAACTCGACCGGCCGGCCGTCGAGCAGGTACCGGCGACGCCGGGCGAGCACGCGGCGCACGGAGCCGAGCCGGGTGGAGATGTCCTGGCTGGCCTTCTCCTCCTTCACCTCCAGGCTGTCGACCTGCGGATGACTGCCGGCGGCGTCGGCCTCCACGACGAACGCGGACTTCCCCTGCTCGCGGTGGCGCCGGGCGAACCGGTCGGAGGCCAGCCGGCGCACCGGCGGCCGGGGCCGGACGAACACGCCCTTGCCGTGCTCGGCGTGCACCAGGCCCTCACCCTGGAGGATGGAGAAGGAGTTCCGGACCGTCATCCGGGAAACCCCGTAGTGCTCAACCAGCTCGGCCTCCGAGGGCAGCTTCTCGCCCTCCTTGAACCGTCCACGGTCGATGGCCTCGCGCAGCTGGTCGGCGATCTGCCGGAAGACCGCACGATCACTGGTCGGGTCGAGGCCGCCGAGAATGCTCGGTAGAGACGTCACGCGTACTCCTTTAGATATCTAGACGAGTGGGCGAGTGTTGTTGCTACGGTGGAGAGCCTAGCCAGCCGAGAGGGCCGAGGAACGTGAGCACAGAACGCCCACACTCCGTGAGCGTCGCCGGGGTCATCGTCGATGACCAAGGCCGGGCCCTCCTGATCAAGCGCCGCGACAACGGTAAGTGGGAGCCCCCGGGCGGAGTCCTCGAACGCGAGGAAACCATCCCCGAGGCCCTCCAGCGCGAAGTCCTCGAAGAGACCGGCATCAAGATCGCGCTTCCCGCGACCCTGACCGGCGTCTACAAGAACATGACGGGCCTGATCGTCTCCCTCGTCTTCCGCTGCCAGACGGCCGACGGCACTCCCACCACGGGGGACGAGACCCGCGCACTGCGCTGGGTCACCCGCGAAGAAGTCATCGAACTCGCTGACGAGGCGTACGCGATCCGCGTCCTTGACGCACTCGACGCGGCGTCCCCGCCGGCCATCCGCGCCCACGACGGCGTGAAACTCGTCTAGCCCGAACCCGCTGCACATGGCGGCCTACCAGCACGAAGGAACTTGTATGCACGAGTATACGAGCACCGCCCGGGTCTGGGGGCTCAGTTGCCCAGGTTTTCCGGAAGAGGTCAGGAGGGCCCGCCGCTGGACCCGCGACATCCTGCGCGACTCGCCGTTAGCAGAAGACGCCGAGCTGATCGTCAGCGAGCTGAGCGCAAACGCGATTCTCCACACGGCCAGCGGCCAGGCATCCGGCAGCTTCCATCTGGCCCTCGCAGTCTCCCCACAGGTGATCGCCCTGTCCGTCACGGATGACGGAGGCACGGGCACGGCACCGAAGGCCGAGCACCAGGACCAGGAGGCGGAGCACGGCCGAGGACTCGGCATGGTCAGCGCGCTCGCTTACCGGGTGGTGGTCCACAGCAACCAGAGCGGCCACACCGTCACCGCGGAACTCTTCACCGACAGCCGACCGGGAGCCCACCCGTGCTGATGGACAAGCCCACCCGCGGCTACTGGTGCGAGTGCTGGACGGAAAGCCCCGGGGAGACGACGGAGAGGCCGGCCTTTCACACCTCCTTCGACGCGTACTCGGCACCCCAGGCAGACAGATGGGTAGCCGTCGCACTCCGCACGATCACGCCAGCACTTGACCCCGACGCGTCGGACGAAGCATGGGCATGGCTCCACGACGGCCGCAGCGAAACGAGGCGTGCCCTACTGCGTCAGGAACCCTGCACGGTGACGATCGCCCATGCCGACACCCACATCACCTGGACCATCCGACCCGTGCTCTTCCTGCCGCTCGCACACCGACAGGGCACCGAACTCCCAGCCTGCGCACACGACTTCAAGCCCCACACCACAGTGTCGGGTTCCAGGTGATGCCTGACGTTCCGGTCCCAGGTGATGCTTGACGGCGGGCCTAGACAACATCGGAAATCTTGTAGGGCTTGTTCGCTTTCACATTACGGACCGGAAAAGCCTCACACCACAGACTGAGTTACAACTTTCTCTACTGGTTCAAGGGCCCGCGCAAGCGCGGGCTGGCCCCTTGGGCCCGGCCCCTCTGCGCCTTCGGCGCCGGGGCCGTGCCCCTGGGGCCGCAAGCGAGTTACGGCCCTGAGTAGAAACCTAGACGGGCAAGCCACGGTCAGAACGATGCTTCCGGCGGGGGATCGGCCGGCACCGGGATGGAGGGGGCGCCGTTCCCGACTGCGGGTCCGTAGTGGCGTGCGCGGGGAGCTCCCATCCCGTCCGCCATCGACCCAGGCAGAGCCGAGCAGACGCGGCCCCTGGCGTCCAGGTCGTTCGTACAGTGGCGCGCTCCACCTGGACGCCAGGAACCACGCCCGCTCCACGGTGTGTGGGTCGACGGCGGACGGGATGGGAGCTGGGGAGAGTGTGGGTTGAGGTGATCTGTCAGTGGCAGGGGCTCGGCGGGTCGCCTGGCGGCCAGAGAAAGATGCGTTGTCAGTAGCCGCTCATAGCATCTTGGCTCATGGGATTCTTTGGATCTTTCGTGGTGGCCCGGTGCGACGGGCCATTGGCAGAGCTGCCTGCGATGCGGCAGGCAGGCGGTGACCTGTCCTGGTCGGCTCAAGACGGTGCCTGGCAGATCGTGCAACTCCACGGCGGTGGTAGACCCGCCGACTCGATCGTGCAGGAGACGCAGGCTCCCGTGCTCGTCGCCCATGTGTTTGACAGTGATGTGGCGGCGGTGGAGGCAGCCAGCCCGAAGGGGCCGAGGTGGGAGTGCGTGCTGTCGCCGCAGATAGCGCGAGATTCTTATGGCGCTCCGGAGCAGTTGCTGGAACGGAACAAGGAGGCCGCCCCCCTTGCAGCAGACTGGGCGAGAGAGGCTGGCCGGGAACCAGATACTGATGCGGTGGCTGCGGTGCTCGCCGCCGAGGCGGACCCATTCGCGGAAGACCTGGTGCAAGAGTTGACGAGCGCTTTGGGGTTCCGTTTTGAGAGCGGTACAGGTTCGGCCGACTGAGTTAGCGGCCAGTAGTGCAATCCACCTGGACGCCAGGAACCACGCCCGCTCCACAGTGTGTGGGTCGACGGCAGACGGGCCTTGATCATCGTTCTCTTTCTCGTGCGGTCAGGGGCCCTGTACACCTCGACCTCTCAACGGTCAAGCAGTCCGCTGGTGTCTGACACCAACGCCTGACACCAACAACCCCGGACGAGCACGGATGGGCGCGGACCCTTACGGTCGCTAAACCGCCTCACCGTCGGCGAGCGCCTGCATCAACGGTCCGGGATGATCGACCTGATAAAGACGAGGCCAGACCTCAAAGTCTGTGTCCGGTGCGGGTGCCGTCCTCCGCCGATGGACGGCACCCGCCGACTTGACTACGGATCACCGGTCTGATGTGGGAACTGGGTCAGCAGACGTAACACCAGACGCTACGTAGGCCGAGGGGTACCCGGAACGCGAAGTTCAGGGCACCCCTCGGCGTCGGCCGATCAGTACAGGGCCTTGTAGCCCTGCCAGCCAGTGCCGATCTTCACCCGCGGCGCGAACGACCCGTTGCCGTAGCCGGCCTGGCGGTACAGGTTGCCGGCGGTGTCCCGGGCGACGATGTCCGCCTTGCCGTCGCCGGTGATGTCGCCGACGCCGACGACGACGTTGTACGAGCCGCCCCAGTTGGTGAACAGCCGGACGCGGGAGGTGAAGGTGCCCTTGCCGGTGCCGTTGTAGCGGTAAAGGGTGTTGTTCTTGTCCTGGGCGATCAGGTCGCCCATGCCGTCGCCGTTGAGGTCGCCGACGCCGACGATCTTCTTGTACGTCTTCCAGTTGTCGTACAGCTTCACCCGGGCGGACAGCTTGCCGGTGCTGGTGCCCTTGTACAGGTAGACCGCGCCGGTGGACGCGTTGCGGGCGATCAGGTCGGCCCGTCCGTCGCCGCTGATGTCGCCGGGCGAGGTCAGGATGTCGTACTGGGTCCAGCCGCTGGTTGCGAGCGTCGTGTAGGACGTGGTCGGCTTGAGCGCGGCGCCGCAGCCCGGCTTGTACAGCCGCAGGGCCCCGCTGCTCAGCCGCACCAGCACGTCGTTGCACCGGTCCCCGCTCAGGTCCCCGAACGGGACCGCCTTGACCGAGGTGGACCAGCCGGTGCCGGTGACCTTGTTCGAGAACTTCCCGGTCCCGGTGCCCTGCTGGAAGGTGAGCGCGCCCGAAGGGGTGAGCGTGAGCAGGTCACCGATGCCATCGGACCCGATATGGTCGCGTCTCACGGCAGCACCACCGGTCAGCTTCAGCGAGCCGGTCGCCGTCGCCGACGTGCCCTGCCCGTCTGCCGAGGCCACCGTCATCGTCCAGGTGTACGTGCCGTTCGGCACGTACGCGCCCGTCGATGTCCGGCCGTTCCAGGACGCCCGGACAGCGTCGTGTGCGGCACCGCCGGACAGGGTGCGTACGGTGGCGCCGGTCGCCTTGTTCCTGAGCACCAGCGTCCACGAGGCGGCTGGCTTCGACAGCCACCACGTGCCGTCCCACAGGGACGACGGGCTCAGCAGGCTGACCGAGGGTTCCGTCCTCGCTCCGAGGACTGCGATGTCCGTGGCGGGGGTGCCGCTCCGAACGACGTGGATGTCCTGGGAGGCGGGGTTCACGTAACCGACGAGGCCGGTGTACGGATCGACGTCCCACTTTCCGGTCTTGGCGGCCAGGGGCCGGCTCACCGCGGAGCCGCTTCTGACGTCCGTGAGGGTCAGCGCCCCGGTGCTGGAGTCACGCGTGACCAGGAAGCCGTCACCCAGGCGCTTTGCTCCTCCGGTCGGAACGGTGATGAGCGTCTTCCTGCGGGTGTCGTACACGAAAGCCTTCGACTCGCTCCCTTGGGGAAGAGCGCACTGGCCGGACCAGTACACCCAGCGCCCCACCGCCTGGACCTCTCCCGAACCGCAGGTGCTCCCTACCCGGAACGACGTGATCGCGTCGCCCGTACGCACCTCCGTGGCCGTCACAGTGCCGCCGGTGGACGACGTCCACAGCGTCTCCCCCCACAGGGTGACGGGGACCGCACCGGCTGGGCCCGTGCGGGTGGGCACGACCTCCCGTGTGTTCAGATCCGCCACCATCAGGCCGTCTCCCGCGGGCGAGGATCCCCACCAGGCCGCGTACCGGCCCGCGACGTCCATGAGACCGTGGTGGTCCTGGAGGCTGGAGGCGAACACGGTGCCGGGGAGGGGCTGACCTCGGTCCAGGACGCGGAGCTCCCCGTCGTCCCACTCCCGGTATACCGCCCGCCCGTCACCCGTGCCCCGGAGATCGGGACAGCTCCCGTGATCCCCGGCCATGATCCCGCACCTCCGGGTCGGTCCCCGGTCCGTGCGCGTGCCCGCGGTCAGGGCTCCCTCCGCGACCAGCGAGCGGCTGTACAGGTGCGTCGCCCCGTCGCCGGACTCGTAGGTCAACAGCTCACCGCCGCTCAGGTCGAGCGACTCGATCCCCATCGGCACGGCCGGAAGGTCCGTAATCCGGTGCACCCGGGGCAGACCGTCCTCCCCCGCCTCGATCTTGGCGATGCCGTAGTCCACAGCGGACTCCCCGCCGGCGAGGACCAGGCCGCCGTCAGGGGTGACGAGGGCCGCGGGGTCCGCCCGCTTGGCCAGAGGCAGCTCCGCGGAGCCGTCGAAGGGCAGCGCGGACACACTCCAGACGGACGAGTCGCTGCGCCGCGCGACGACGAGCACGTCACCGACGACGCCGAGGACCTTGCTCTCGGAGCTGCGGGGGAACGGAACCTCGTGCGTGGGCGCGTCGTAGGCACCCTTGGCGTACACCCGCACGTGGGACGCGCCGTACCAGCCGGCCAGGTAATCGGGGCCCACCACGGTGTCCATGTTCGCCACGTACGGAGGGAGGAGCATGGTCTCGCCGGTCTCCGTATCCACCCAGGCGAACTTGGTGACCCGGTCCGATCCGAAGTAGTTGACGAGGATGCCGGAGGCGTCACCCCTGGGGAAGACGGGGAAGATCGTCCCGTCCGGGAATCCGGTGACGGGCTTCTGCACCGTGCTGCCGTTCTCGTTGTGCAGCAGGAACAGCCCGGTCCGTTCCCCACCAGTGCTGGTGCTGGTCAGGACAGTGCGCCCGTACGTCTGTACGTAGCTTTGGCCCGCCGGAATCGTCACGGTCTCCGTCGTGCCGGTTCCCATGTCCCGGAGCAGGACCTTCCCACTGTTCTGGGACGGGGGAAGGGCGACGACGTCCGAACCGGTGCCGTACACACCCCGGGTGCGCGGTGCGAGTCCCTCGCCGCCTTCCACCGGCTTTCGGCTGCCGTCGTAACCGGTCCACCAGAGGCCGTAACCGTCGGTGGTGGAACGGTACTCGAGGAAGCCGGAGGTTCCCGCAGTCTGCAGAGACGCCGTGCGCGGAGTGGTGCGCATGGTGGCCGGAATGATGATCTCCGTTGCGGTCTCCGCATGCGCAGGCGCCACCAGCGGCACGGCGGACAAAGAGAGCGCCAACCCGGTGATGGTGGCAAGGGAGCCGCGCACGAAAGCTCGACGAGTCACTTGTTTCCCCTCCCTGCGGAGGGCCCCACCCCCTCCGAACAAGCGCGCGGATTCTAGCACTTGTTCAAGGCGGATGACCTTGCTGAGCCGGTTGGCCGACCCGCGTGTGGACGACACATCCCCGCCCGCGCGGACAAGTGAGTAGACGTGGCCAACGAAGACGGACGCCACGGTACGCAGCGGTATGTCACGGGCTGTCAGCGCTGGTCGTTGCCGGGACGGAAAGTGATCCACTCCACACGACGGACTCGCCTGAAAAGCGGAAGGTCGCCCGAACGACAGTCGTGCTGGCCTGCCCCAGCGTCCGGCCCATCCGGCAGGTCACGGCTTCACGAGCGAAGCCACAGTTCCAGGGCATGTTGCGTGACATCAGTAGCTGACATCAACAGAGGCGTACAACCACGCACGGCGGCACGCTCGTAATCGGTGGACGAGCCAACAGATCCCAGCAGGCGAGCGGTTCGTGATGGTGCTGCACGCGCCTACGGATCAGAAGGTTCGAAATCCTGCCGAGTGCACACAGAGGCTCCGGAGAGATCCGGGGCCTCCTGCGTTTCCCGGTGGGCGAAGGGAAGGCTGTGCTCGCAAGCCGGGTGGGAGGCTGCTCCTCTTCGTGAGTGAGGGTCCGGTTCGTGAGTGAGGGTCCGGGGCGACACCGCCGGGCCCTCTCTGGGCCCTCCGAGGGCGACAAGTAACGGTCAACAACGACCACCCATGACAGCCCGATCGCAGGTCAGCGGGAGTTTGTGTCCCGCTGACCTGGTCAAAAGAACAAGCCCGCCAGACCCAGGGCAAGAAGAAGTAGCCCAAACCGGTAGCCCGACTGATCGAGCCCCCTGCCTGCGGGTTCTCCGCAGGCAGGGGGCTCGTGGCAGCTCAGGGCCGTCGCAGGTCCGTCAGGGGTGTTCGGGCCGCGTTCGAAGTGGCCCCGCATGCCGGGTGACTGTCAGTCCTGCCCGTCTGCGTCGCCTCGCCCGATGTCGGTCATGTCGCCGGAAGCCGGGAGAGCACGTGCATCGTCGGTCTGCGTGCGGCCGTCGCCTTGGTCCTGACGTCGGCCGTCGCCCTGGTCCTGACGCTGACCGTCGCCTTGGTCCTGATGTTGAGGTGTGCAGTAGTTCTGCAGCACCGTGCCGGCCTGGGGGCCGCCCATGAGGGCCCACACGGCTTGTTCGAAGCCGCCCCGCCTCTGGTCGATCACGCGGCATGCCTGCCGGTCAGACGGTTGATCGGTCTGGGCCGCGGCGGGGGAGGCGGCGGTCAGAGCTGCTGCAAGGCTGATGACGACTGCCGCAACCGAGCTCGCTGCGGAGCGGTGCAGACAGTGCATTCGCAGGGTCTTCATGATCACACCCTGCGCGGAGAAGGGCACAGCAGGAAGTCCGACAGCCCCTCGGGCAGGCAACTCAACCCGATCGGTCGATCTCCTCGGCCCCCGTCTGCGTGTTCCGCGGGCAGGGGCCGGTGGTGATTGCGTGGCGACGGGTCAGACCGTCAGCGGTACCGGATGGATCTCGTCCGCCTTGTGCCCGGCGCGTTCGTGGATGCGTTGGACCGCTTCCGCCGAGGGGGCCTCGGACAGGCAGTAGACGACTCCGGAGTCCGGGTCCGCCCAGGCCTGCTTGAAGTGCACGCCCTCTTCCCCTTCTATCGCGAGGTCGGCCCGGTGGGCCTCGCGCAGCTGGTCGGCCGTGATGCCCCGCATGTCGTGATGGACGTCCATGAACTCAGCCATGGCCTCGCACCTCCTTCCCGTCCTTACTCCATGCTGCGCCCGTGCCGCAGGCAGGGCGACGCGAAGGGCCCCCGGCGCCGGCGCCGGGGGCCCTCAGACGTCGTGGAGCTTCAGTCAGCACTGGCAGGGATTGCCCTGCTGGCAGCCGCACGTGCAGCCCGAGCCGCAGCCGCACGCGCCGATGAGCGTGAGGCTGTTGATCTCGGCGGGCTGTTCGCTGGCGCGTTCCTGGGTGGGGTCGGGCGTCGTACCGGGCGTGTTGGGGGATTCGGCCATGGGTCCCTCCTCGAGGCTGGTGCCTGTCAGCCCATTGCAGCCCCGTTTGCCGGGCGCATCAACGGCGCACTGTGGCTCGCACCCGCAGCGGCCCGGCCCGGTCAGGGGTTTCGCGCGCCCGTCGCTCAGGTCCCTTCGACGTGGATCTCGGGCTGGAGCTCGTCCGCGTGCTCGCCGGTGACCAGGAACACCACGCGCTTGGCGACGGCCACCGCGTGGTCGGCGAAGCGCTCGTAGTAGCGGCCGAGGAGCGTGACGTCGACCGCGGTCTCGATGCCGTGCTTCCAGCGCTCGTCGATGAGGTGCTGGAACAGCGTGCGGTGCAGCAGGTCCATCGCGTCGTCGTCGGTTTCCAGCTGCATCGCCAGATCGATGTCCTTGGTGACGAGGACCTCGGCGGTCTTGGCCATCAGACGCTGCGCGAGCTGGCCCATCTCCAGGATCGTGGCGTGCAGGTCGTGCGGGACCGCCCGCTCGGGGAAGCGCAGCCGGGCGAGCTTGGCCACGTGCTGGGCGAGGTCGCCGGAGCGTTCGAGGTCGGCGCTCATACGCAGCGAGGTGACCACTATCCGCAGGTCCGTGGCCACCGGCTGCTGGCGGGCCAGCAGGGCTATCGCCTGGGCCTCCAGGTCGTGCTGGAGTTCGTCGACCTTCTTGTCGGCCTCGATCACGTTCTCGGCCAGCTTCAGGTCGGCGTCGAGAATGGCTGTCGTGGCGCGCCCGATCGCCGACCCGACCAGCCGGGCCATCTCGACCAGGCTGTCGCCGATCGAGTCCAGTTCCTCGTGGTACGCGTCCCGCATCAGGGTTCCCTCTCGTGCGATTTCTGGGATTCATTCGGGGATTCAGAGGGCCGGTGGCCCGTGGTGAAAGCCGTTCCTACGAACCCCACGCTGCCACGTTCCGGGCCGTACGCGTCCGTTTCCGCCCCCTCAAATGAACCATCCCTGGCTCCAAGGTGAACTCTGGGCGACGAGTGTTCGAGGTCGCACCCGGACGGCTGTGGGCAACCATTAGGGCATGCCTAACCTGGATGCATGGACGTGAACGCGGCGGTCGCCGCAGCGGCAGCGATCGCCGGTGTGCTCACCGGTGTCATCGCCATGCTGGCGTTCCGCTGGAGCGAACGCGACCTGAAGCGCCCCACCCGGACCTCCCTGCACACCGACCCGGTGCTTCCGCCCGGCGTCGACACGGTGCTGTCCGTGCTGCGCTCCTCGGCCGTCGTCCTGGACGAGGCCGACGCCGTCGTCAAGGCCAGCTCCGCGGCGTACGCCCTCGGACTGGTCCGCGGCGGCAAGCTCGCCGTCGACCCCATGCTGCAGATGGCCCGCGACACCCGGCGCGACGGTGAGATACGTCAGGTGGAGCTGGACCTGCCCCGGCGCGGCAGCGGCCGGGGCGAGGCCCTCGCCGTCTCCGCCCGGGTCGCCCCGCTGGGCTCCCGGCTGGTGCTGCTGCTGGTCGAGGACCTCACGGAGGCCCGCCGGATAGAGGCGGTACGACGCGACTTCGTCGCCAATGTCAGCCACGAGCTCAAGACCCCCGTCGGCGCGCTCTCCCTCCTGTCCGAGGCCGTCATGGACGCCTCCGACGACCCCGAGGCCGTGGAGCGCTTCGCCGGCCGGATGCAGATCGAGGCGACCCGGCTGACCAACCTGGTGCAGGAGCTCATCGACCTCTCCCGGGTCCAGAACGACGACCCGCTGGAGGACGCCGAACCGGTCCGGGTGGACGAGCTGGTCGCCGAGGCCATCGACCGGTGCCGCCACCAGGCGGGCACCAAGCAGATCACCATGGCCGCCGGCGGTACCGCCGACCTGCATGTCTGGGGAAACCGCAGCAAGCTGGCCGCGGCCCTCGGCAACCTGGTCGAGAACGCCGTCAACTACTCTCCCGCCCGCACCCGCGTCGGCATCGCCGCCCGCCGGGTGAACGGCTCCGGCGGGGACATCATCGAGATCGCCGTCACCGACCAGGGCATCGGCATCTCCGACAAGGACAAGGAGCGCATCTTCGAGCGCTTCTACCGAGTCGACCCGGCCCGCTCCCGTGCCACCGGTGGTACGGGCCTCGGGCTGGCGATCGTCAAGCACGTGGCCGCCTCGCACGGCGGGGAGGTCACGGTGTGGAGCTCGGAGGGACAGGGCTCCACTTTCACGCTGCGGCTGCCGGAGGCGGGTCAGGCCCGTGACCGGGCGCACCAGCACCCCGCTCCTGACGACGAGGCCGGGCAGTCCGCCGACTCGTCCCCCGCCACACCCCCGTACGAACCACTTCCTGCCCCGGAGGTCCTTCCGTGACCCGAGTGCTCGTCGTCGAGGACGAGGAGTCCTTCTCCGACGCTCTGTCATACATGCTCCGCAAGGAGGGCTTCGAGGTCGCCGTCGCGACCACCGGGCCCGACGGACTCGACGAGTTCGAGCGCAACGGCGCCGACCTCGTCCTTCTCGACCTGATGCTGCCCGGACTGCCGGGCACCGAAGTGTGCCGCCAGCTGCGCGGCCGCTCCAACGTCCCCGTCATCATGGTGACCGCCAAGGACAGCGAGATCGACAAGGTGGTCGGTCTCGAAATAGGAGCCGACGACTACGTCACCAAGCCCTTCTCCACCCGCGAGCTGGTCGCCCGCATCCGCGCCGTGCTGCGCCGCCGCGGCGAGCCGGAGGAGGTGGCCCCGGCCGCGCTGGAGGCCGGCCCGGTCCGTATGGACGTCGACCGCCATGTGGTCACCGTCGGCGGCTCCAAGGTCGACCTGCCGCTGAAGGAGTTCGACCTGCTGGAGATGCTGCTGCGCAACGCCGGCCGCGTGCTGACCCGGATGCAGCTCATCGACCGCGTCTGGGGCGCCGACTATGTCGGTGACACCAAAACCCTCGACGTCCACGTCAAGCGACTGCGCGCCAAGATCGAGCCGGATCCGGGCGCGCCGAGGTATCTGGTGACGGTGCGAGGCCTCGGCTACAAGTTCGAGCCGTAAACCGCACAGCGCGTACGCACAGAAGGGCGGGACCTCCCGGTGAGGTCCCGCCCTTCTGTGCGTACGACGCTGATCAGTGACCGGCGGCCTCTTCTTCCACGGGCGACTCCGACGCGGACGCCGCGTCGGTCGGGGTGTCGGTGGCGGACCCGGTCTCGTGCGGCGAGGCCGACTCACCGTCGGTGCCCTCGTCGGTGCCCTCGTCGGGCTCCTCGCTCGTGGAGGCCGAAGCCCCGGGCGCGGCCGGCACCTCGGTCGGGCCCCACGAGCTGAAGTAGCTCTCGGCCGGGACGACGAAGGCGCGCAGGCTCACGGCACCGGTCTGGCTGAAGGAGAAGGTGACCTTCTGCGCGTTGCCGTCGGTGACGCCCTCGGCGCTGCTCAGCACGGCCGAGGCGTTGTTCTTGCCGCCGATGACGACCGAGCCGCCGGCCGGGACGGACAGCGTGCCCGTGCCGGTCGCGGGCGAGATCTTGGCGGTGCCGGCGCCGTCGACGGTGATGGAGTCCAGAGTCTGGACGGTGCTGCCGCTGTTGAAGACGGTGGCGGAGATGACGGCCGGGCCGGTCGCCTCCGGGTCGGGCTGGGTGATGACCACAGCGTTCTGGATCTTGATGTCGCCGACGCTGGTGGCCGCGTTGTCCGGCTTGATCTCCAGGGTCTGGGCGTTGTTGCCGGCGCCGCAGGCGGCGAGCGAGGCGATCGAGAACGCGATGGCGGAGGCGGCGAGGGCGCCGCGTCGAAGGCTGCTGCTCACGGCGGCGGCAACTCCTTGAACGCAGGGGCAGCTTTCCTTGTAAAGCCGCCCTAAGTGGCTGTCAGCGGCCCCAGGTTACCGAGCCGTTCCCGCGCGGCCGCACCCGACCCTCCCCCGCGGGCGCCCGGCTTCGCTCGGCAGGGCGTACGGCCGGTGTCCTGTTCCGGCGTGTGACGCGCTCGTACGGCATTCACATAAGCCTTCGCGAAATGTGGGTGAAGGAATGCGCGGCCGGCCCGGAATTGATCACCGGCACGGTCGTGCCGGGGGTGTCGTGATCAATTCCGGATTCGTCTCACAGTGGCCCCCGGACGCCGAACGGAGTAGCGGAAGTCGAGCGTTTGGAACCGGACATTTGGGGATGTTCAGCCGGTTGACGGAGTCGCCGGAGGTGCGTGACGTGCACGTTTCGCCCGCCCCGGAGAGCCGCTCCGACCTGCGAATACTTTGTTCCGCGGACCCGGCGAAGCACGTTCCTGTTGCTGTTGTCAAGCCCCGAGATATGCCCTGACCTGCGAAAACGCCATTCAGAAGCTGCCGTTTCCGTGTTACCCTGGATAGCCACGGAAGGGGTACCTGTCACATGACGTTCAAGGTTGGCGACACCGTGGTCTATCCCCATCACGGGGCCGCGCTGATCGAGGCCATCGAAACTCGCCAGATCAAAGGCGTGGACAAGACCTACTTGATGCTGAAGGTCGCCCAGGGTGACCTGACGGTGCGTGTGCCAGCGGACAATGCGGAGTTCGTCGGCGTACGTGATGTGGTCGGTCAGGACGGGCTGGACCGGGTCTTCGAGGTGCTGCGCGCACCGTATGCCGAGGAGCCCACGAACTGGTCCCGTCGTTACAAGGCAAACCTGGAGAAGCTCGCCTCCGGCGATGTCATCAAGGTCGCGGAAGTCGTACGTGACCTGTGGCGTCGTGAGCGCGAGCGTGGACTCTCCGCCGGTGAGAAGCGCATGCTCGCCAAGGCTCGCCAGATCCTGGTGAGTGAGCTCGCTCTCGCGGAGAACACGAACGAGGACAAGGCCGAGGCCCTGCTCGACGAGGTGCTCGCCTCCTGACGCGAGGCAGCAGGCCCGCTGCCGCTGTGGACATCAAAAGCCGGCACGTCGAAATGCCGTGGTGCCCGATGACGTATTGCTGTCGCCGGGCGCTGCGGCATGTTCGCACCCGGGCCGAGCATGCTCGTACACCAGACGCCGTACGTCATACGCCGAGGAAATCTCCCCCCGGTACTGTGCGTGCCGGGCTCGGGCAGGAGGCTCGACGAGGGTCACGGAAGGGTCCTGTCAAGCCGTTGTGCGCCCGGCACGCTGAGGCCATACCCAAGTTGGCCGAGCACACAAACCTGACAGGAACCGATGTCTGACGATTCGCGCCCTTCGCGTACCGCCGCGGTGATTCCCGCCGCCGGCCGGGGTGTACGCCTCGGCCCGGGCGCCCCCAAGGCGCTGCGCGCGCTGAACGGCACCCCCATGCTCATCCACGCGGTACGCGCCCTGGCCGCGTCCCGCGCCGTCTCCCTCGTGGTCGTCGTGGCCCCGCCCGACGGAGCCGCCGAGGTCAAGTCACTGCTCGACGCGTACGCGCTGCCCGAGCGCACCGACTTCCTCGTCGTACCGGGCGGGCAGTCCCGCCAGGAGAGTGTGAAGCTCGGCCTGGACGCCCTGCCGCCCGGCTACGACATCGTCCTCGTGCACGACGCCGCCCGGCCGCTGGTGCCGGTCGACACCGTGGACGCCGTGATCGAGGCGGTGCGCGCCGGTGCGCCGGCCGTGGTGCCGGCCCTGCCGCTCGCGGACACGGTGAAGGAGGTCGAGCCCGCCGAGGCCCCCGGTGCGCCGGAGCCCGTGGTGGCCACGCCCGCGCGGGCCCGGCTGCGTGCGGTGCAGACACCGCAGGGTTTCGACCGCGCGATCCTGCTGCGCGCCCACGAGACGGTCACCGACAACGTCACCGACGACGCGAGCATGGTCGAACAGCTCGGGGAACAGGTCGTCGTCGTACCCGGGCACGAGGAGGCCTTCAAGGTCACCCGCCCGCTGGACCTGGTCCTGGCGGAGGCGGTCCTGGCGCGCCGGAGGCTGACCGATGGCTTCTGACGCACCGCTGCTTCCCCAGGTCGGCATCGGCACCGACATCCACGCCTTCGAGGAGGGCCGCGAGCTGTGGTGCGCCGGCCTGAAGTGGGAGGGCGAGGGGCCGGGCCTGACCGGGCACTCCGACGCGGACGTCGTGGCGCACGCCGCGTGCAACGCGCTGTTCTCCGCCGCCGGGCTCGGTGA
The DNA here is from genome assembly GCF_042731325.1 of Streptomyces sp. NPDC059866. Taxonomy (NCBI): domain Bacteria; kingdom Bacillati; phylum Actinomycetota; class Actinomycetes; order Kitasatosporales; family Streptomycetaceae; genus Streptomyces; species Streptomyces sp. NPDC059866. The sequence continues at coordinate 192,430 of NZ_JBHWJT010000013.1, read as the reverse complement.
CCTGGGGCAGCACTTCGGGACCGGACGGCCGGAGTGGTCCGGGGCGTCCGGGGTGGCGCTGCTGACGGAGGCGGCGCGGATCGTGCGTGAGGCGGGGTTCCGGATCGGCAATGTCGCGGTGCAGGTCGTCGGGCCCCGCCCGAAGATCGGCAAGCGCCGGGACGAGGCCCAGAAGGTCCTGTCCGAGGCGGCGGGAGCACCGGTGTCCGTCTCCGGCGCGACGACGGACGGGCTCGGCTTCCCGGGGCGCGAGGAAGGCCTGATGGCGGTGGCGACGGCACTTGTGGTGCGCACCGGCTGACGGCGGCTGGGAGGGGCGTCACGAAAAGGTGCACCTTGTCCACAAGCGGCACGAGGCACAGCTCCCGGCCCACTACCCTGGAGTGGTGACTATTCGCCTGTACGACACCAGCGCCCGGCAGATCCGTGACTTCACCCCGCTCACGCCGGGTTGTGTCTCGATCTACCTGTGTGGTGCCACCGTGCAGGCGGCACCCCACATCGGGCACATCCGCTCGGGCCTCAACTTCGACATCATGCGCCGCTGGTTCGAGTACCGCGGCTACGAGGTGACGTTCATCCGGAACGTCACCGACATCGACGACAAGATCATCTGGAAGGCGGCCGAGCAGAACCGCCCCTGGTGGTCCATCGGCTACGACAACGAGCGCGCCTTCGACGACGGTTACCGCGCGCTCGGCTGCCTGCCGCCGACGTACGAGCCGCGTGCCACCGGCCACATCACCGAGATGGTCGAGATGATGCGCGGCCTCATCGAGCGCGGACACGCCTACGAGGCCGACGGCAGCGTCTACTTCGACGTACGGTCCTGGCCCGCCTACCTGGAGCTGTCCCGGCAGGACCTGGAGGAGATGCGCCAGCCCGCCGAGGAGGGCATCACCGGCAAGCGCGACCCGCGCGACTTCGCCATGTGGAAGGCCACCAAGCCCGGCGAGCCCGACTGGGAGAGCCCGTGGGGCCGCGGGCGTCCCGGCTGGCACCTGGAGTGCTCGGCCATGGCGCACAAGTACCTGGGCAGGGCCTTCGACATCCACGGTGGCGGCCTGGATCTGGTCTTCCCGCACCACGAGAACGAGATCGCCCAGGCCAAGGCCTTCGGCGACGACTTCGCCCAGTACTGGCTGCACAACGCCTGGGTCACCATGAGCGGCGAGAAGATGTCCAAGTCCTTGGACAACTCGGTGCTGGTGTCCGACATGGTCAAGCGGTGGCGGCCGATCGTGCTGCGCTACTACCTCGGCACCCCGCACTATCGCTCGATGATCGAGTACAGCGAGGAGGCCCTGCGCGAGGCCGAGTCCGCGTTCGCGCGGATCGAGGGGTTCGTGCAGCGCGTCGTCGAGCTGGCCGGCGGTCCCGTCGAGCCCGCCGCCGAGGTGCCGCCCGCCTTCGCCGAGGCGATGGACGACGACCTGGGCGTGCCGCAGGCGCTCGCCGTCGTGCACAACACCGTCCGGCAGGGCAACAGCGCGCTGGCCGCCGACGACAAGGAATCCGCCGTCGCCCGCCTCGCCGAGGTCCGCGCCATGCTCGGCGTCCTCGGCCTCGACCCGCTGGACGCCCAGTGGGCCGGTGAGGGTGAGCGCAGCGAAGACCTGCACGGCGTCGTCGACAGCCTCGTACGCCTCGTACTCGACCAGCGTGAGGCGGCCCGCGCCCGTAAGGACTGGGCCACCGCGGACGCCATCCGCGACCAGCTCAAGCAGGCCGGTCTCGCCGTCGAGGACAGCCCGCAGGGACCGCGCTGGACGCTCGGTCCGCGCTGACCACCCAGGATGTGCCGCCCGGCCACTCGGGCGGCACACTTGCACTGACGTACGTACTCCACCGCATCACACAGACAGGTAGGTCATGGCCGCGAACAACCGCCGCATGTCCGGCAAGAAGGGCGCGCAGGTCGGCAGCGGCGGCAAGCGGCGCCGGTCCCTCGAGGGCAAGGGGCCGACGCCCCCCGCCGAGATGCGCAAGGGCCACGCCAAGCAGCGGGCCGCCACGGCGAAGGCCCGTCGCGCGCAGGGCCGTCCGGCGCAGCGCCGCGGCGGCAAGGCGGCGTCCGAGCTGGTCGTCGGGCGCAACCCGGTCGTCGAGGCGCTGCGCGAGGGCGTGCCCGCCAGCACCCTGTACGTCCAGCAGTTCATCGACAGTGACGAGCGGGTCCGCGAGGCGCTCCAGCTCGCTGCCGAGCGCGGCGGCATCAACCTCATGGAGGCGCCGCGCCCCGAGCTCGACCGTATGACCAACGGGCTCAACCATCAGGGCCTGGTGCTCCAGGTCCCGCCGTACGAGTACGCCCACCCCGAGGACCTCGCCGACGCCGCCGCGGACGAGGGTGAGGACCCGCTGATCGTCGCCCTCGACGGGGTGACCGACCCGCGCAATCTCGGCGCGGTCGTGCGATCCGTCGCCGCGTTCGGCGGGCACGGCGTGGTCGTGCCCGAGCGGCGCGCGGCCGGAATGACCGCCGGCGCCTGGAAGACGTCCGCCGGTACGGCCGCCCGTACGCCGGTCGCGCGGGCCACCAACCTCACGCGCGCCTTGGAGGCGTACAAGAAGGCCGGCATCGTCGTGGTCGGACTCGCCGCCGACGGGGACGTCGAACTCGGTGAGCTGGACGCGCTCGGCGGTCCCGTCGCCATCGTCGTCGGCAGCGAGGGCAAGGGCCTGTCCCGGCTCGTCGGGGAGACCTGCGACTTCCGGGTGCGGATTCCGATGCCGGGCGGGGCCGAGTCGCTCAACGCCGGTGTGGCGGCGGGGATCGTGCTGTACGAGGCGGCCCGCCGACGGTCGTGAACAACTGTTCGTCGTAGTCGCCCACGCGGGGTGTTCCGGGCGGTCCGGACAAGCTTGACGCGGTCCGGACACTTCCGGCGAGTCAAGGCAGTGTCCTAATCACACGTCACTCGGTTAGATGAGTGTGGACACCAGAACACCCCGCACACCCACGGGGGACCGCTCGTCGGGATTCGACGACGCTCCCGCGCTGAGCATGGTGAAGGTGCCGAGCGATCCGGCGCAGATCATCGTCAACCATGCGAGCTTCCGCGTGCAGTTGGGCGCATCCTCGGGCCGCGTCCAATCCTCGCGCGTCGCACGGCACTTGAGCGCCGCCGCGGACACCGCCCGCACACCCGTCGTCGGTACGGCGGGCAGAGCGGACCGGACGGCCGGCGCCGCCCGTCGCCGTCCCGTCGTCTGGAGCGGCAGGTCCGCCCCGGACGACACCGGCGCCCACCGCCTGCTCCAGGCCGTGCGCGGTGCGGGCGTCCGCCATCCGGAGGAGTCCGCCGTCGACGCCGGAGCCACCCAGGTCATCCCGCGTATCGACGTCGACGCCGGATACGGCGGTGGCCACTACACCGGATACGTCGACTACGACGAGCTGGACCAGACCGTCGAGACCCCCGTCATCGGCGCTCAGCGCACCCCCGGTACCGGCGAGACGCGTCTGCTGCCGCACACGCGCACCGTCGGCAGCGCCTACGACGAACCGGCTCACGGGGGCGAGCAGTTCGACGGCTACGACGGCTACGACGAGCGCGACGAGTACGGCGACTACGACCGCTACGACGGCTACGACGACCCCGCCGCCGGTGAGGACACCACCGGGACGCGCACCCGCCGCCAGGGCGACGATCCCGCCCGGCACGCGTACTACCCCGGCCGCCGGATGAACCTCGGCGTCGTCCTCCTCCCGCTGCGGGTCTTCCTCGGCTGCATCTCCATCTACGCCGGCATGGGCAAGCTCTGCGACCCCGTCTTCTTCGACGGCGGCGAGCGCGGGTCCATGGTCAAGTGGCTCAACACCCTGCACCCCTGGGAAGTCGCCGAGCCGCTGCGCCAGTTCGCCCTCCAGCACCCCGTCGGCTCCGGGCTGCTGATCGCCTTCGCCCAGGTCATCGTGGGCGTCCTCACGGTCCTGGGGTGCTGGCAGCGGGTCGCGGCGGTCGGCGGTGCGCTGCTGTCCGCCGCGCTCCTCGTCACCGTCAGCTGGAAGAGCGTCCCCGCCTACGACGCCCCCGACATCATCTACCTCGCCGCCTGGTCGCCGCTGATCATCGCAGGCGCGCCCGTCTACTCCGTCGACGGGCGGCTGGCCGCACTCGCCTGGCGCCGGCTCGGACCCCGCTCCGACATCTGGGAGCTACGCCGCTACGTCCTGCGCCGCGGCGTCCTCGTCACCGCTGTCGTCACCGGGCTGACCCTGCTCACCGGCTCGCTGCTCGGCGGTGCCGTCCGCGACGCCGACCGGGTCGTCGTCCCCGGCCCCGGCGAGGCCCCGCGCAACGAACTGCCGGGCTCCCCGCTGCCGTCGAAGCCCGGTGAGCGCGGGGAGAGCACCACCCCGTCGGCCACCGCCGGTACCGCGACCACGCCGGGCGCCACCTCGGCCGCCCCCACGGCAGGCGCCGCGACCACGCCGGGCGCCACCGGTGACAGCGGCACCGCCACCGGCGGATCGCCCAGCCAGACCCAGGGCACCGGGGGCGGGGCCCCGCCGCAGCAGTCCACCCCGGCCGACCAGGCCCCGAGCACCAGCGCCGGCCCGACCGCCGGAGCCTCGACCGGCGGCACGGGCGCCCCGGGCGGCACCGGCACCGGCGGCTCCTCCGGCGGAGGGTCCTCGTCCTCCGGGGAGCCCGGACTGGTGGGCGGCCTGCTGGGCTAGACAGGCCACGGCGGTCGTACGACGCGACGACGGGGTCCCGCACGGTGTGCTGTGCGGGGGACCCCGTCGTACGTGCTCGCAGCCTCTCCTCAACGGCCCAGTGCGGCCAGCTCCTTCGCGGCCTCCGTGAGGTCCTTCGCGGTGTCGATGGCACGCCAGTAGGCGCCCTGCGGGATCGGGAAGCCGGCCAGGCGGTGTTCCCGGGCCAGGCGGGGGAACGTGGTGCGTTCGTGGTCGCCGCGCTCGGGGAGCATCGCGGCGAACCGGGGGGAGAAGACGTAGACGCCCGCGTTGATCTCGTACGTCGTCGGCGGGGCCTCGATGAAGTCCGTGATGTGCCCGAAGCCGTCCGTCTGCACCGCGCCCCAGGGGAGGCGTGGGCGGGCCAGAGCGAGGGTCGCCACGGCGTCGCGCTCGGTGTGGAAGTCGGCCATGTCGCGCAGCGAGAAGCGGGTCCAGATGTCGCCGTTGGTGGCGTACCAGGGCCGGTCGGGGTGCGGGAGGCGAGCGGCGGCGTACTTCAGGCCGCCACCGCGGCCGAGCGGCTCCGTCTCGACGACGGTCGTGACCGTCACCGGCAGGTCGGCGGACGCCAGCCACTCCTGCAGGACCTCGGCGAGGTGACCGCAGCTGACCACCACGTCGGTCACGCCCTCCTCGGCGAGCCAGGCCAGCTGGTGGCCGATGATCGGCGTCCCTGTGCCGGGGATCTCGACCATCGGCTTGGGCCGGTCGTCGGTGTAGGGGCGCAGCCGGGAGCCCTGACCGCCGGCCAGGATGACCGCCTGGACGGGCCGGGACGCGACGTTCGGATCAGTCATGCCCGGCACTGTACGCGGGTGCCTCCGGCGGTTGGGCGGGGGTCTTGTGCCGGGCGCCGGGCGCCTTGTGCTGGTGGTGGGGCGTGCGGCTCGGGCCGTGGTACGGCGGCTTTCCCGCCGGTGCGGTGAAGGGTGGCTGAAGCAGGTCGGGCGCGAGGGTGCCGCAGGCGATCGGCGGCACCCTCGCGGCACTTCCAGCGGAGCGCTCAGGCGCGGGTGGAGAGGATGCCTGAGGCGAAGGCGGTGTCGCAGACGGGGCGGGCGTACGACTGGGCTCGGGTCGGGCCGTAGATGCGGACCGCGGCGCGGCCCAGGGCGCGGGCGATGGACGCGCAGTGCCCGGCGAGCGAGGGGCGCTCGTTGACGGCCTGCTGGAGGTGGGTGAGCGCGACGCCGGGGTTCTGCTCCTGCAGCTCGGTCAGGAGCTGGTCGCGCAGCACCTCGTGCGGGGCGCGGGTGGCGGTGCGCGACGTGGCGCCGGAGGCCGAGACGTCCGAGGCGGTGAGCACCGAGCTCTCGGGGTTCCCCGACCAGTTGACCCGCGTGACCGCGAGGGTCCCGGAGAGCACCAGGACGACGGGCAGAACGAGGGCGAGGGTGCGGCCGATCCGGCGGGCGGGGCCCTGGCCGCGTCGCGTGGGTTGGGTGGTGGAGTGCTTCACGCGAGTGAGGGTAGCGCCCGGTAATGATTTGGCGACATTTGGTCACCGGTTCGGGGGAAGAAGTGAGGCCCTTTTTTGGTGCGGGGTTGACGCACACTGCTCGAAATGAGCCGGTGTGCCGGGGTATTTGTCGACAAGAAAAAGGGCCCCGCCGCAGGCAGCGGGGCCCTTTTCGTCAACCTGGGTGAATTACCCGGGATGGGTGTTTGGTGCGCGTCAGTCGGAGAGCCGCTCGCCCGTCGAGGTCGAGAAGACGTGGATCTCGCCCGGCCGCGGCACGACGTGCAGCGTGGCGCCCTTCTCCGGGACCGCGCGGCCGCTGACGCGGACGACCAGGTCCTTGAGGTCGTCGCCGACCTTGGCGCTGCCGTAGACGTAGCCGTCGGCGCCGAGCTCCTCGACGACGTTCACGGAGACGGCGAGACCGGCCGGTGCGTCCTCGGTGTCCTTGGACAGGGCGGAGGCGGCGCCGCCGTTGTGCTCGACCACGTCGAAGTGCTCGGGACGGACACCGACGGTGACGGTGCGGTCACCCTTGTCGGAGGCGGCCTTCAGCGCCTCGCGGTTGACCGGCACCACGCTGTTGCCGAACTTCACGCCGCCGTCGGTGATCGGGACCTCGACGAGGTTCATCGCCGGGGAGCCGATGAAGCCGGCCACGAAGAGGTTGGCCGGGCGGTCGTACATGTTGCGCGGCGAGTCGACCTGCTGGAGCAGACCGTCCTTCAGCACGGCCACCCGGTCGCCCATCGTCATGGCCTCGACCTGGTCGTGGGTGACGTAGACGGTGGTGATGCCGAGGCGGCGCTGCAGCGAGGCGATCTGCGTACGGGTGGAGACGCGGAGCTTGGCGTCCAGGTTGGACAGCGGCTCGTCCATGAGGAACACCTGCGGCTCACGCACGATGGCGCGGCCCATGGCGACACGCTGGCGCTGACCACCGGAGAGCGCCTTCGGCTTGCGGTCCAGGTACTCGGTGAGGTCGAGGATCTTCGCGGCCTCCTCGACCTTCTGCCGGATCTCCGTCTTGTTGACGCCGGCGATCTTGAGCGCGAAGCCCATGTTGTCGGCCACCGTCATGTGCGGGTAGAGCGCGTAGTTCTGGAACACCATGGCGATGTCCCGGTCCTTGGGCGGCAGGTGCGTGACGTCGCGCTCACCGATGCGGATGACGCCGGAGTTGACGTCCTCCAGGCCCGCGAGCATCCGCAGGGAGGTGGACTTGCCGCAACCGGACGGACCGACCAGGACGAGGAACTCCCCGTCCTCGATCTCGATGTCGAGTGCGTCGACGGCGGGCTTGGTGGAACCCGGGTAGATCCGGGTCGCCTTGTCGAACGAGACAGTGGCCATGGTGAATGGGCCCCCTTCTACCGGCAGGAACGTGCCGGACGATCCGTTGTAGGAAGGTGGTGGTGTAGTCCACGAGAGTGAACTGGGTCAGGACGGTACCTGCCGTTCACCTGTTCTGTCAGTAGCCCGAGGGCTGTGAACTTCGCGGAAATTTTCGACAGGGCTCGGCCGGGACCTGGGTACACTGCACAGGCACGCACGTCACGCGCGCGTGCAGGCCTCCTTAGCTCAGCTGGTCAGAGCGCCGCTCTTGTAAAGCGAAGGTCGTCGGTTCGAATCCGACAGGGGGCTCTAGCTGTGACCAGGGAAACACGCCCCCGCGACACGTGATCACGGGGGCGTTGACGGCAGAACTTGACGGCAGTCCCCTTACCGGCGCCGTTTGAGAAGCCGGTCCATGTGGCCCATCGCCTCCCGTCGATTGTCGTCGCTCACGTGGGTGTAGACGTTCATCGTCACCGCAATCTGCGAGTGGCCCAGGATCTCCATCACAGTGCGCGGTGCGACGCCGGCCGCGAACAGCAGGGATGCGCACCCGTGGCGGGTGTCGTGTAACCGAACCTGCGGGAGTCCTGCGGATGACGCGATCCTGAGGAAGGACCGGTACAGGTTCCGGGGCTCGATGGGGCGACCACTGCGCGTTGTGAACACGTGATCGCTTGCGTGCCAGTCCTTGCCAGCGGCGGCTTGCCGATCGGCCTGTCGGATGACGCTGCCACCGGAGCGGCGCCACGCACATCAGCGGGAGGGGGATCACCCGCGACCGGCGGTTCTTGGTTGTGTCCAAGTACAGCTCCTTGCCACCCCGGTGAAGTGTGGTCCGGACGGTCAAGGTGCGCCGGTCAAGGTTCACGTCCCGCCACTGAAGTCCCAGGATCTCCCCGCGCCGGAGACCGAGCGCGACGGCGAGAACGAATGCCGGATACAGCGGGTCGGTTCGAGCGGCTTCCAGGAAGGTCAGGGTTTCGTCCACCGACCACGGTCGCAGTTCGCGCGGTTCGACTCGCGGTGCGGGGACCAACTGCACGACGTTGCGGCTGAGCAGTTCCTCACGGCAGGCGGCGGTGAGCGCGGTCCGGAGAACGCGGTGAGCCTCTTTGGCCGTTGCCGCCGACGCCTGCGCGGTGACCTCCGAGATCATCCGTCGGACGTTTGCCGTGGTGAGCGACTCCAGGCGGCGACTGCCCAGGAGCGGCACGAGGTAAAGCCGCACGTGCATCTCGTACTTGATGTATGTGGTGCGCTTCCGGTGGGGCTTGATGTACTCCTCCAACCAGTACGGCAGCCACTCCGAGAGCTTCGCGGACCGGGAAGGCGTCGGGATTCCCTGACGGTCACGGCGAACGAGTTCCTGACGCTTCTCGTCGCACTCTTCCCAGGTGGACCCGTAGACCGTCTTGCGCTTACGGGTGCCGTCGGGCTGCGGGACGTGGACGCGTGCCTCAAAGCGTCCGTCCTTGCGCTGCCAAATGCTGCCGGCGCCGTTCGGGTTCCTCTTTCGGGGGGCCATCAGGCTGCGTTCTCCTCAAGTCGGTCTTGCATGTAGTGGCGGAGGGCGTCGACCGGGATGCGGCGGGCACGGCCGGACGTATAGCTCGGGAGCTGCTTGGAACGGATCAGGTCGTAGACCTTGCTGCGGCTCAGCTTCAGCGCGGTCATGACCTCCGGGACGGTGAGGGCTTGGGGGTCGCTCGGGACGACGGTCAGCACGTTGAAACCTCCGGGAGGGGGCGGGGCCTGCGTCGGCCCCCTTCTGAGGGGCGCTACTTCCGCTACCGCCGCTACCACGCAGGTCAGAGACCTGTTCGGGGTAGCGGGAAGGGGTAGCGGTAGCGGCGGGGTAGCGGCTGGCGATGCCGGTTGCCGCTACCCCGTTGTTGCTGGTCAGGCCGCGTTTTCGGTGCCGGGTAGCGGAGGTAGCGGACTTTCCGGGGGTGGGGGGCAGTAGCGGGCCCACGCGTCCCAGAGATCGGCGGCGTAGTAGCCCTTGAGGACGCTCCCGGCGGTCTTGATGTTGCGGGAGGCGATGGGCTCGTTGTCGGCCGTCATGTACTCCGCGAGCATCCGGGACAGGCGCCGGTTGTCGAGCGGCTTGCCGTGGAGGTCGGCCCAGGGGGCGTCGTCCAGGGAGTTGAGCCGGTCGAGGATGGCGACGGTGGGCAGGCGGTCGATGCCGACCATGACGTGATCACGCAGGTCGGTCAGCAGCCGGACGCCCAGGCTGCCTTTGTCGTTGGCCTTGGACGCGGTCACCAGCGTCACGCATGCTGCGCGCGCCCTCTCGGGCCAGTCGCCGCCGGCGGCGTCGGCGACGGCGAGCAGGGGTTCCCACACGTCCGCCGGGCGGTCGCTGACGCCGTCGGGCATCTCCGGCCACGCGCCCATGACGAACCCGCGGGCGTGTTCGGCCCATTGGGCGAGCCGGTCGCGCAGGGCGTGTCCCTCGGCTTCGTGGATGCGGGCGCGGAAGGCTTCCACGCGTTCGTTGCGCGCCCGCCGCCGCATCCGGATCACGACCGACCGGGTCATGATCGTGTCCGGCAGCGAGCCGAGTCCGGCGACCGCGACCCCGCAGTACGACGGGAAGGCTTGGACGGTCTGGTTGCCGCCGTCGCCGATGCACCGGTAGGTGACCCCGGTGCGGCGGTGCCCGGCGTTGAGGAATCCGCGCAGTTCCTCGTTGTCGCCTGCCTTGGGCCCGAAGATCGTGTCGATCTCGTCGAACAGGATCGTGGGCCGTCCGTTGGGGTTGGACACGGACCGGAACAGGGCGGCGGCGGACGCGTTGACGGCCGTCATGGGCTGCGGCACGAGGGTTTCCACGATCTCCAGTGCCTGTGACTTCCCGGACCCCGGCTCCGGGGACAGGAAGGCCAGGCGGGGGGTGGAGTCGAAGCAGTCGAGCAGGTGAGCGTGCGCGTCCCACAGGGCCACGGCGACGTAGGCGGCTTCGTGGGGGAAGACGTTGAAGCGGCGGTGGAAGGCCTCCACCTCGTCCAGCAGTGCGGCCCCGTCGATGGTGGGGGTCATGCGGCGGTCCTCCCTTCGGCGAGCGCGGCGGGCGCTCCGGTGCAGAAGTGCTTGTGCGCGGCGTACTCGGTGACCAGGGCGGCCACGGTGCGGGGGCCGGTGGCGGTGCCGGTCTGGCCGCAGGGGCAGGCGTAGGCGGCGGTGGGGGTGTCGCCGTAGCGCTTGGACCAGCGGGCTCCGTCGTCGTGGGAGCGGTAGACCGGTGGGGCGTAGATGCGGATGCCGGGCTTGTCCGGCGTGGGGTCGCCGGGGGTGCCGGTCTGCGGGTCAGGGCTTGTTCGGACGCCCTTGCGGGCGGCGCCTTTCGGCTCGCCCACGGCCGCCTGGTCCACAGCCTGTGGAGCGGCCTGCGGGCCGGACGGGGTGGAGGGGACGCTCTTCAGGCGGGGGCGGGAGGGGGCGCTCATGCCGCATCCCGCCTGCGGCCGTTGTGAGCGATGGACCAGTTGAGGGCGCTGCGCAGGGTGGAGCGGCACTCGGACGCGGTGAGTCCGGCCGTCTCGCCTGCCTCCTGAAGAGCCTGCTCGACCACGTGCCGGGGGAGGTCGCCCCACGCGACGAAGCGCCCCAGAGCGCGGGCGGCCCGGAACAACGCGGCCTCCCGCGAACCCTGTTGGGCCGTGGCGACGTTCCGCGTCTCGTTGGCGAGTGCTACCTCCGCATATCGGCTAGATTGCCCCGCTACGGCCATCGAGGGCGCCTGAGACGACTTGGGGGCGGGTTGCAGGACGGTTTGGAGCCAGGGGGGCAGAGGGGCGGCCACAGGGGCGCTCAGCGCCTCGTACCGTCCGGCGGGGAGGGTGCTGCCGGCGGCGACGACGTAGCCGCCCCATGCGCGGGTGTCGACCGATTCGGCAACCGTGCCGGCCGTGTTGGTCAGCCGGATGCCGTCGGGTGCGGTGAAGTACAGGTGCGTCCCGCCGCTGGTGGTCCGCACGCGGTAGGTGTCGGGGACGGCGTGCCCGGCGCGCTCGCAGAGCGCCTGAAAGGTTGTCGCGCCGTCAGGCGTGTCCGAACTGCCCTTGTGCTCCGGGGTGTCCAGGTCGACGACGACCAGCCCGGAGGGGCCGGTGGCGATGCCGACGTTGAACGGCGCCCGCGACCAGGCGGCGCGGATGCGGTCGGGATCGGTGGTGGCCCGCTGCTCCCACTTCGCGTGTCCGTCGGCGCACTCGCCGGTGCGGGTGCAGGACTTCTCCCCGTGCAGCGCCGGGGGCTTTCCTCCGGGGCGCAACGGGAAGACGTGCCAGCCGCGTTCGGCCGCCTCCAGCGCCGCGCGCATCAGGGCCTCGTTCTCTCGCCTCATGCCGCCACCCCCAGCGAGGGAGCGAGGGTGGCGAGGTAGGCGCGACCGATCCACTCGGTGTAGGCGGGCGGCAGTGCCTCACGGAGCCGCAGGTGGTCGGTGGACCAGTCGATGCCCTTGGCCCACCGGATCTCCTCCACGGTGGCCTTGCCGCCACCCTTGCCGTACGCGGCCACGTACGGGCCGTCGTGCCACTCGCCGTGACGGCAGCCGCGCACCCTTCCCCGATGCTTCGGGTGCGCCGGCTGGACCGCGCTCCAGCGGCCCAACTCGAAGTAGCGGTGCATGATCACACCGAGGCCGAACTGTTCCCCGCACAGCCGGATGTCCTTACGGACCTCGGAGCCGGCCACGTTCTCCATCACGTACGGCCGGCCCGTGGCCTCCAGCGCCGCGCGGGTCGGCGCGATGAGCCGGGGTAGGTCCGGCCGATGGCCGCGTTGCGCGCCTTGTTCGTGCCCTTGGTCGGGGCACCCTCGCCCTGGCAGGGCGGAGAGGCATGGATGAAGTCGAACTCGTGACCGTGCTCGCGGATGAACTCGATCGCGTCGCCCTGGTGGAAGACGTCACCGCAGTAGTCCGGCTGCGCCTGGATGTCGACGCCGGTCACGTGCCAGCCGAGCCGCCGGTAGCCGTGCGCGCCGCCGCCGATGCGGCAGTAGGCGTCCAGCACACGTAAGGGCCGGAACGCGCCCGGTACTCGCCGGATGTCGATGGGTTCGGTCATGCTGGATCTCTCCAGTTCCTTGGTTGGGTTCTGGTTGACAAGGGCGGCCCCGGACTTTGGCGAGACGGGGGCCGCCCTTGGCGTAGCTAGGTGTCGGGAGTGGTTGGAGAAATACCGGGGATTCTGCGCGGAACGGTGCGCCAGAGGCGCACCGTTAATGGATCACTCGCGGGGGTAAAGCACCGGTACTTCTTGGGGGGCTGATGGGCGATATCTTTGGGGTTATCGCGTCGATCGGTGTGGTTGCGTCATTGCTCGTGTCGAGTTGGCAGACGCGAGAATTGACGCGACAGACGTCGATCAACAACGGCGTGGCTGGCGTGTCCGCCATGTACAACGGGATGGAACGGCTGCACCACATCGAGAGTCTCATTGCCGCAGAACCGTGGTTGTACGGTCACTTCTACGGCAGTGCTTCGCTTCCCGATGACGAGCATCAGCGGGCTCGTGTTCTCACCATCGCGGGCATGCTCGCCGATGTGGTGGATTACGGTCTCGTGATCACCGAAACAAATCCCGATATCAAGTTCTACGTGGGGTGGCGCGACTTCGCTTTGTCTCTCCGACGTACCTCTCCGGCGATTGTCCATCTGGTCGAGGACCGTCCGTCGTGGTGGGCCGCACTGGCCAAGTACTGGGCGGAGCATCCAGAACCGAGCGCGTAGCTCACCCGAACTTGTTGCGCTTGAACGTCGCTTTGCGGATGTTGACCGTGGTCCCGACGCTGTGGCGGTTCGCGCTGAAGATCTGTACGGCGATCCAGCCGCCGAAGACGACGGCGGCCAGGGTGATGAGCTGGGTGACGAACGCGGTCAGGGCGGCGATGAACGAGGTGAGCAGCAGCAGTCCGCCGCACACCGCGAGGAACCCGACGCCCCCGAGGGCGACGTTCACCGCCGCGCGGGAGACGGCCGGCTTGGCGACGACCGGTTCGGGCTGCACGGGGCTCACGGCGTAGCCGGTGACGACGCGGCCGTCGGGGAGGACGACGCTCGTCACGGCCGGGATGGCGCCGGACTGGACGGGAACGACCGGTGCCGGCGTCACGGCGGCGGGCTGTATGGGGGTGGGGTGGTGGACTTCCACGGCCCGTTCGGCGGGCGCGTTGGGGCTGTGGTCCGGGTACATGCGGAATCCCTTCCGGTACGTGGCCAGGGAGGCAGAGGCACCCCCCTCGGGGTGCGCTGTGGAGGGGGTTTCAGGGGTGCTGACCTGCGGGCCTCCCTGCCTCCCTGAACGATCATCTGTGCAGGTCAGGGCCAGGGAGGCGGGGCAGGGAGGGGGTCAGGGAGTTCTCCCTGCCTCCCTACCCAGGCAGGCGCTGCCTCCCTGTCACTCGGAGGCGGAAGCGGAATCCTCGCCGTCGCGGTTGGCGAGCGCTTGGGTGACGCGGTCGCGGGCGACGACCATGCGGCCGTCGGACTTGTACGGCTCGGCGCCGGCGTCGTCCAGGACGCGCTTGAGGTCGAGGAACGACCAGCCGCCGTAGGCGTCCGCGTTCAGCGCGGCGAGCCGGTTGATGACCTCCTGGGTGCGCACCCGGGCATCGGTGCCCAGCACGCTCGCGATGTCGGCGAGCGGGTCTCGCTCCTCGCCGCGCTCGATGGCGTGCAGCGTGGTCACCCCGTCACGCAGCGCCTTGGCGCGGTCCGCGATGGCCTTGGCCTCGTCGTCGTCGATGTAGTGCGTGCGCACGGTGATGGACGCCTGGCCAGCCGGGATGGCGATGCCGTCGGAGGCGACGACCAGGGTGCCCTTGTCCAGGCCCTGACGCAGCAGGTGCGGGGCAGCGCCGCCGTTGACGGCCTTGTCCCCGAGCGCCATCTTGGCCTGCGATTCGGTGCCCACCACAAGCGAGGCGCGGGTGTGGGCGCCCTCGCGCACGAGCTTGGGAAGGTTCTCGTCGGTGGGGTCCTGGGTGCCCTCCCACAGCAGCACATCGACCACGCGGCCCTGGTTGTGAACCTTGCGGACGGCCATGAAGTAGCGCGAGGTGGCCTTGGAGCCGCCATACGGCCGCTTGTCCTCGTCCTTGGCCGGGCACATGAACGCCACCTGCGCCTCGTCCACGATCCCGATCAGTGGCGTGAAGACGGTGCTCGGGTCACGTCGGCGCTGTTCCACGCGGCGTTCCATCTCCGCGACCAGGCCTTCGACCATCTCGGTCGCCTGGATGACGTGGTCATCGGTCGGCCCCTGGATCAGGACCGTGGCCAGGCCGTCGAACATGGCCCAATCACCGGCACCCTTGAGGTCGGCGATGCGGAACTCCACCGTCTTGTCGAGTGCGGCCCACAGGGCGAGGGAGCGCACGGCGGCGGTCTTGCCCTGGTTCGACAGGCCCGTGATGAGCAGGTGACGCTGATACAGGCTCAGCGCGGCGGCATCGCCGCGCAGATCCTGACCCCACGGCGCCTTGCCGGTCTTGTAGTTCGCGGTCAGCGTCTCGTCCGTGACCAGCGGCGACGGGCCGATCGGCTCGTCCAGCGCCCCGGAGTCGGCGACCCACAGCCGCACCGTGCGGGCGGCCTCGGGAATGGTGATGAACACCTCGTGCTCGTGCCGGGTCAGGTTCTCCGCCAGCTTGCGCCGCTTGTTCTGCACCTCGATCGTCGACACCCCGGAGGGAAGCGTGACGTCGACCTCGACACCGCATCCGGCGATGGTGATCGGGGACAGCATCGAGGCGCCGGCGTCGCCCATCTCCTGGATCGCCTTACGCAGGGCGGGGATACCCAGGTCACGTAGGGCCTTGACGACGATCGACGGGGTGATGGGCTCACCCTCGCTGGAGCGGACGTTGGCCGGGAGCGCCCAGTTCGGTGCGGCCTGCTGCTTGCGGCCGACCGACCACAGGGCGAGCAGGGCGAGGAACGGCCCGACGCTGATCAGCGGCCCCCACACCACCTGAACGATCGTGATCATCAGGGCGATGAACTCGATGACCGCGCTGATCGGGGTGATCACGTCGGCGACGTCCTTGTTGGCGATCGCCATGACGACCCCGAGGACCACCAGACCGCCTATGCCCATGCCGGTGCCGACCAGGGCGCCCTTGGCCGCGTCGACAGGGGAGTGCAGCAGGTCCATGCGGCGCCGGTGGCGTGCTTCGCGGAAGCGCTGCAACCGCTCCTCCCACTCCTGCGCCACCTCGTAGTTCCCGGCGGCTTCCGCGGCGCGCAGCATCCGCTCGTAGCGGGCGCCGGTGCGGCCGTCCCAGGTACGGCGGGCCACGATCCGGCCCCCGTTGAACGTGTAGAGGCCGTGACGGGCCACCGCCCGCGCGGCGGTCCGGGTCCGCTCGTGCGTCACGGCCGTCTTGAGGGCGCGACCGGAGCGCACCCACAGCGGCACAGGTGCGGGCGGTGCCGGGTCGGGGACCACGGTCAGCGTGGTCACGGCCGCAGAATCGGCCGGCGGGTCGGTGTTCTTGTGCAGGTGAACGACGTTCTCGGTCATGCTGGGGTGTCTCCTGACTGCCCCGATCGGGGCGGGAGTTGAGGGAGAGTGCCGGGGTGGTCGGATCCGTGGCAGGGATGGCCACCCCGGTGCAGGTCAGCGGCCCTGACGGGCCCGGTTCTCGATGTCGCTGAGCTGCGACGGCTCGATGCGCGGGCCGTCCACCCAGCAGAACGGGCGGATACCGGCGGCGGCCGTGAAGACGCGGATGGCGGCGCCGGACGGGGCGTCCGGCAGGGCGTAGACGCGTCCGCCAGGGAGGGAGGCCAGCAGCCGGGCGCCGTGGTGCTCGCACCCGTCGGCGCCGGCGGTGACCGCGTCCAGCACGGTCACCACGACCGGGCCGACGCAGGGCGTGGGGTCTTCCGGGTGCGCGGCGGGGCAACGGCGGTTGATGCTCACCACCACCCCGAGGACTTCTTGGCGGCCTTGGCGGTGGCGGCCTGGGTGACGATGCGCTGCCGCTCCATCTGCAGCGCGGTCAGTTCGGCGGTCAGCCGGATCTGCGCGGCGTTCCAGACGTGTTCCAGGGTGCGTTCGGCGCGGCCGGTGCTCTTGCCCCGCGCGACGCGGTAGGAGCCGCCGGCCATCGCGGTGACGACCTTGCGCCGCTCCTGGCTGGTCAGCGGCCACATCTCCTCGTTCTGGACCGCTTCGAGCTTGCGCTGTGTCAGCTGGATCTCGCGATCCAGACGGCGCGTGTTGGGCTTGCCCATGCTCACGTCCCCCTCGTCTGGGTTGGGTTGGAGTCGATGCAGATGCCGCACAGGCCATGTCTGCGGGAGATGCAGTAGCTGTAGGTGATCCGGCACTGCGGGCAGGTCTGGCGGGCGAGCATCGCCAGTGCCAGCGCTCCCCATTTGCGGGAGGTCATCGGCCGGACCGGCTTGGCCCGGTCGACGCGGTAGAGGTAGGCCACCCGCGCATTCCCGGAGCGCCGGTTGATGCGCATCACCTGCGCCGCGATCGGCTGACCACCCGGACGCAGACCCTGCGCCCGTAACTGCCGCCGGGTGGCCAACCCGTCCGGCGCCAGACGCCACGGATAGGTCGGAACGCCGTAGCGGGCGCCGGACGGGTCGAAGCACTTTCCCCACGCCGCGGACATCACGCGACCGCCTCAGCGGCCTTGGCCGCACGCTCGGCAAGCAGCGTGTCGCGCAGTATCCGCGCGTTCGCCGGGGAGGTGCGCACCGTCCGGCGGATGCCCTCAGCGGTCACCTTCGCGTCCGGCCAACCGGTCGTCGCCGTGCGAGCCTCGTCGAGCAGTTCGGCGGCGGTCCGCTTCCGGCGGGTCGACTTGGCGACCTCCGGGACACGGCCCGTGGCACGGCGCGGTCGGGTCGACTCGGCAGCGACCGGGCGCTGCTCGATCGGGGCGACCGGAGCGGGGTTGACGGCCGGGAGCGGCTTGAGTGGCAGCGCCGACTTCACGTAGTCGACCGCCACCGGATCGGGCACCCGCACCACCGTCGCCGTGATCGGCGCGGGGGGCGATTCGGGCAGGTCAGCCGTAGACCGATTCCTATCGGTCTCGGTCGATTCCTCCGCATTCGCGACCGTGGTAGGAGTCGGGGTGGGGCGGTGGTGCAGCACCTTCGCGACCAGATCCGAGCCGAAGTAGATCGAGCCGACCGGGAGCGAGGTGGCCAGCAGCACCAGGGCCCAGTTCGCCGGGTCCCAGTCGGCCAACCGGCCCCAGTCGACCTCACGGCCGTGCAGCTCTGGGACCAGGCCGTGCACGTAGTTCAGCACCAGCGAGGCGACGGTGTAGGTGCCCAGCACCCGCAGCGCGAACGTCCGATCCCGCCCTGCAAGTACGAGGGTGGCGACCAGGGCGAGCGCCATCAGCCCGTCGACCACGAACGGGTAGAGCGTGGCGGCGGTGTCGTCCGCGCCGACCGCGTTGGCGATGTCCCGCAGCGCGTTCCACGAGACCCGGAACGCCATGGCGACCACCGCGACCAGCGCGGTGACCAGAAGCACTTTGCCCGTGCGGTTCATCGGGCACCGCCCCTGCGCCGTGCGCCGTGCCGCACCCAACCGAGGAACTGCACGAAGCAGCCGGCCGCGATGAGGTAGCGCCAGGAGTGCTCGTCTGTGGCGAAGTGGGCGACCGCGCCGCTCATCGCGGCGAGCGAGCCGATCCAGATCAGCAGCAGGGCCAGGCCCTGAGGGGTGGCGTTCCGCCTCATGCCGCACCCCCCGGCAGGCTTGCGCCGACGGTGCGGTTGGCGAGCGTGCGCCGTTCGGCCAGGACTCGGCAGTGCGCCCGGCGCAGCCGACGGGCGTCCAGCTCGGTCGGGGTGCGGTCAAGGGTGATGATGTGCGCGTCCAGCAGGTCGACGTCCGCGAGGATCGCGGGCATCTCCTGTTCGATTGCGTCCAATTCCGCATCCGTCGGTTCGATCCAGTCAGCGAACGCGGTAACAGCGTCCTGAACTGTGACGATGTGGCTCATTGGGTCGTGTTCCTCTCGAAGGTGGAACGGCCCTACAGCGGCTCCCGGGTGGCACCCCGGGAGCCGCGCGCCGTTGAAGTCGGAAAATCCGGCTCCCCACGCCTCGCCCGTACGGCCGAACAGCCGGACGGGCGAGGGAGGCAACCGACCGCAGCAGCGCTGCGGGGTTGGTTCGCGCTGTACCGCGCGCGGGTCAGGACCCACGCACGCCCGCCCTCTTGCTCGCAGAGGTGGGGCGGGCTTCCCTCGGCACGCTGTGGAGTTGTCAAAGAACGCCCAGTTCAGGACCTACGAGGTGCCGTAGGTAGCCCTGTCTGGCATAAAAGACTGACTCAACGGTGTTGGTGGTGTTGTACCAACAACCAACTGCCTTGAGTTTGACCACAGTTGTTGGGACCGTCAAGGCGAAAGCGTATGTTGTTGGCACAAGTCAGCCAACTGTCGGGAGGAATCGTGAGGGAGCAACGCCCGAGGTATCACCGCATCGCTGATGACCTGCGAGGACAGATTGAGCGCGGGGAGCTTGAGGCCGGCGAACAGCTCCCCACGGAGTTCGAGTTGGTGGAGCGTTACGAGGCGAGTCGGAACACGGTCCGGCTCGCCCTGCGGCGTCTGACCGAAGAAGGGCTCGTCATTGCTGGTCAGGGGCGAGGCAGCTTCGTTCGCCGTAGCCTCACGCCGGCCGTCTGGGACTGGTCAGTGTTGGAGTCTCGCTCCCGGCACCAGACGGACAAGCAAGGCGACCAGTGGGCCAGCATCGTGGCCGAAAGTGGTCGCCAACCGCGGCAGGAAGTCCGTGTCTCCATCCGGCGCCCACCGGCAGACGTCGCTGAGCGGTTGGAGCTGGACCCTGAGACGGCCCTCACCGTCGTGCGGGAACGGGTGCGCATAGTCGACCAGGACCCTTACGCCTTGGCTGACTCCTACTTCCCTGAGGAGTTGGTTCGAGGCACGCCCTTGATGCTGCCTGAGGGCGTGTCAGCGCCGGGCGGTGTACTGGCGAGCGTCGGGCTCATCCAGGCTCGCTATCGAGACGAGATCACCGTGCGGATGCCGACTCGCACCGAGATCGAAAAGCTTTCCCTGCCTGCTGCCACCCCTGTGGCTGTGCACATGCGTACGGGCTACGACGAGAATGACCGTCCACTACGAGTAATGATCACGATCCTTCCGGGAGACCGGCATGTCATCAGGTACGACGTTTCCGGCGAGTGAGCGCGTCTCCCAGGAGCGAGCAAGCGTGAAGGCTCTCGAAAGCATTGATCCGACATTGCCGAAGGACTGGCACCCTGAGCAGGTCTGGTACACCTCCTACGGCTCCAACATGCATCTTGATCGGCTCGCCTTCTACATCAGAGGCGGCCAGCCGCCTGGTACTGCAAAGGAGTACCCGGGGTGCCGAAATCCGGCGATGCCGACCCGATCGATCGCGGTAGAACTGACCGGAGCCATGTACTTCGCCACCGAGTCGCCGGTGTGGGGAGGGGGCAGGGCGTTCTATGACCCGCAGGTGAGTGGCCGTGTGCTCGCCAGGGCGCACTTGGTAACTGTCGACCAGTTCTTCGATATCGCCGCCCAGGAGATGTACAGAGATCCAGGAATGAGTCTCGACTTGGTTGACGTGCTGAGGAATGGGCGAGCCGTCTTGGGGGAGGGGCGCTACGAGACGTTGGTGTGCGCTGGCCAAGTTGACGGTCTGCCTGTCCTGACCTTCACCGCCCCATGGGGGATGGACGATGTGCAGTGGGTCCCACCCTCGCCCGCCTACGTGAGTTTCCTGTCTTCAGGACTCCTGTCGGCTGGCGCGTGGGATCTGCAGGCGGTCGCGTCATACGTCGCAGCCTG
Source organism: Streptomyces sp. NPDC059866 (assembly GCF_042731325.1). NCBI lineage: Bacteria > Bacillati > Actinomycetota > Actinomycetes > Kitasatosporales > Streptomycetaceae > Streptomyces > Streptomyces sp. NPDC059866. The sequence goes on along the minus strand of NZ_JBHWJT010000013.1, from coordinate 172,079 downwards.
CCCCGGCGCGTCTGGCCACTGGTCTGAGCAGGCCATTGCAACTTTGCTCGGTGAATGGGGCGGGCAGTAGCGGTCGCCTGACGAGAACTCCTAATACTCCGGGGCACTCGGTCTCACCGGCGCGACTGACCGAGCAGTCCCCTCCTTGTGGTCACTGCGCTCAGTGCGAGAGCCGTCGCGCGAAGCGGCAGGCGCTCATCGACCGGACGCCAGTGATCTTTGCGGTCATTTGGGAAGTGGTGCAGTCCTTTTGGTTCTAGCCAGAAGCGAGGTACGGCCGGTGGTCTCGCTCACGCAGTGAGCCCGACCGCGTGATGGACGGCCGGGCCCGTGACTGCGGCACCCTCGTGCTGGCCGCAGTGGAGTTGGCGGAGATCGCATTGCGGGGGCGTGGTCTCACCGATCGCCCGTGGAGGGGTTGAGCTCTCCGCCGATCCGGGAGGGTTGAAGTTGGTGGCGCCCGGGGTGATGTGGAGGGTTGCTGTGGGCCCTGTGACTTTGGGCCGGCTGGAGTCGTAGTCGGTGTCGTGTTCTGCTTCTGCGTCCGGATGGGGGAAGGGCGGCGTCTTTGCGTGCCATGACGTTCTCGTACTGGCGGATGAGCTCGGCTACGTGTGTTGTGTGTGCTGCGGATCCCTCGTTGAGTTGTTGTTGTGCTCTGAGCAGTTCGCCGTGGATGGTTGCGTATGAGCCGCACAGTTTGATGGTCTCTTCGGTCCGGTCGCTCAGTCCGGTGACGTGTGGGGCAGCGATGGCGAGTGCGGAGACGCCTGTGAGTACGGAGAGGACCACCTGCGCGGTGAGCGGCGGGGCATGGGAGATGAGGGGCCACGCCATGAGGCCTGTGCTGAAGATGACGGCCGCTGCCACGACGTTGCGCAGCTGGACTTGTTGCATCAGGTGCACGGCTTCCCTGGGCATTCTCGTCGCCCAGTAGCCGGCACCTGCGATGCTTTGCTCGAGTCGCCGTGACAGTAGGGCGTCAGGCGTACTCGTCGACCTTCGGAAAATCTTGGACAGCAGCCCCATGGCACTCTCGCAGGTGGAGGGAAGGTCCTCACACGATGACTGTTGCCGGGCGTGCTTCCCGGACACCAACACTCCTATTTCCGGATAACTAATCCGTATGGAGCAATCGAAGTCGTGTCGGCTGATGTGCCAGCCGCCGGTTTCACGCCGTTGAAACTGACGCTGGGAATGCATAGGCTTGCGGGCGGCGTGGATCGGCTCCCAGCGTGTCTTTGCGATCATGTGTGGCTGGGCGCATAGTGAACGACGAGACGTATGGGTTGTCGGCCGCACAGTTATGGAGCCATCCGGAGTTGGGCGCCCCCGCGAGGGGGTGACCCAATGCCGGAAATCCCCGGCCCGATTGAGGCGGGCCGGGGTTTCCGGTGCCGCGTGGGCGGCCGTGTTGCTCTTCTGTGTCACTGCTTCTTCGTGGTGTGCCTTGACGGCTGGTTTCAGTAGTCCTTGTCCTCGTCGTGGTCGTCGTCGTAGCCCTTGTCGTGGTGGCTGTCGATCACCTTGAAGCTGCCCACGACCACATCGCCCTCTACGTTGCCATCGACCACGAACTGGGAGGACTTGGGCGGGAGAATGGCCTCCGGTGTGTTGCTGCAGTTGGCGGTGTCGAAGAACTCAACGATCTTCTTGCTGAGGTTTTCGACGTTGAAGGTGTCATCGGCAACGGGGCCGTCACCGTTGGGAATCTGGACGCTGGTGACGGGGAAGCACTGGTACTTGTGAGCCGGGTACTTCTGCCCGTTGACGATGACCTTGCCCTTGTCGTGGTGCTTGTCGTCCCCGTGGTCCGACTTCTTGTCGTAGTCCTTGTCCTCCTCCTTCTTGCCGTTGTCGCCGCCGTAGGGGGCGTGGGCCGGGGCAGCCTGCGGGGCGGACTGAGAGGAACCGGTGGCGGAGGCGTAGGTAATTCCGGTGAGAGTCAGGGCTGCGACGCCGATGGCGGAAGTCGCAAGGGCGACAGTACGCGTCTTCATTTCTTCTCCTCGATGACAGAGGTGGCCGACTGAGCAGCCGACCCGTGAATGAACGTACTGACCGCATTTCTGGCTGTCATCTCGGATAGGTCCGAGGTGTGATTTCAGAGGGCTGACCGGGCGCATTCTGAGGCCGTGTCATACGGCCTTCTGGTGGACTGATTGCCCGTCAAGACCCAGTAAAATCATGGGTTTCCGATTGTGTCTTTGGACTGGCCGGGTGATTAATCTGACCGACCGACGGGCCGTCACCCTGTCGGCCAGACCCTCGCGTTTTTCGATACCCCAGACGCGCATGGGCCCGCAGGGCACCTTTCGTGCACAGCTGCGAGTGCCTCGGCCGGGCTCTCAGCGGCCCGGCGAGCCTGCTGTCGGGGCCGAAATGCATGACCCGCCTGAACTGTCACGTCTCCATCTGCTCCGAAGACATGAAAGCTGCGATGTGCCAGTTTCGGCACTGGCGAGTGGTGACAGTGACAGAGAGTCAGCCGGATGTGCTTTTTGGTGCGGCGACGCGCCGGAAGCTTTGCCGGTCCCGCTTTTCGTGCTGCGTGTGTGGCAGAATTCCCGCGTCCAGCTACTCGGTGCTCGCCCAGCCTCGATTTATTCATGAGGGCCCGTCAGCTTACTCACGGACCCTTTTGTGGCCGGAGGCGGTGGGGTTTTCGCGGTCCGGACAGGCTGGTGGTCCGGCTATCGCGTTGAGGTTCCCCCGAGATGCGAAGGAGGCTGGCATTGGGCCCTTTCCAACCTCCCGCGTCGGCTGGGTAGTTGGCCTGACAGACGGATGAAGCCCCTGGTAGATGGGTTTTCGACCAAGAGAACCGTCTCCACCAGAGGCTTCGCATGCTTGTCTACCCGTCCGGCGTCGACGTGTCCAGCTCTGCCCTCCGCTTCCTGGCGAGCCGCCTGAGGGAACGTCGGCGCGCTCTCGGCACCCGATGGCGGCGCCTGAGCGCGGGCCGACAGGCCCTGCTCACCCTCTCCCACCTCCGCAACGGCCAGCCCTACGCCCAGCTCGCGGCCGGCTTCGGGATCGGCACCACCACCGTCTACCGGTACGTCACCGAGGCCGTCGAGCTCCTGGCCGCCCTCGCCCCCACGCTCGCCGCAGCGGTACGGGCCGCGTCGATGAAGGCGTATCTGATCCTGGACGGGACGCTTCTGCCGATCGACCGGATCGCCGCTGACCGTCCCTTCTACTCGGGCAAACACAAGAAGCACGGCATGAATTTGCAGGTCATCGCCGACCCGAAGGGTCGTCTCCTCTGGGCTTCACCAGCCCTGGCCGGTGCCGTCCATGATGATGGAAAAGGCTCACGGTGCTGGGACAGGTCGAGAGCACAGCGCCTGCCGCCGCGGACCTGACGGCAGTCATTGACGGCAACAGGGATGAACATCAGAGAACTGCGTGACACCGTCACGCATCTCGCAGGGCAGGCAGCCTCGGCAAGGCTCTGACCAGGGCGGGGACGGTGGGAACTTGTAAAGCGAAGGTCGTCGGTTCGAATCCGACAGGGGGCTCCGAACAGTGCGGGTCCCGGGCCGACCGTGCCGGTGACCCGCGCTTTCCCCTGCACTGCCCCGCTCCACGGCCGTACTCTGGTCGGCACCATCAGGGAACCGCGCCGGCTGTCTGGAGGTAACGGGGTGAACGGGCGCAGTCCGGAACGGGTCCGCAACGAGCTGGTCGTCTCCATCGTGGATGCGCTGCAGGGCTCGGCCACGGTGAACCAGGCGAGCAGCCGTGAGATCTGGCGGGAGATGCTCGCGGCCGAGCTGGCCTCGTCCGTGGAGCCGTTCGGCGGGGACCGGCTGCGGCCCTGGCTGCTGCAGATCGTCAAGGCGTGCACCGAGGTCGGCGACGGGCTGGCCTGTCTGGTGCGGTCACTGGAGTACGTGGAGCAGCAGTCGGCGACGGTCGCCACTCTGTGGCCGCTGGTGGACGAGTGGGAGGCCGTCGACTTCTTCAACAACGCCGATCTGCGTTCGTTACGGCCCGTTCTGCTGTCGATGAACTCCCCGGACCTGGCGACCATGGCGCGCCGCGCGAGCCGCTCCCGGGTGCAGGAACTGCCCCCCTGGTGCCGGACCGGATGGCAGGTCTTCCTGCGGCTGGCGGGGGAGAACTCCCCGAACGGTGAACTCCCGCCCAGCGTGGCCTTCCTCGCGCTGTGTGCCGACCGGCTGGTGGCGGAGAGCCGGGCCGACGCCGCCGAGGTGCTGCGCCGTTTCACCCGCAGCCAGGCCCACGCCCTGCGGCTGGACGGTGCACTGGCGGAGTGGCAGCACTCGGAGTTCCCGCAGGCCGCGCCCTCGCTCGTCCCCGCGTATCTGATGATCCAGTTCGAGCCGGACCGGGTCGAGGCGGACCGCTTCTATCTGTCGCACTGGCGCCAGTCCGACCCCGAGGGCTGGCACCCCGTGCGCGGTGAGACCGTCCATCTGCACCGGGAGGAGCTGCCCGGCGCGGTGGAGAGGCTGATAGAGGAGGTCGAGGAGAGGTGGGCCGACCTGCGGCAGCCCGTCCTCCTGGAGTTCATCCTGCCGTGGGAGCTGCTGAACGAGCCTGTCGAGTGGTGGCCGAAGGAGTCCGAGTCCGACTCGCCCACCCCGCTGGCGCTGGACTACCCGGTGGTGGTGCGCAGCCTCGAGCGCTTGCAGCGGGCCGCGTGGCACCGGCCCTGGCACAACAAGTGGCGCCAGCTTCGGGAGCGCCCGGCGGACAGCCATCCGCACTGGAGCCGTCCGGAGCAGGACGAGACGTACTTCTTCCATCTGGAGCGTGAGCTGAAGGAGGACCGGTACGCGGTCTGTCTGGTGCTCAGCGAGCCGCCCGGCGACGACTCGGGCACCGGTCGGCGGGAGGTCCTGGCCGGGTTGCGGGCCGGCGTACCCGCGATGGTCTGGCATCGCAGCGACTGCTCGGATCCGTCGTTCCAGGACGCCATCGGCGAAATACTGCAGGACCGGGGGCTCGGAAGTCTCGCGGAACGCATCGGAAAGTGGCGCAAAGAGGCCCTGGCGCTCGGACCCGACGGCTGGGACCAGCACGTGGGCCGCCACCTGGCCATTCTGCTCGACGACCCCGACCGCAAGCCGGGGCCGCCCGGGCCGGGGTACGGGCCATGAGTCTGCGGACCGGGGAACAGGCCGGGCCCATCGTGCGGCGATTACCTACGGGGGAACGGATTGCGACGGTCTTGCGCGGGGGGTTGACGGGGTGTCACGCTGGTGGTCGAGACGGCCCCAGCGGACGTCCTGCGTACTCCACACCACCGGGGGCGCGTTCCCGACAGTCGACTTGTGATCCCTCCCGTCATCCCCCCGGTGGACTCCCGTCTTGCACCGCAAGCAGACCACTGCCAGGCTTGGCAACGTGGATGTCACGCATGCCCGCGGACTGCGGGACTCCTCCTCCGCCCTCCCCCCGTGCCCGGGCAGCACTGGACCATCCGAGGGCGCTTATGCGGCGTGACGACGGCCCACGACCCGTATCTGTACCGGCTTCTGACGACACGTCATTCGAGGGCGTGCTGCATGCCCTGAGCGGACTGGAGCCGTCGGACCCGGCCGACCGCCCGGCCGTCCTGCTCGTCGTCGACGACCACGTGAGCATGAGCGTCTGGGCGGCGACGATCGCCCGGCTGGCCGACGGGCTGGCCCGTCAGGAGCGGCTGGGCCCGATCAGCACCGTGCGGCTGCTGAGTTCGGACGACACCGAGCCGACCCGGATCCGGCTGGATCATCTGCCCCCCAGCACCGCCCGGTACCGGGTGGTGCTGGTGCTGACCGACGGCCTCGCCGCGGGCTGGCGGGCGGGCGCGGTGCTGCCGCTGCTGCGGGAACTCGGCCGGTCCGAGCCGCTCGCCGTGCTGCATCTGCTGCCGCAGCGGCTGTGGTTCCGCACCGGCCTGGACGTGCACCGTATGCGCCTGAGCGCCGCACACCCCTGGGCGCCGAACGACTCCCTGCGGTGGGAGCTGCGCACCACCCCCCTGGAACCCGTCGACGACGCGGCCGCCCGGGCCGGTGTGGTGCCGGTCCCCGTCCTGGAACCGACCGAGCGCTCCCTGTCCTGCTGGGTCGGCCTGGTGGCCGGGCGTGCGTCCGGGTGGACGGAGATGTCCGGAGTCCGGGCCCGTGACTGGAAGCGGCGGGCGGACGCCGCGCGGGCGGTGCCCTGGGTCCACGACGTCCCCGACCCCGACAGCGCCGTCCCCGCCCGGGAGCGCGTCTCGGAGTTCCGCGCCGCCGCCTCGCCCACCGCCTTCGCGCTCGCCACCCGGCTGGCGGCGGCCCCGCTGACGCTGCCGGTGATGACGGCGCTCACGGCGTCGGTGCCGGGCGCCGGGCCCGCCCACCTCACCGAGCTGCTGATGAGCGGACTGGTGCGGCCGGCGAGCGGCGATGCCGAGCGCGCCGCCGGCGTGGCCTTCACCTTCGGTGCCGACAACCGCCAGGAGTTATTGGCGCTGTCCCGCCGCCGTGACACCGTCCGGGTGCTGCACGACGTACGGGCGCTGCTCGCCCCACAGGGCACCGAGCCGGCCGGCGATCCGCTCGAGGCGGCCCGTGTCCCGCCGGTGACCCGGCACAACGTGGCGTTCCTGAGGGTTGAACTGGCCGCGCTGCGTGCTCTGTCCGGACGCTTCCTGCCACCAGCCGAGCGACTCGCCCGCGCACTGCGCGATTACGACCGCAAGAACACCGTTAGCCTGCGCAAAGGCGCGGGCCCACGCCCCGGGCACTCAGACCCTCGCGCGCACGAGACAACTGCAGAAGGAGCCACGGCCATGTCCACCACGCAGCAGGAGCCCGCGGTGGAGAGCGGGCGTTCGACGCAGCCGCGCATCTGGGGCAACATCCCCCCACGCAACCCGAACTTCACCGGTCGCGTGGATCTGCTCGAACTGCTGAGCGAGCGTCTGCGGGAGGGCACGACGACGACCGTGCTGCCGGAGGCCATCCACGGCATGGGCGGTGTCGGCAAGACCCAGCTGGCCATCGAGTACGCCTACCGGCACCAGTCCGAGTACGACATCGTCTGGTGGATCCCCGCAGAGCGCCCCGGCCAGATCGGCCAGTCCCTGGTGGAACTCGCCCAGCGGCTCGGCCTCGTCACCACGTCAGAGGCCAACATCGCGGGACCCGCGGTGCGCGAGGCGCTGCGCGAGGGGCGGCCGTACTCCCGCTGGCTGCTGATCTTCGACAACGCCGACAGTCCCGAGCGGGTCCGCGACTACTTCCCCACCGGGGGCAGCGGCACCATCCTCGTCACCTCCCGCAACCGCCGCTGGAGCGTGGTGGGCCCCTCGCTGGAGGTCGATGTGTTCACCCGCGAGGAGAGCAAGGAGCTGCTGCGCCGCTCCGGCCCCGACGACCTCGACGACGCCGAGGCGGACCGCCTCGCCGACGCCCTGGGTGACCTCCCGCTCGCCCTGGAGCAGGCCGCGGCCTGGCGGGCGGAGACCGGGATGCCGGTGTCGGAGTACCTGCGGCTGTTCGAGCACAAGCGCAGCGAGCTCCTCGAGGTGTCCCCGCCGCCGGACTACCAGCTTCCGGTCGCCGCCGCGTGGAACGTCTCCCTCGACCACCTCGAGACCCGCAGCCTCACCGCCCTGCGCCTGCTCCAGCTCTGCTCCTACTTCGCGCCGGACCCCATCTCACGCTCCATCTTCTCCGGCCTCGGCGGCAGCACCATCGACCCGGAACTCGACCGAGCGTTGAACGATCCGATGCGCCTCGCGCGGGCCATAAGGGAGATCAACCGGTACTCCCTCGCCCGCATAGACCATCGGACCAACTCGATCGAGATGCACCGCCTGGTGCAGGCAGTGCTCATCAACCGGATGACCGCCGAGGAACAGAAACGCATGCGAAACGGCGCTCACACACTCCTGGCCGCCGCCGACCCGAAGGCGCCCAACCAGGCCGCCAACTGGCCGCGCTACGCCGAGCTCTACGGCCATGTCATCGCCTCCGGCGCGGTCGAGTCCGACCAGCCGTGGGTCCGCCAGCTCGTGCGGAACATCGCCCGGTACCTCTGGTACTGGGGGGACCACAAGGTCGCCCGCGAGTTCACCGAGCAGGCCTGGGAGACCTGGCAGCAACTGTTCGGCGAGGAGGACCAGCAGACCCTCCTGATGGGGTGGTGGCTCGGCTTCCTCTACCTGAAGGTGGGCCGGCACGACGACGCGGCCCGGATCGCCGCCCAGCTCAAGGACGTCTACGACCGCACGGCGCCCCCGGACCGCGAGGACACCCGGGAGGACGCGCTGGAGACGATGAACCTGGAGGCGGCGGTACGCCGTGTCGAGGGAGACTTCGCCGCCGGCGCCGAACTGGACGAAACGGCCTACGACCGGGCCCGCCGCGCCTTCGGCGAGGACGATCCCGCCACCCTGGCCACCGCCCACAACCTCGGGGTGAGCCTCCGGCTCGTCGGCGAGTTCCAGCGCGCGCTGGAACTGGACCGGCACACGCACGCGATGAAGACACGGCTGTACGGCCGTGAACACCGGCAGTCGCTGATGACCGAGGCGAGCATCGCCATCGACGTCCGGGAGACCGGTGACTACATCGGCGCACGGTCCCTGCAGCAGGCGGTCGTCGACGGCTATCGGAGCATCTTCGGACCGGGCAACCCCACGACCCTCCAGGCTCTCCGGCAGCTGAGCGAGTCCTGCCGGAAGGAGGGCGACCACGCCACCGCGCTGGAACTGGCGCGCGACGCGTTCAACCAGTTCACCCGCCGCTACGGCGACACCCACCCGGAGTCCCTGACGGCCGCGCTCGCCCTGGCGGTGGCGTTGCGGCACAACGGCGAGCTGGAGGCGGCCCGCGACCGCGGCGAGCGGGCGTGCGAGCGGTTCCGCCGGCTGTTCAGCAGCGACCATCCGCACGTCCTGGCGGCCGACATCGACCTGGCGGTGACCTACCGTCTGCTGGGCCGGGTCGAGGAGGCCAGGCAGCGCGACGAGGAGGCGCTCCGGTCGCTGACCGAACGCCTGGGCGAGAGCCATCCGATCGCGCTGGCCTGTGCCATCAACCTGGCGAGCGATCTGAGCGCGCTGGGGCGGGCGGACGAGGCCCGCGAACTCGGCGAGAAGACAAGGGCGTTGTGCCTGGCGCGCCTGGGCGAGGACCACCCCACCACGCTGGTGGGCGGCGCCAACCTCGCCCTGGACCTCATCGCCGTCGGCCGGGAGACGGAGGGCGAGGCGCTGCACGCGGATGTCCTGGCCCGCCTGGAGCGCGTCCTGGACGAACCCCGGCTGCGCTCCGCCGACTCCGGTCCTCACCCGGCGACGCTCCAGGCACGGGCCCGGGAGCGGGCCAACTGCGACATCGACCCGATGCCGCTGTGAGGTGACGGGCGTACGGTCCGAGGTGCCGCTCTTCCCGGCGGAAGGGCGGCACTGCCGTGTCCGGTCAGTGCGCTTCGGACGGGGGTGAGCCGAGCCACGTGGCCAGGTGGACGGGGTCCGGTGGGGTGCCGGTGACGCGGAGCAGGGCCTCGTGCACCGCGCGGGCCCGTTCGGGGTGGTGGCTCAGCAGTCGGGCCGCGATCGGGTGCGTGTCCGACGCGGCGAGCGCCCGGCCGAGGCCCGCCCAGGTGCCGGCCCGCCCGGGTTCCACGGCCAGGTGGGCCACGTATGCCTGACGGGCCGCGACGGCGTCGTGGGCGGCCAGCAGGGCGTCGCCGGCCAGTGCTCCGGTGACCCGTGCGGCGGCCTTCTCGGGCTCCTCGGAGTGGCGGTCGCCGTCCGCGCCGGTGAGGCGGTGGCGGACGAGCATCGCCAGACAGTCCAGCCACCGTGCGGAGGGATCGGGCACCACCTCGGGCTCGGCCGCCAGGGCGCCGGGCGGTCCGCTCTCGCCGGCCAGCCAGGCCCGTACCGCCTCGTCCACGGCTGCCGGGGCGGGCCGCAGATGGTGGGCCCGCCAGCGCGCCACATGGTCGGCGACGCAGAGCCGGGCCGCCGCCAGCTGGTCCTCCGGTACGGGCTCGGCCAGCCACTTGGCGCAGTGGTCGCGCAGCGTGTCCAGCAGGGTGATGCCGAGCGGGGTGAGGCGTGGATGACGGTGGACCTGTTCCATCGCCGTGGTCACATGGGCTCGCCACAGCGCGAACTCGAAGTGCGCCGTCGCGGTCCGCGCACCGGCGGCCCGGCGGTGGGCACGCCAGAAACGGGTGATGCCCACGAAGGCGTAGATGCCCTGAAGAAGCCCTTCGAGCGGGCGGGGGTCGTCCCGCCAGGGCGCGTACCACAGCTCCGTACCGTTGTCGGCGCCCCGGGTCACGAGCGGGGTCAGATGCAGCAGCCCGCCCAGCTTGGTGTGCTGGAACTCGTGCACGAGCGTGACGGCCAGTTGGACGGCGTCGTCCGGCTCCGAGGCCTCGATGCCGCCGAACGCATCACCTGACGACACACTGCGCGGCCGAAACCTTTCCCTTGCCGGGGTGGGACTCAGGGAGAACACGCCCCGCCGCATCGCGGCGGCCGTCTCGGGCTGGTCCCGCAGCAGCACTCCCCAGGCCCGCTCCAGCATCTGCCGCCACTGCGCCGCGGCCTCCTCGGACAGCGGCCGCGGCTCGGTCGGCTGCGGATACGTCCGGTACGGGTCCAGGTCGTCCAGGGCGACTTCCAGCCGGCGTTCGGCCGGGCCGACCGCGAGCCGGCGCACCGGATGCCACCCCGGCCCCGCCGAGCCCGGCGGCAGCGGTACGGCGACCCTGTGCCCCGGCGTCTCGACCACGGCACGTCCGGCTTCGGCCCGCACGGTGGCCGTCGTCCACGGCTCGGCCGAGGGCAGCTCCGCGCAGCCCAGGGTGGGCAGGGGAACCCGGCCGTGCCGGACCGGTACCTCGACGGTGAAGTCGAGCTCCGCGCGTAGCGCGGCCGCGGCGGCCAGTGCGCGGACATGGCCGAGTACCACCGGCAGCGGCGGCTCGTCCTTCTCCGCGGTGCTCGCACGCAGCCGGCGCAGTGCGGTGGCCAGCCACATCCCGGTCTGCGGATACATCAGCAGCTCGTCGACGACGGCGGGGGCGCGGCGCTGGGCGGCGCTGAGCAGATCCCACGCCGGACCCAGGTCCGTGGCGTCGTCGAGCATCCGTAAGAGCAGCAGCCGACGGCTGCGTTCGGCCGCGGTCAACAGGTCCACGGTCGCCGGTCCGCCCTCGCCGCGGGTCAGTTCGGCGAGGCTGCCGGGCGGGACACGATGATGCGGCAGGGACGGCTCAGCACGCATGGGCGGCCCCGTCGTCAGTCGAACGCCGCCACGCCGTCTTTGTCTCCGAAGTCGCTGACACTGGCCAGCGGGTGGTCGATCCCGTGCTGCAGCTCCTCGAGGGACGCGGCGAGAAATCGACTGTCAATGGAGCGCAGTGTTTCAAGAGACACCCCCGCGAGATCGACAAGGCTGGACTCGACGGCGGCCACAGACGGCTCCATGACGGCCAAACCCCTTCCCCCCGGCTGCAATTGCGGATGCGGGCTGCTCACATCCCCCTGATAATGGCCCGCCGTAGCCTGGATGAAACACCACATCCGCGCGGTGCTGCGATATCAGGTCAGCGGTCGTCATCACCGCCGCGGTGGCGCCGGGACAGCTCCACCGCCTCCTTGTTCATACGGGCCACTCCGGCGGAGTCGCCCTCCATCAACCGTATCGCTTCGACGAGTTGGTCCAAGGTGCCGCGATAGCGCAGGCAGGTGCGCAGGATCCCGAACACGTCCGGACGCAGCGCCGGTGAGCGCGGGCTCATGGCCGCGATCACCGGATCGATGCTGCCCAGCACCAGCGCCAGGGTGGTGCGGTCGCTCACCGTGGGCAGTGCGGTCAACGCGCTCACCAGTCCGTCGAGTTCCCGCAGCGGCAGGTCGTCCGGCAGGTGCGCCAGGCTGCCGGGGCCCGCGGTGCCGGGTGTGAGGGCGGTCGGCTCGGGTGGTGACGTGGGCAGTCCGGCGTGCCGGTGCAGCAGGGTGAGGTCGGTTCTCGGCAGCAGCTCGTACCAGCGGTCCACGCGGACGGCGGCGAGGCGGCCCAGACCGTCCGAGCGGTGGTGGGCGCTGACCAGCCCGATCAGCGTGCCGTCGTGCCAGACCGCCGCACCGGACATGCCCGCCCAGGGGGAGCGGTCGGGTTCGGGGTCCGACTCCGGTGGAGTGACCGCGAGTTCGAGGGTGCCCTCGCGGCGGTTGGACAGCACCGAGATCATCCCGGTGGCGTGGCAGGAGTCGCGGTACTGGGAGGGGGAGCCGTCGTCGAGCCGGCGCATCCGGTCCTCGCGCAGCTTGAACCGCGGGAAGCCCAGCGCGCTGCACGGCAGCAGCTCGTCCGTGTCGGGCACGGCACCGTACGCGGGCGGCTCGGTCCCGGCCGCGTGGACACCGGGCGGCACGGGCCCGGTGAGCTCCAGAAGCGCCACGTCGGCCTTCTCGGAGGCCAGCACCACGCGCGCGGGTGTGGTCCACTCGTCGGGGCGGTCGGCTTCGAAACGTACGTGCACCCGGGGCCGCTCCCCCTCGGCAGTACGGACGACATGCGCGGCGGTGAGGACGTACGACGGGCCGACGCGGTAGCCGGAACCCCGGCGTCCGGCGCCGCGGCCCTCGGGCCGGCGTACCAGCACCTCCGCCACCCGGGCCGGCTCCAGTCCGCGACGCGCTCGAGTCACCCCGCTCAGCGCTCGTCCTCGGCCTCGTCGTCGCCCACCCACGGCGCACGTCCGCCGCCGCTGTGGGTGCGCGGATCGAGCGTCAGCTTCACCCGGTGGGTGACGCTGTCCGCCATCCGGCCGTCCGCGCCGGTCTCCACCACCCAGAAGCGGATCTTCCCGCCCGCCGTCGCGGACCGCTCCACGACGACGGCCGCCTCCAGCTCCACCGGGCCCACCTCGAAGTACAGGTCCTCCCCCTGTGCGGCGGTGCGTGCCGCGGTCAGCTCGCGGCGCAACTCCTCTATCAGCTCGGCGAGTTCAATCACGTCCGGTCCCTACCCGGACCGCCCTTCCTTCACTCGATCCGGGTGCATTCCGCATTCCTGGATCTGTGTGACGCCGCGGATGCATTAGGGTCATCCAGCGGCCTGGAAAGTGTCGAAACCGTACGGTAGTGGCATATATCGGGCATTGTTCGCATCATTCACTTCCACTGTCATGGGGACGGCGTCATGGAGAAGTCCGGAGTCGAGTCGGAGCTGATCGATCTCAGCGGCGTCCCGTTGGACCTCTGGCCGGCCCTGGACCTGCCGCCCGCCGAGGGCTCCATGCGGCGCCTGCTCAGCCGTATCGACGACCCGGCCGGCAGCCTCGGCGGCTACAACCCACAGCGCGACGAATAGGCACCCTCCATGCACCAGACGGCCCGGCCCCACGTCCTGTCACCGCAGTCGTTCGACGAACTGCTGGGCGGCGGGGGAGGCCCCGAGACGGTGGACGCCCTGCGCGCGAGCGAGCGCAGCTGGCGGCTGCTCGTCGTACGGGCGCTGCTGGACGCGGCGGCGACGGCACCGACCGGTCCGCTGCCTCCGCTCGCCGAGGGCTGGCGGCTGTTGTCGCGGGCCTGGACCGTGGCCGCGCCGGAGGTGGAGCGGCTGCTGTCCTATCCGGCCGTCGGCATGTGGGCAGCGCACACACTGCGCCGGCTGCGCGGCACCGCCGACCACCATGCGCCTCTGTGGGCGGAGACAGGGCACCTGCACGCACTCGCGGCGAGCGCTGCGGTCCGCGCCGGCCTGGAGTTCCGTACCGACATCCCGGTCCGGCACGGCTGGGCCGTGCTCCCCGCGCTCGGGGCCATGCGGGTGCCCGGCAGTCCGGACTGGACCGTCGCCGAGGTCTCCGCTCGCGACGGGGACGTACGGGTCGCGGGCCGCCGGCCGGGCGGACCGGACTGGCACGCCCCGGCCGAACTGCGGGCCGACGGACGCACGCTGCTCCTGGACGACATCGACCCCTATCGCGCCCTGCGCACGCCCGGCGTTCCCGAGCCGCTCGACTCCGCCGCCGAGTGGCAGGAGCTGTTCGGCTCGGCCTGGGACATCCTGCACGCCACCGACCGCGACGAGGCCCGGGCGCTGGCCGACGGACTGGTGTCCGTCGTGCCCCGCCCGCGCTCCGAGCGGTTCCGGCCGCACAGCGCCTCCTCCGGCGACGCCTTCGGCACGGCGGTGGCGTCGGTCCCCGACGACGGCGAGCAGTTCGCCTCGACGCTGGTGCACGAGTTCCAGCACAACAAACTCAGCGCGTTCATGCACCTGTTCACCCTGTACGAGGACCAGGACGCCCGGCTGTACTACGCCCCCTGGCGGGACGACCCCCGGCCGCTGGGCGGGCTGCTCCAAGGGGTGTACGCGTTCTTCGGGGTCACCGCCTTCTGGCGGCGGCGCGACCATCCGCTCGGGCGGTTCGAATACGCGCTGTGGCGCGCCCAGACGGCGCACGCACTGGGCACCGTCGGCCGGTCGGACGGGCTCACCGACCTGGGGCGACGCCTGGTGGCCGAGCTCGCCGGGCGGCTGGAGCCGTGGCTCGCGGAGCCGGTGGACGGGCGGACCCGCGCCGCGGCCGACCTCGCCATCGCGGACCACCGCGCGACCTGGCGGGCGTACCACCTGCGACCCGACCGCGGCACCGTCCGGTCCCTTGCGGCGGCCTGGCCCCCCGAGGCCCCGCCCGTCGCGCCGGGTCACGGGCCGGCGCTCGTCCCGGGGCGGCCGGTGCGCGGCTTCGACACACGGGCGGTGCTGGCGAGGTGGCTGCTGGCGGACCCGGACGGGTTCGAGCGGCTGCGGGACGACCCCGGTGCCACGGTGAGCGGGGCGCGGCCCGAGGACATCGACCTCGTCACGGGCCGTACGGCCGAGGCGCTGCGCGCCTGCCACGCGCGCATCGTCCGTGGCGAGGGCGACCCCGAGACCTGGGTGGGGCTGGGACTCGCCGCCCGGGCCGAAGGGGACCCCGCCGGCGAGGGACTGCTCGCCCAACCGGAGCTGGCCGCGGCCCTGCACACCGAACTCGACGGACGCGCCGATCCGCTGGAGCTGGGCCGGATGCTCGCGCCGGAGACGCCCTAACCGCGCAGCCGGCGTGCGATCTCCAGCTGCTCCTCCTCCAGCGGCCGGCCGTCCTCGGTCTCCCACAGGCAGTTCTGCAGCACCCGTCCCAGCGTCCAGGCCCGGGCCCGCGCCCGGTCCAGCCCCATGACGTCGGTCATCGCGTCGAAACGCCAGACGATGTCGGCGGCGTCGAAGCGGTTGTCGATGGCGGGCAGCAGGTCGAATCCGGGGTCGCCGGCGAGGGGCTTGGGGTCGATGGCGAGCCAGGGGGCGCGGTCGGAGGCCAGGACGTTCTCGTAGTGCAGGTCCCAGTGCAGAAGCCGGTCGCCGGGCTCGTCGACGACCTCCCGTACGGCGGCCGCGCAGTCGGCGAGCAGCCCGCGGGCCTGCGGGTCCGGGATCCGCTCCAGCGCCCGCGGTGTCTGCTCCAGCATCGCCCGCGCGATGTCACCGAGCCGCCGCATGCCGTCCGGTGCCGGTACGGAGGTCAGGTGGGCCAGCATGCGGGCGATGACCAGGACGGCCTCGCGGGTGTCGGGGACGTGGGACAGCATGCGGGCGGGGTCGAGGCGTTCGAGGAGCATCGTGCCGGTGTCCGGGTCGTGGTCGAGGAGCCGTACCGTCCCGTCGCCGTCCCACACCCGCAGCGCGACCGGCTCGCCCTCGCTCTCCTCGTCCAGGAGTTGCAGCTTCAGCACGGCCGGGCTGCCGTCGGCGCGGAGCACCGGCAGGACCAGGGCGGCCACACCGTGCATCGGGCGGCCGTCGAGGCCCAGTTCCCAGCGGTCCAGGAAGGCGGCCGCCAGCTCCGGCAGCCGGGCGATGAAGTCCCGGCCCGCCGCGCCGTTGAACTTCGCCTGCGCCGCCGCCAGTCCGTCCGGAATCTCGATCACCGTCCGACCCTAACGCTGCTGCCGGGCGGTCGGCTCAGACGACCGACTCCGGTACCGGGGGCTGGTCCGCCGCACGGCTTTTCGGGGCCTTCGCCGTGATCATCAGGACTGCCACCAGACCGGCCAGGAGCATGATGCCGACGGCGCACCGGATGGCGACGGTGTAGCCGTGGACGATGCCCTCGCGGGTCACCTCGGCGCGTTGGGCGGGGCCGGTGAGGTGCGCGGCGATGTAGGTCGTGCTGCCGGTGGTGGCGATGGTGTTGAACAGGGCCGTCCCGATGGAACCGCCCACCTGCTGTGCGGTGTTGACGCCGGCCGAGGTGACGCCCGAGTCGTGCGGGGCGACGCCGGCGGTTGCCGTGGAGAAGACCGGCGTGAAGGTCAGGCCCATGCCGAGGCCCATCGGGATCAGTGCGGGGAGGATGTCGGTGGCGTACACGGAGTGCACGGTGATCTGCGTGAGGAACAGCATGCCGGAGGCGGCCAGGAGCATGCCGGGGGCCAGGAGCAGGCGGGGCGGCACGTGCTGGAGCAGGCGGGCCGCGATCTGGGTGGAGCCGATGAGGATCGACGCCGTGAGCGGGAGGAACGCCAGGCCCGTCTGCACGGGGGTGTAGTCGAGGACGGTCTGCAGGTAGTAGGTCAGGAACAGGAACATGCCGAACATGCCCATGACGGCCAGCATCATGGTCAGGTAGCAGCCCGCGCGGTTGCGGTCCTTGATGATGTGCAGGGGCAGCAGCGGCACGGACGCCCTGGTCTGCCACCACACGAAGACGGCCACGAGGACCACGCCGCCCGCGAACAGGCCGGGGACCATCGGGTCCGACCAGCCCCGGGACTCCGCCTCGCCGAAGCCGTGCACGATCGCCACCAGGCCGCCGCAGCCCAGCAGGACGCCGGGCACGTCCAGGCGGGCGCCCGCGTGGCGGGGGCTGTCCTGGAGCAGGGCGAAGGCGCCGGCGACCGCGAGGACCGCGATGGGCACGTTGACGTAGAGACACCAACGCCAGTTCAGGTACTCGGTGAGCAGCCCGCCGACCATGAAGCCGATCGCGGAGCCGCTGGCGGCCAGGGTGCCGTAGATGCTGAAGGCCCGTCCGCGTTCCCGGGGGTCGGTGAACGTCGTGGTGAGCAGGCTCAGCGCGGAGGGGGCGAGGACCGCGGCGAAGACGCCCTGGAGGGCGCGGGCGCCGAAGAGCATGCCGGCGTTCGCGGCGGCACCGCCCAACGCGGAGGCGGTGGCGAAGCCGACGAGCCCGATGACGAAGGTGCGTTTGCGGCCGACCAGATCGGCGACGCGGCCGCCGAGCAGGAGCAGACCGCCGAACGCCAGGGTGTAGGACGTGATGACCCACTGGCGGTTGCCGTCGGACATGTCCAGGTCGCGCTGTGCGGAGGGGAGCGCGATGTTCACGATGGTGGCGTCGAGGACGACCATCAGCTGTGCGAGGGCGATCACCATCAACCCCCACCAGCGGCGGGGGTCGGGGTCCACGGATGCGCCGGCTTCAGCCGTCCGGGAGGCACTCATCCGGCCAGAAGACCATGAACCGGGGTGTTTTGCGGTGTATTGCACCGAGGTCCGATGGTGCCGTGTCATGGCTCCAGGACGACTTTGCCGGTCGTTCCGCGGGTCTCCAGGGCCCGGTGCGCGGCCGCCGCCTCGGCGAGCGGGAAGCGGTGCACGGCCGGGACGAGACGGCCCTCGGCGGCCTCGGTGAGGGCCCGGAGTTCGAGGGTGCGGAGGGGGTTGGGGCCGCCCGCCTTCTCCAGCATCACCGGGCCGAGGACCTGCTCCGTGACGCCCTCGACGACCAGCGGCTCGCCGCCCTGGATGCCCTCGGCCGACCAGCCGAACACGATGTGCCGGCCGCCGGGGGCGAGCATGCCGACGGCCGTACGGGCGGTGTCGCCGCCTACGCCGTCGTACACGACGGTGACCTTGCCGTCGTAGGCCTGGACCTTCTCGGGCCAGGCCGGGTCCTTGTAGTCGACGGCCAGGTCGGCGCCGTTCGCGGCGACCCGGGACGTCTTCTCCGGGCCGCCGGCGAGGCCGACGACGGTGGCGCCGGCGTTCCTGGCGTACTGCACGAGCAGGGTGCCGATGCCGCCGGCGGCGGCCGGGATCACGACCACGTCGTCCGGGCCCGGCTCGGCGAACTGCACGATCCCCATCGTCGTACGGCCCGTGCCGATCATGGCGACGGCCTGCGCGAAGTCGAGGTTCGCCGGGATCTCGTGCAGCCGGTCGGCGTCGGTGACGGCGAGTTCGGCGTAACCGCCGGGGACGAAGCCGAGGTGGGCGACGACCCGCTTGCCGAGCCAGGCCTCGTCCGTGCCCTCGCCGAGGGACTCGACGACGCCGGCGACCTCACGGCCGGGCACGGTCGGCAGCGTGGGGGCGGGGCCGGGGCCCTGGTGGCCCGCCCGGATCGCCGTGTCCAGCAGGTGCACGCCGGCCGCGGCGACGGCGACCCGGACCTGGCCGGGGCCCGGCACCGGGTCCTCGACCTCTTCGAGGGTGAGGTTCTCGGCCGGGCCGAAGGCGTGGAGGCGGATGGCGCGCATATGAGGTCCCTTCCGTGATGCTTCTTCTGTGGTGGCGCCCCCACCCTTCACCCTCAAGCTCGCTTGAGGTCAAGCGGCTGCCGGCCGCGCTGCCCCAGCGCCAGGGACACGGCGGTCAGGGCGCTGTTGAAGGACACCTCCGACAGCACACCCGGCGCCGCGACCTGATCGCCCGCCAGGTACACGCCGTCGCCGCGGTCCACGGCGGGCCGGTCCCGCCAAGTGGTGCCGGGCAGGTCCACGGCTCCGGTACGGCCGTTCGCGACCGCCTCCCGCCGCCAGGTGACGCGCTCGCGCCAGCCGGTGAAGCCGAGGTCGAGAAGCTGCTCGGCGCGGGCGATGCCGTCGGCGCGGGACTCGTGCGGGGCGATCGGGATCTGACCCTGGATCAGCTGCTCGCCCGCCGGGGCGAGGGTGCGGTCCTGCGCCGTGAAGCGTTCGAGCCAGCCGGGCGCGTCCAGGTCGGACACCACGAAGGCGTCGCCGCGCCGGGTACGCACGGCGAGGTCGATGAGTGCCGTACGGCCGCTCGGCCAGGTCAGGGAGGCGTCGCCGAGAAGGCGGCGGGCGGCGTCCAGGGAGGTGGCCACGACGACCGGCGTGTCGGTGGGCAGGGTGTCGACGCGGGACAGGGTCTCCATCCGGACGCCCAGGTTCCAGGCGCGGCCGGCCATCCGGTCGATCACGTTCGCCCAGCCGCCGCGCGGGTAGTGCGCCTCGGGCGGCAGCTTGGTGGCGCGGCGCAGCCGCTCCTGGACGAACGCCGCGGACAGCGCGCCGGGGTCGTGGTGGAACAGGGCGACGGCGGCGTAGTGGGCGGCGGCCCGCGCACCCTCCTCGCCCGCCTGTTCCGTGGCCCAGGTCAGGAAGTCGACGTCGACGGGGGCGTGCCGGGCGCCGCGGCGCAGCAGCTTGAGCATGGCGAACGGCGGGGTACGGCGCAGGGTGCCCCGGTGGCGCAGCCGCAGCCTGGCGGCCTCCAGGGGCGGGACGGCCGCCACGGGGCCGATGAGGTCCCGCTGCTCGAGCCACGCCCAGTGCGGGCCGCCGTTGTAGAGGGCGTGCGGGCCCTCGTTCGTGCGGTACGGGCCCTCGGCGGTCCGGGCCCGCCCGCCCAGGGTGTGGTGGGCTTCGTACACGGTGACCTTGGCGCCCGCTTCGGCGGCGGTGATGGCTGCGGTGAGGCCGGCGAAACCGCCGCCGATGACGGTGATGCGGTGCATGTGTGGGGTCTCCCTCTGCTCGGGTCGCCTCTTTCACGAGTACGACGGATCGAGGGGCCGCGCATGTGACATCGGGAGGCCGGGTGGTGTCGGCGAGGTGAGGTTTCCCCAGCTCACGCCCATTGTCAGTGACGGGGTGCAGCATGGGGCCATGGCGAGGACAGGGACGGGCAGGGCCGGCGGGGCCGGTGGGAGCGGTGGGTCCGGTGTGCGGGCGGCGCGGCGGCCGGAGGTGCGGCTGCCGGAGCCGGTGCCGTACGACGGGGGCGGGTTGGAGCCGGACGGGGACTACGACGGGCTGGAGTTCCGGGACGCGGACTTCGCCGGGCAGGACGGCGGCGGCGCCCGCTTCATGGACTGTGCGCTCACGGCGTGCGCCCTGGACGGGACGCGGCTGTATCGCGCCCGCATCCTGGACTCCGTCCTCACCGCCCCACGTGGCGTCGGCACCGATCTGGCGGAGTCCACCCTGCGCGATGTCGAACTGACCGACGCCCGCCTGGGCGGCGTACAGCTGCACGGCGCCGCCCTCGAACGCGTCCTGATCCGCGGCGGCAAGATCGACTACCTGAATCTGCGCCGGGCCCGGCTCAAGGATGTCGTCTTCGAGGGCTGCGTCCTGGTGGAACCCGACTTCGGGGGTGCGGAGCTGACCCGCGTCGAGTTCGTGGACTGCGCGCTGAGAGCCGCCGACCTCAGCGCGGCGACGCTGAGAGACGTGGACCTGCGCGGGGCGGCCCCGCTGGAGATCGCCCGGGGAGTCGACCGGCTGTCGGGGGCGGTGATCAGCACGGGGCAACTGCTGGACCTGGCACCGGTGTTGGCGGCGGAGGCGGGGATCCGCGTCGAACAAGGATGACCGCAGAACTCACCGCACCCGCGGAAACCGCGCCTGCAGCGACCAGATCACGGGATTGTCCGCGAGGGACTCGTGCAGATCGCACAGGTCGGCGATCAGATCGTGCAGAAAGTCCCGCGCCTCCCGCCGCAGCTCGGCATGGGAGAAGGTGAGCGGCGGCTCCTCGGCCGGCATCCAGTCGGACTCGATGTCCACCCACCCGAAGCGGCGCTCGAACAGCATCCGGTCGGTGGACTCGGTGAAGTCCAGCTCCGCCCGTTGCGGCCGGGCGGCGCGGGAGCCCGCCGGATCGCGGTCGAGCTGCTCGACGATGTCGCACAGCGCCCACGCGAAGTCGAGCACCGGTACCCATCCCCAGGCTGTGGACAGCTCCCGGTCCGTCTTGGTGTCGGCGAGATAGACGTCACCGCAGAACAGATCGTGGCGCAGGGCGGGTACGTCCGCGCGGCGGTAGTCGGTCTGGGGAGGGTCCGGGAACCGGTTGGAGAGGGCGTAGCCGATGTCGAGCACGTAGCGATGGTGTCACGCCGCTCATAGGATCTCGGACGTGTCCCGTTTCGTCCGCGTTGTCCCGGCCGTCCTCGTCCTCGCCCTGACCGTGCCCGCATGCGGAACCGGCGGCGCCCAGGGCACCCCGGGCGGCTCCGGCGTCCGCGACCCGTACTTCCCGAAGGCCGGCAACGGCGGCTACGACGTCACCCACTACGACCTGACCCTGGCGTACACCCCCGCCTCCCGTCACCTCACCGGGCGCACGGTGATCACCGCCCGTGCCACCCAGGACCTCTCCGCCTTCAACCTCGACCTCAAGGGCCTGGACGTCGAGCAGGTCACCGTCGGCGGCAGCACCGCCCGCTGGAACCGCACCGGCCAGGAACTGACGATCCGCCCCCGCGACGACCTCGCCGAGGGGAGCACGTTCCGTGTGGCGGTCCGCTACTCGGGCACCCCCGTGACGATCACCGACCCGGACGGCTCCGAGGAGGGCTGGCTGCCCACCGCGGACGGCGCGCTCGCCCTCGGCCAGCCGACCGGTTCGACGGCCTGGTTCCCCGGCAACCACCACCCCTCCGACAAGGCGACGTACGACCTCGCCGTCACCGTCCCGAAGGGCCTGCGGGCCGTCTCCAACGGGGAGCTGACGAGCGAGACGACCACGGGCGGCCGTACGGCCTCCACATGGCGTACCACCGCCCCGATGGCGAGCTATCTCGTCACCCTCGCCGTCGGCCGCTACGACATCACCCGCTCCACCACCGACGACGGCCTCCCCGTGTACACCGCCGTCGACCCGGCCGAGACGCCGGCGAGCCGCGCGGTCCTGGCCCGCATCCCCGAGGTGCTCGCCTGGGCCGAGGACCGCTTCGGCCCGTACCCCTTCTCCTCCGCCGGCGCGATCGTCGAGCGCGCCGACGACGCCGGCTACGCCCTGGAGACCCAGAGCCGCCCGGTCTTCCCCGGCGCCCCCAACGTCCAGCTCCTCGTCCATGAACTCGCCCACCAGTGGTACGGCGACTCCGTCTCCCCGAGGACCTGGCAGGACATGTGGCTCAACGAGGGCTTCGCCACCTACGCCGAATGGCTCTGGGAGGAGGACCACGGCGGGGAGACCGCCCAGCAGATCTTCGACGCGCTCCACGACCACGGTGAGGACATCTACGACGACCTCTGGGCGTTCCCGCCCGCAAAACCGGCGAGCGCCGCGCACATCTCCGACACCCCCGTGTACCAGCGTGGTGCGATGGTCCTCCACAAGATCCGGCAGGCGGTCGGCGACGACACCTTCCACGACATCGTCCGCGGCTGGGCCGCCGCCCACCGCCACGGCAACGCGGACACCGAGGACTTCACGACGTATGTCGAGAAGCAGGCCCCGGACCAGGACTTCGACCGGATCTGGGACGACTGGCTGTACGGCGACGGGAAGCCGAGCCGGGCCTGAGGATGCCGTCCTCGGCGTGGGCGGCGTCGAGGTGAGGGCCGGTCGGTTCAAGCCCTGGCCGTCACGTCCTCCGGCGGCCCTTCACGCCGTGACCATGTGATGTCGGTCGCATCGAGATTTTTTGATTATTCCTTCATGGTCCGCCATGACCATCGCGATCAAGATCGGTCGACGTCGATCACCTCTCAATCCCGTCTGAACGAAAGCGAGTTGATGGTGAACATCAAGCGCGGTATCAAGCTTGCGGCTGTGACCGGTGCCCTCGTCGTCGCCGGTGCCGCCCCGGCCATGGCGACCGTGGTGAGCGCGGGCGGCGGCACGTGGGACTACGGCGCCGGCACCGCCATCGTGTGGTCGGACTACTACCACGGCACCAAGTGCCACGGCTCGACCGCCGTCGGCGAGTACATCGACAGCGACGAGGCCGCCAAGGGCTCCTGGTCCTTCGCTCAGGCCGACGTCGCTCTGAGCGGCAACAAGTCTTACTGGAACACCAGCTGCTGACCGGGGGCCGAGCCTGATCGCTCGGCCCCGGCAGCGAGTGGTCCGCCCTGGTGGTGATCTCCAGTCCCCCTCCGGGCGGGCCACTCGTCCAGTGAACCACCCCTGACCTAGGCCAATCGATGCTGCACAGAGGTATCAAGTTCGTTCACGCCGTTGCACTGGCATACTCCGCGATTCTGGCGTTCCTTCTCCTGCGCAGCCTCGACGAGGACTGGGCTCTGGGGCACTCCGCAGTGGTCTGGGTGACGGACACCGACGGGTCCACCAGCGGCTCCCAAGTCACCCGTGACATCGCGGAGTTCGCAAAGGCGGAGCGGGTGACGATCGCCCGCGAGGACCCCGACCTCACCCACCCCTACAGCCGCCGCCACCTCTACCTGGCACCCGGAGGTCCGCATGCCGACTGGCTGAGCGACGGCTATCCCGCGTTCAACCGCGGCTACCGCACCGACGTGCACCCGGTCGCCGAGCTCGGCCGGCGCGACCCTCGGGGCTTCTACTACGTCTTCGGCTCCGACCGGGCCGCCGCTTCGCTGGCTCAGAGGTTCACCGACCTCGGGATGACGTCCGCGGTCCACCATCCGCAGTCGGTCGCCGAGCTGACCACGACCTACTCCGGCACCGCCCTCCACCGCTCCTTCATCGTCGTCGCGCTCGCCGTCATCACGATGACCGGCGCCGGCGTGATGCTCAACGCCAAGGCCTACGGCGTACAGCGCCTGCAGGGCAGGTCGTTCGGCGGGATCCTGCTGCGGGACCTGCGGCAGCTGGCGGTCTTCTACGCCATCGCCTGTGCCGCGGTGGCCGCCCTGGTGGTGCTGCTGCTCGACCTCTACAACGGGCTGGCCTGGATCGGCCAGTTCACCCTGCTCACCCTGGGCTGTGCCGCCGCCCTCGGTCTGATCGCCCTCGCCACGCAGGCCGGCGTGCTGTACCTGATGTTCCAGACCGGCATCCTGCGCGCCCTGAAGGGCGAACTGCCCGCACGGGCCGCGATGATCAGCGCGTACGCCATGCGGATCCCCGCGCTGTTGCTCGCTCTCAGCATCGCCACCGCCCTGGTCCTGGCCGCCCAGGACGTCCAGAACCGCGAGGAGAGCCGCAAGGCCTACGCGAAGATCGGCGACACCACGTCGATCGCCCTCAACGGCAGCCTGGGAAGCGACGCTGCGCTGCGCGACCTGGAGGCCGAGGCGGGCGGCTGGCTCCGGCAGGCCGACAAGGACGGGCAGGTCGTCGTCGCGGGACACCGCGACCTCCAGCAGTCGGCACCGCGGGCGGGCCTGCCGCAGGGCGATGTGCTGATCGTCAACGAGTCCTTCCTCACCGAACAGCCCGTCCTCGACCCGGCAGGGCGCCCCCACCGCCCGGCCGCCGCCGACCCCGCCCAGGTCCGGCTGATGATCCCGGCCGGCCTCGCCGCGTACACCGACCAACTCCGCGAACTGGTCCCCGGACTGCTCAGCCCGAGCGACCCCGACAAGGTCCGCCCGGCGAACATCACGACGCTGCAGACCAAGGCCGACCAGCGGGTCTTCACCTACAACCCCAAGGGCAAGTCGCACACCGACCCCAACCCCGGCGCGGACGACTCCTTCGTCACCGACCCCGTCATCATCGCCTTCGCCGACGGATCGCCGTATCTGAGCGACAAGGGCTACACCGCCTACGCCAGCAAGAGCAGCGTCCTCTTCCACGACCCCGACGACGTCACCGCCGCCATCGAGCAGCGCCACCTGGAGACGTATGTGACGGCCATGACGCCCGTCGGGCAGAACGCCGCGGTCAAACTCCGCGACCTCGTCGGCGAGTTCCGGCTGCAGGTGTTCAACCTGGGCGTGGCCCTGGCGGTCCTGCTCATCACCGGCGTCGGCGTCTGCATCGTGCACTCCCGCAAGAACGCTCAGGCGATCTTCGCCCGGTACATCAGCGGCTGGCGGTTCACCGCCGTCCACCGCACGGTCCTGTCGCTGGAGGGACTGCTCGCCGTACTGCTCGCCGTGTGGGTCCCCTTCCAGGTGTGGCAGCAGAACAAGGACCTCGAACGGTACGACGCGCTCGGCATCCCGCCGCCCCGCGCACCCGTCGAGATCACCGGCCTCGACCTCGGCGTCACCGGCACCCTCGTCGCCGTGGAGGCCATCGCGGTGCTCGTGGCCCTCGTCGTCTTCCACCGCTTGATCGTCAAGGAAGGAGCGACCGAGTCGTGACCCCCCACCGCCCCGCTGGAGCCCGCCCGTGATCGAGATCGAAAACCTGTCGAAGTCCTACGGCCCGCGCACCCTCTGGTCCGGTCTCACCTTCACCGTGGAGCGCGGCCGGATGCTCGCCCTGGTCGGCCCGAGCGGCTCCGGCAAGTCGACCCTGCTCAACTGCCTGGGCCTGCTCGACGCCCCGACCTCCGGCGCGATCCGTCACGAAGGGCGGGACATCACCGGCTTCGGCCCGCGCGCCACCCGGCGTTTCCGGCGCGACGTCCTCGGCTACCTCTTTCAGAACTACGCCCTGATCGAGAACGCGACCGTCGCCGCCAACCTTGAGGTCGCCATGAAGCCGCGGCGCGCCCGGAAGGGCACCCCGACCGTCGCCGAGGCCCTCGACCGGGTGGGCCTGGCCGGCCGGGAGAAGGAGCAGGTCCACCGGCTCAGCGGCGGCGAGCAGCAGCGTGTCGCGCTGGCCCGGCTCATCGTCAAGCAGCCCGCTCTGGTCCTGGCCGACGAACCCACCGGCGCCCTCGACCACGACAACACCACCATGGTCGTCGACGTCCTCCGCGCGATGAGCGAGGACGGCTGCGCGGTCGTCATCGCCACCCACGACGACACGGTCCGCGATCGCTGCGACAGCGTCCTGACGGCCGGAAGCGACACGCATCCGGTGCCCGTCACGGCGCCTCCCCCCACATCCCCCCAAGAAAGGCAGTACGCATGAACTCGCGCCTCACCTGGAGCCTGGCCGGAGGCCTCGTCCTCATCGCCCTCCTGGTGGTCTTCTCGATCTACGGCACGCACGCCGGCACGATCCTGGGCCGGCTCGGACTCTCGATCTTCTGAACGGCCTTCCGAGGACCGGACCCCGGACAGACGGAGCCCCCGCCTGCACAAAGGCGCGGCGGGGGCTTCGTCGAGGTCCGGGCGTCGATCAGACGTTCACGCCGAAGTCCTGGGCGATGCCCACCAGGCCCGAGGCGTAGCCCTGGCCGACGGCGCGGAACTTCCACTCGGCGCCGTTGCGGTAGAGCTCGCCGAAGACCATGGCGGTCTCGGTGGCGGCGTCCTCGGAGAGGTCGTAGCGGGCGATCTCGGTGCCGCCGGCCTGGTTGACGATGCGGATGTAGGCGTTGCGGACCTGGCCGAAGTTCTGCGAGCGGGTCTCGGCGTCGTAGATGGAGACCGGGAAGACGATCTTGTCGATGTCGGCCGGGAGGCCGGCCAGGTTGACGTTGATCTGCTCGTCGTCGCCGGCGCCCTCACCAGTGAGGTTGTCGCCCGTGTGGACGATCGTCTGGTCCGGCGTCTGCTTGTTGTTGAAGAAGACGAAGTGCTGGTCGGAGTACACCTTGCCCTGCGTGTTGACCGCGATCGCGGACGCGTCGAGGTCGAAGTCGGTGCCGGTGGTGGTGCGGACGTCCCAGCCGAGGCCCACGGTGACGGCGGTCAGGCCCGGAGCCTCCTTGGTGAGCGAGACGTTGCCACCCTTGGACAGGCTTACAGCCATGGTCGGGAGTTCCTTCCCTCGATGCGTGCGCTATGCGTGTGCGGTACTGAAGCTACAGCTACCCCTATGAACGCGGAGGGAGGTGCCACGGGTTCCCGGCTCTTTACTTTCTTTACCTCCGGCGATATTCGCGTGACTCGCGCCCACTCCAGGCGGGAACATGTCACCCATGTCCGGTCCCTACCTCATCCGAGGCTCCGTCTCGCTCCCCGAGGCCGAGCTCCAGTGGCGTTTCTCGCGCTCCTCGGGGCCGGGCGGGCAGCACGTCAACACGAGTGACTCCCAGGTCGAACTGCGTTTCGACCTCGCCGCGACCGAGGCACTGCCCGAGGTGTGGAAGCGACGCGCACTGGAGCGGCTGGCCGGACGCCTGGTCGACGGCGTCATCGCGGTCCGTGCCTCCGAGCACCGGTCCCAGTGGCGCAACCGCGAGACCGCCGCCGTACGCCTCGCAGCACTCCTCGCCGAGGCGACCGCGCCCCCGCCCAAGCCCCGCAAGCCGACCCGCATACCGCGCGGCATCAACGAACGCCGGCTGCGGGAGAAGAAGCAGCGCTCGGAGACCAAGCGGGGGCGGTCGGGCCGCGACTGGGGATAGGGCGCTGTCACATGTGCCCTGCCGGATCCGTCAAGGCAGTGGAATGCCACTGACGGTGGTCCGCTACGAGGGCTGGGGACACGGGACGCATGGGTGACGACGACTTCCTTGCCGAGCGCTTCGAGGCACACCGCACGCATCTGCGTGCGGTGGCCTACCGCATGCTCGGTTCGCTCGCCGAGGCCGACGACGCGGTGCAGGAGGCCTGGTTCCGGCTGAGCCGCAGCGACACCCGGGAGGTCGGCAACCTCGGCGGCTGGCTGACGACCGTGGTGGGCCGGGTGTGCCTGGACATGCTGCGCTCCCGCAAGTCCCGCGCGGAGGAGTCGCTGGACGCGGGCGCGCCGGTCCCCGCCGCCGGAGCCGACCCCGAGCAGGACGCGCTGCTCGCCGACTCGGTGGGCGTCGCGCTGCTCGTCGTCCTGGAGACGCTGACCCCGGCCGAGCGGCTGGCCTTCGTGCTGCACGACATGTTCGCCGTGCCGTACGAGGAGGTCGCCGCCGTCGTGGGCCGTACGCCGACGGCGGCCCGGCAGCTGGCCAGCCGGGCCCGGCGCCGGGTGCAGGGCGCTCCGGCGCCCGATGCCGATCTCGTACGGCAGCGGCAGGTCGTCGACGCCTTCCTCGCCGCGGCGCGGGGCGGGGACTTCGACGGGTTGCTGGAGGTGCTCGACCCGGATGTGGTGGCCCGCTCCGAGGCCGGTGTGAACACCGGGGCGGCGGCGGTCGCCTCGGGCGCCATCAGCTACGCCCGCCTCGGCCGGAGCGGGCGGCCCGCTCTGGTCGACGGGGCCACCGGGCTTGTGGTGCTCTCCGCCGACGGACGTGTCGAGCGGGCGACGATCTTCAGGTTCGTACGGGACCGGATCGCCGTCATCGAGGGCGTCACCGACCCGGCAGAGCTGTCCCGGCTGGACATCACCCTGGGGTGGCCCACCGGCGGCTGAGCTACCCCAGCTGCCGGTACCGCCCCTTGAAGTACGTCAGCGGCCCGCCGTCCGCGCTCGGGAGGCGGGCCGTCAGGACGCGGCCCACCACCAGCGTGTGGTCGCCGGCCGTGACGCGCTGTTCGGTGCGGCACTCCAGGGTCGCCAGGGCGCCGCCGACCAGGGGTGCCCCGCTGGCCTCGCCGCGGACGTAGGGGATGTCCTCGAAGAGCAGGCGGTCGCTGATGCGGCCCTTCATGGCGAAGCGGCCGGCGATGTGGCGCTGGCTCTCGGAGAGCACCGAGACCGCCCACAGGGGCTGCTCGGCGAGCAGGTCGTCCATGCGGGAGCCCTCGCGCAGGCTGACCAGGACCAGGGGCGGGTCCAGGGACACCGACATGAAGGCCGTCGCCGTCATGCCGACGTCCTCACCGCTCGGCGCCTGCGGGTCGTCCGGGTCGAGCGGCGGCTCCTTCGCGGTCACCAGGACCACACCGGCCGCCAGCCGGGACATGGCCGCCCTGAACTCGTCGTTGCTCACCCCCACAGCATGCCCGGCGGCATCGGCCGCGGGGGCGGGTTGGGCGGGCAGTCGGGCGGGCGGAGCGGGGCAGCGGGTGTTCAGCACACCGAAACGCTAGTCTCCGGTGCGTGCCCCCGCATCGGACCTCAGCCCGAGCACGGTCGTAGGACCAGCGAAGGACACCGCTACAAAGCTTGCGTTCGGTAAACGCACGGGAAAAACACAGAAACCCCACTCAATTGTTCACGTTCTACTGTGACTTGAGTCACAAGGGGCATTAATTGTTGACCCTGTGTACCGAGTGGGCAGCGCGCTGTGATTCAGTGGCGGGAAGCTGAAGGACGATACGCCGAAGAGAACCCTTGATTCGCTGCGAGGTCTCGGGGGGAGGGCGAGCATGGAGACCGAGTCGGAGCCGTATGTCCGCCTTGCGTCCCTGCGGCAGCTGCACCAGGTCATGGCGGACATGAACACCGCACGCAGCCTGGCCGACACGCTGCAGACCGTCGCGGACGGCGTCGTCACCGCCCTGGGCTACGAGCTGGCCTGCGTCAACCTCGTCCGCCCGGACGGCGATCTCGTCGTCGCCGCCTTCTCCGGCAACCCCGCCGCCGAGGCCCTGATCACCGGCCGGGTCGGCTCCCGCGAGTCGTGGGAGCGCCGGCTGGGCATGGGCGAGACCTGGGGCGACCTGATCTTCATCCCGCACACCGAGGGCTGGATCCTCGACGACGACGACGTCCCGCAGTGGTACACCGAGGGCCCCGCCCCCCGCTTCGAGGACGAGTGGCACCCCTCCGACCGGCTGTTCGCCCCGATGTACGCGCCGGGCGCCCAGGGCGGCCCGTCCTCCGGCGAACTGATCGGCGTCCTGTCCGTGGACCGGCCGCGCAACGGCCGCCGCCCCGGCGCGTGGGGGCGCGAGGCGCTCCAGATGTACGCCTTCCAAGCCGCCATCGCCATCAGCAACGCTCGTCTACGCGCGAATATGCAGCGCGCCCTGGTCCGCCTGGAACGCGAACAGCAGGCCCTGCGGGCCAGCGAGGAGAGCTTCCGGCAGGCCTTCGAGTACGCCCCCTCCGGCATGGCCATCGCCGAGATGGGCGGCGACCAGCACGGCCGGATCCTGCGCACCAACGACGCCCTGTGCCGCCTGCTGGGCCGCCCCGCCTCCGCGATGCGCCGCTACTCCTTCTCCGACCTCGTCCACCCCGAGGACATAGGCACGCTGCTGCGCACCTCTGCCGAGGGCGGCCGCGCCGAGCTGCGCCTGGGCCGCCGCGACGGCACCTACGTCTGGGTGTCCCTGCGCAACTCCGTGGTCGCCGACGCCGCCGACGGCCCCCGCTTCCTGCTCACCCACGTCGAGGACATCGAGGAGCGCAAGCGCCGCGAGCTCCAGCTCGCCCACCGCGCCTCCCACGACTCCCTCACCGGCCTGCCGAACTCCGCCGAGCTGCGCTCCCGCCTCTCCGCCCGCCTCTGCCAGCGCCCGCAGTCCGGCCTTCCCGCCGTCCACGACTCCCAGGACGCGGCCTACGGCCACCCCGCCTACGACGCCGGCTTCGACTTCCCGGCGCGCCGTGACGCGTACGACGTCTACGACCACCACGTCCACACCATCGCCCCCGAGGGGGAACACGACGACGGCACCAAGGGGCTCGCGGTCCTCTTCTGCGACCTCGACGGCTTCAAGTCGATCAACGACCGGTTCGGGCACAACGCGGGCGACGCGGTACTCATCGAGGTCGCGCGCCGCCTCAGCAACGGCGTCCGCGACGGCGACACCGTCGCCCGGCTCGGCGGCGACGAGTTCGTGATCCTCGCCGACGGCCTCGGCCGGGCCGACGCCCAGGACCTCGCCGTACGGCTGCGGAACGAGATCATCCAGCCGATCCGGGCCGAGGGGCGGGCCGTCCGGGTCGGGGCGAGTTTCGGTATCGGATGGGCGCACTGCGGTATGACGGCGGACGAAGTGTTGAAATCCGCTGACGAACGGATGTACGTCGAGAAACGGTCTCGTCCCAAACAGCATCGACGTGCGGGATGAACCGCAGGTCCGCGGAATGATGCGATCCTGGTCACCCGTTTGGGCCACGGCGAGCGGGTAGGCTCGCCATTCTCACCACACGTACCGCATCCGTTCCGCACCTGTTGAGGAGTACCTAGGGATGACGCCCGGCAACAACGGCGCGAGCACGCCCGAGGACGAGGACCCGTTCGGCTATCTGTACGCCGACGGTCAGGCCAACGGCGCCCAGCCGCCGTCCGGCGGCTACGGCTACCCGAATTCGGTCAGCAGGGTGCGGACGGTCGGCGAGCGGCCCTACGGCCAGCAGACCGTGCCGCCGCAGCAGCAGGGCGCGTACGGCCAGCCGAACCCGCACTACGCCGCGCCCGAGTCGTTCCCCGGCGGCGCCCCCACGGTCCAGACGCAGTCCGCCCCGGGCGGCGGTGGTGGCCGGGGCCGCGGCCCCAACACCAAGGGCCTGCTGATCGGCGCGATCGCGGTGGTCGCCGCCGTCGTGATCGGCATCGGCGTCGCGATGCTCGGCGGCGACGACGACAACGCGGCGGGCGGCGACCAGCCCTCCACCGCCCCGTCGGCCTCCCAGAGCGCGGAGTCGAGCCCCTCGAGCGAGAGCAGCGCGGGCAGCGAGAAGGAGCTGCCCGCCGTCGACGCCAAGGCCCTGCAGCTCGGCGGCGGCGCCACCACCGCCTCCGACATCAAGGGCGCCAAGGCGGACGGCGGTGTCTACGTGACCGGCTTCAACGCCGTCGGCGCCTCGGTCACCTGGACCGTCAACGGCATCCCCGAGTCCGGCAAGTACACGCTGTACGTCGGCTACGGCGTGCCCGGCAAGGACGCCAACGCGACCCTCACGGTCAACGGCACGGCCGCCAGCACGCCGGTCGACATGGAGAACTACGCGAAGGCCCCCGAAGGCGACTACGAGAAGGGCTGGACACGGACCTACAACTACGTCCAGCTCAACAAGGGCACGAACACCATCAAGATCTCGTGCGAGCAGGGCAACCAGTGCGACGCCAACCTCGACCAGGTGTGGCTGGTCAAGGGCTGGGTCGAGTCCTGACCCTCACGCCGCGCTGACCTCCCCGATCACCGTCACCCGCCCCAGCAGCTCCTCGTAGGCACCCCGGTCGAACTCGCCCGCCGCCGTCGTGCGGACCGTCGCGGCGGCGAGGGCGGTGGCGCGGGTCAGGCAGTCCGGCCAGGGGAGGTGGTCGACCAGGCCCGACAGCAGGCCCGCGGCTGCGGAGTCGCCGGCGCCGGTCGGGTTGCCGTGTACGCGGGTCGGTGGGGTGGCGCGCCAGCGGCCCTCGGGGGTCAGGGCCAGCAGGCCCTCCGGGCCGAGGGAGGCGACCACCGCGTGGGCGCCGCGTCGGCGGGCGTCCTGGGTGGCGCGCAACGGCTCGTGGGAGCCGGTGAGTTCGGCCAGTTCGTCGGCGTTGGGCTTGATGACGTCCGGGCGGGCGGCCACCCCGCGGCGCAGCGGCTCCCCGCTGGTGTCCAGCAGCACGGGCACGCCCGCCGCACGCGCGGTGCGTATCAGGCCCGCATACGCGCCCACCGGCACACCCGGCGGCAGGCTGCCGCACAGGGCCACCGCGCTCGCCGGCGCCAGCAGGTCCTCGTAGGCCTCCAGGAACGCGGACCACTCGGCCGGTGCGATGGCCGGGCCGGGCTCGTTGAGCTGGGTCGTGTCGCCGGTCCGCTCGTCCACGACGGCGATGGTGCGCCGGGTCACGCCACCGATCGGGACGAGCGCGTCGACCACACCCGGCGTGGCGGTGAGCGCGTCCTGCACGATCCGTCCGGTGCTGCCGCCGACGAAGCCGGTGACCGTCACCTCGTGACCGAGCGAGGCCAGGACGCGGGCGACGTTGACGCCCTTGCCGCCGGGGCGTTCGGTCACCTCGGAGACCCGGTGGGTGGTGTGCGGCCGCAGGGACCGTACGCGATAGGTGATGTCGAGAGCGGTGTTCAGCGTGACCGTGAGGATCACCTGGGCCGACCTCCCCCGAGTGAATGTGCTTGTCGTTCTCCGGAGGTCGATCATGCCAAAGAGACGGCGGTCGGCACAGTCGTCCGGTCGGCCACCGTCTCTTCGGCGCGCTCTCTACTGGCGGATGTATCCGGGCAGTTGGGGCTCAACCACCCATTCTCCCTGCCGCATCACGCCCTTGAGCTCGAAGTCGGCGTCCAGCAGCACCAGGTCGGCGTCCTTGCCGGGTTCGAGGGAGCCGATCCGGTCGTCCAGGCCCAGCAGCCGTGCCGGGCCCGCCGACAGGGCCGCCACCACGTGCTCCACCGGCAGCCGGTCGACGGTCACCGCCCGCTTGAAGGCGCGGTCCAGGGTGAGCGTGGAGCCGGCGATCGAGCCGCCCTCCACCAGGCGGGCCACGCCGTCGCTGACCTCGACCTCCAGCGGGCCGAGCAGATAGCGGCCGTCGCCGAAGCCGGCCGCGTCCATCGCGTCCGTGACGAACGCGACCCGTTCCGGGCCCGCATGACGGAACGCCAGCTCCAGGGCGGCCGGGTGCAGGTGCGTGCCGTCGTTGATGAGCTCGACGGTCACCCGCTCGTCCTCCAACAGGGCGGCGATCGGGCCGGGGGCGCGATGGCCGAGCGCGGGCATGGCGTTGAACAGGTGCGTGGCGACCGTCGCGCCCGCGTCGATCGCCTCGACCGTCTGCTCGTACGTCGCGTCCGTGTGGCCGACCGCCGCGATCACCCCGTGCTCGGCGAGCAGCCGCACGGAGTCGATGCCGCCCGGCAGTTCGGTGGCGAGCGTGAGCATCTTCGCCCTGCCGCGCGCCGCGTCGATCAGCTTGCGGACCTCGGAAGGCTCCGGGTCGCGCAGCAGCTCTTCGGAGTGCGCACCCTTGCGGCACGGGGAGATGAACGGCCCCTCGAAGTGGATCCCGGCGATCTCGCCCTGCTCGGCCAGCTCGGAGAGCAGGCCCGCCCGACGCGTGAGGAAGTCCATGTCGCCGGTGACCGTGGAGGCGACCAGGGTGGTCGTGCCGTGCAGCCGGTGGGTGTGGATGCCCTTGAGGACCTCGTCGACGGTGCCGGAGGTGAAGGAGGCTCCGCCGCCGCCGTGGTTGTGGAGGTCCACGAAACCTGGTACCAGCCAGTGGCCGGACAGGTCGATGCGGTGAGCGTTTTCCGGGGCTGTGCCGGCGATGCGGGTGCCGTCGACGATTACTTGGGCGTCTTTGACGGTTCCCGTGGGCATGACCACGTTGGCGCCGGAGAGGATCAGGGGTGTTCCGTCCGTCGCGGGCTGCGGGTTCGTCGTGGCTTGTCGCGCAGTTCCCCGCGCCCCTGGGGGGGTTGCCATCAGGGCGTTTCCTCCTTGCGGTCGGTGTGGTCGAGGAGATCCCAGGCCAGGAGTCCCGCACCCAGGCAGCCGGCCGTGTCGCCCAAGGCAGCCGGGACGATCGTCGGCAGCTTCTGGAAGGTGATGCGTTCTCTCACCGCGTCCCGCAGTGGTGTGAACAACGTTTCCCCTGCTTCGGCCAGCCCGCCACCGATGATGAGCGTGCGCGGGTCCAGCAGGGTGAGGGCGGTGACCAGGCCGTCGGCGAGTGCGTCCACGGCCTCCTGCCACACTCGTACGGCGTTCGGATCACCGGACGCGACGGCTTTCGCGCAGTCCGCCGCGTCCGCCTCCGGGTCCCCGCAGGCGGCGGCCCACGCCTCGCTCACCGCCGCCGCGGACGCGAACCGCTCCAGGCAGCCGCGCTGTCCGCACGGACAGGGCGTCCCGCCGGGCCGTACGACGACATGGCCGATCTCGCCCGCGAAGCCGTGCGCACCCGCCTCCACCCGGCCGTCGATACCGATGGCACCCGCGATACCGGTGCCCAGCGGCACGAACAGGAACCGGTCCGCGCCTCGCCCGGCACCGATCCGGCCCTCGGCGAGCCCGCCGGTGCGCACATCGTGGCCGAGGGCGACCGGGATGCCGCCGAGCCGGTCGGCGAGGAGGTCGCGCAGGGGGACGTCATGCCAGCCGAGGTTGGCCGCGTAGGCGGCGATGCCGTGCTGCTCGTCGACGATGCCGGGGACGGCGACGCCGGCGGCGGCCGCGGGGGTGCCGAGGCGCTGTTCGCCGTACGCGCGGAGCTCGGCGGCGAAGTCGAGGATGCCGTCGACGACCGCGCCGGGCCCGCGTTCCCGCCCGGTCGGCCGGCGCGCCTGGTGGATCAGGGCGCCGTCCGCCCCGACCAGGGCGGCCTTCATCCCGGTGCCGCCCACATCGAGGGCGATGACGTGTCTCACGGGGGACAGTGTGGCCCGAGGACCCGGAAGAGGTCTAGTCCACTTACGTGGTGTAGACCTTAATCCCGGTCTTAAAAGTCAGATGTATCTTTCGGCAAGGATGGGCGAGAGCACGTGCAGCGGCGCAGGACAGGAATGATCGCGGTGGTGTCCGCACTGGGCATGACGGCGGTCCTCGGCGGCTGCGGCCTCGGTGGGGACACGGCCGACGTGACGCTGCGGCTGGTCGCCGCCGACTACGGCGACAGCGCGGCCAACAGCTCGAAGAAGTACTGGGCGAAGCTGGTCGAGGAGTACGAGGCCGACCACCCGGATGTGAACGTCGAGGTCAGCGTCTACTCCTGGAACGACGTCGACGCCAAGGTGAAGGAGATGGTCGAGGCCGGGAAGGCGCCCGACATGGCCCAGATCGGCGCGTACGCCGACTACGCGGCCGACGACCTGCTCTACACCGCCGACGACCTGCTCTCCATACCGGTCCAGGCCGGTTTCTCCTCCGCGCTCGCCAGCGCGGGGCAGGTCAACGGGGTGCAGTACGGCCTGCCGTTCGCCGCCTCCACGCGCCTGCTCTTCTACAACAAGGCCCACTTCGAGGAGGCCGGCCTCACCCCGCCCACCACCTGGGCGGAACTGGCCGCCGACGCCGCGGCCCTGAAGGCCGAGGGCGTGAAGTACCCCTACGCCCTGCCGCTCGGCTCCGAGGAGGCGCAGGCCGAGACCATGCAGTGGCTGCTCAGCGGGGGCGGCGGCTACACCGACACCGTCGGCACCTACGGCATCGACTCCACGGAGAACGTCGAGACCTTCACCTGGCTGCGCGACGAGCTGGTCGGCGAGGACCTCACCGGACCGGTCGCCCCCGGCAAGCTCAACCGCGCCGACGCGTTCGCCGCCTTCGCCCGGGGCGAGGTCGGCATGCTGAACGGCCATCCGTCCCTGATGAAGATGGCCGAGAAGAAGGGCGTGAAGTTCGGCATGGTGCCGATGCCCGGCGTGAACGGTGAGAGCAGGGCCACGATGGGCGTCGCCGACTGGATGCTGGCGTTCAAGCAGAACGGCCACAAGGAGCAGGTCGGCGACTTCCTCGACTTCGTCT
The DNA here is from genome assembly GCF_042731325.1 of Streptomyces sp. NPDC059866. Classification (NCBI taxonomy): domain Bacteria; kingdom Bacillati; phylum Actinomycetota; class Actinomycetes; order Kitasatosporales; family Streptomycetaceae; genus Streptomyces; species Streptomyces sp. NPDC059866. Next base: position 135,843 of record NZ_JBHWJT010000013.1, on the reverse strand, counting down.
ACAGCGAGGAGAACGTCCTCGCCTTCTCCCGCGAGTACGACCTGCTGCCGGTCACCAACGCCGCGTCCGAGGCCATGAGCGGCGCGGCCGAGGACCGGGACCTCAAGCCGTTCCTGGACGAACTGCCGCTCGCCGAGCTCTACCCCGTCGGCAAGACGTCCTGGGCGGCGGTCAGCGCGGAGGTCAAGAAGCGGATCGGCTCCACCGTGGAGCCCGGTGGCAGCCCGTCGGCGATCCTCGGTCAGCTGCAGTCGACGGCGACCACGGCGGAGAGCTCGGCGGCGGGATAGGTCGCGCTGTCGGTGCCGGAGGTTACGGTTTCGGGCATGGAGCAGGAGCGGCTCGGACGGCGGGAACAGGACATCCTCGCGCTGGAGCGCCGGGTGTTCGCCGGGCCCGGTGCGAAGGAGCGGGCGATACGGGAGGAGCTGGGGCTGGCCCCGGTGCGCTACTACCAGCTGCTCAACGCCCTGCTCGACGATCCGCGGGCGTTGGCGCACGATCCGGTCACAGTGAACCGGTTGCGGAGGGTACGGGAGCGGAGGCGGGCGGAGCGGTGAACCGGGGGTTCGCTGGGCACCCGGCGTGGGACTGGATGATGCCGACCGGCGTGTAAGAGCCCGCCCACGGATATGGTCGCCCTATGGGCAGCCACGAGACCGAACCCAGTACGACTCTCCCGACGCCCTCGACCCCTGCCGGGCGTGACGGGCTCGACGCGATTCTCGCCCGGCCCGGCAAGGCGGTGATCGCCCTCGACTTCGACGGGACGCTCGCCCCGATCGTGCCCGACCCCGAGCAGGCGCGGGCCCACCCCGACGCGGTGCCCGCGCTCGCCGCCCTCGCCCCGAAGGTCGCCTCCGTCGCCGTGATCACCGGCCGCCCGGCGGACGTGGCCGTGCGGTACGGCGGCTTCGCGGGCGTACCCGGCCTCGAGCATCTCGTCGTCCTCGGCCACTACGGCGCCGAACGCTGGGACGCCGTGAGCGGCGAGGTCAGCGCCCCCGCCCCGCACCCCGGTGTCGCCGCCGTCCGCGAGGAACTGCCGGGGCTGCTCGAACGGGTGGGCGCCGGGCAGGGCACCTGGGTGGAGGACAAGGGCCACGCGGTCGCCGTCCACACCCGCCGCGCCGCCGACCCCCAGGCCGCGTTCGAGGCCCTGCGCGAACCCCTCTCCGATCTCGCCACCCGGCACGGCCTGATCGTCGAACCCGGCCGCATGGTCCTGGAACTCCGCCCACCCGGCATGGACAAAGGCGTCGCCCTCCTCGAACACGCCCGCGAGCTCTCCGCCGCTTCCATCCTCTACGCCGGCGACGACCTCGGCGACCTTCCCGCCTACGCCGCCGTGGACGAACTCCGCTCCGACGGCACGCCGGGGCTGCTGGTGTGCAGCGGCAGCGACGAGGTCCCCGAACTGAGCAAACGAGCCGACCTGGTGGTGAACGGCCCGAAGGGCGTCGTGGGCCTGCTGGCCGGGCTGGCGGCATGTATCGGCTGACAGCCTGGCTGCGGGCAGCCGTGCCGCCCAGGGCGGCACGGGTGGGCGCGGGCGGCACCCCGTCAGCGCCGGGCCGCGCGACCCACCCCCACCAGCGCCGCGCGCCGCCCGATCAGGCGTTCAGCGCACCCAGCTGATCCAGGAACCACTGAGCCGGCGGCAACGCGGTAGCCGCCGCAGCCAACCGCTTCGTCCGCTCCATCCGCTCCCCGAGCGGCAGGGTCAACGCCTCATGCAGCGCCCCGGCCGTCCCCACCACGTCGTACGGATTCACCCCGATCGCATCCTCCCCCAGCTCCTCGTACGCCCCCGCCTCCCGCGACAGCACCAGCACGCACCCCTCGTCGGAGACGACCGGCACCTCCTTGGCGACGAGGTTCATCCCGTCCCGGATGGGGTTGACCAGCGCCACGTCCGCCAGCCGGTACGCCGCCAGTGACCGCGCGAAGTCGTCCTTGACGTGCAGCACCACCGGCGTCCAGCCCGGCGTCCCGTACCGCCCGTTGATCTCCTCGGCCAGCCGCTGCACCTCGGCCGTGTACTCCCGGTACACGGCGAGATCCTGCCGCGACGGGTACGCGAACGCGACGTGCACCACCCGCTCACGCCACTCCGGGTGGTCGTCCAGCAGCTGCCGGTACGCCAGCAGGCCCCGCACGATGTTCTTCGACAGCTCGGTCCGGTCCACCCGGACGATCGCCCTGCGGCCCTCGCCGATCTCCGCCCGCAGCCTCGCCATCCGCTCGTTCACATCGGCCTCGTGCGACCGCTTCCGCAGGAAGTCCGCGTCCGCACCGAGCCCGTGCACGCCGACGCGGGTGTCCCCGAGGCCCCCGGCGAACGCCTCGCAGCACGCGGTGAACGCGTCCGCCCAGCGATGGGTGAGGAAGCCGAGCCGGTCCGCGCCCAGCATCCCGCGCAGCAGCTGCCCGGCGATGTCATCCGGAAGCACCCGGAAGTACTCCGGCGGCGCCCACGGCGTGTGCGAGAAGTGGCCGATCCGTACATCCGGGCGCAGCTCGCGCAGCAGGCCCGGGACCAGGCTGAGGTGGTAGTCCTGCACCATCACCGCGGCACCCTGCGCCGCCTCCTGCGCCAGCGCCTCGGCGAAGGCGCGGTTGTACGCCTCGTACGACGCCCACTGTCGCCGGAACTCCGCGTCGAAGACCGGCTCCAGCGGCGTCTGGTACAGCATGTGGTGGACGAACCAGAGCACGGAGTTGGCGATGCCGTTGTACGCGTCCGCGTGCACGTCGGCCGGGATGTCCAGCATGCGTACGCCGGACTCCCCGACCCCGCGCCGCACCGCCTCGCGGTCGCCGTCGCCGAGGGCCGAGCACACCCACAGTGCGCCGGCGTCCGGCCCGATGGCCGACAGCCCGGAGACGAGCCCGCCGCCGCCGCGTCTGGCGGCCAGCGAGCCGTCCTCGCGCACCTCGTACGAGACCGGGCCACGGTTGGAGGCCACCAGTACCTGCGCAGCACCGTACGTTGAAGCCATACGCCTCAACCTAGCCCGAGCCGGATCCGCTCAAACGTACGGAAGGCCGCCCGGGGGGCCGTATACAACGCCCATAAAACGGTCACGCCACTTTCCGGGCGGCGTACTCGGCGATCTCCACCATCGGTGGCCGCTCCTCCGTGTCCACGGAGAACGTACGCGGTTCGAAGCCGTCCTCCACCCGTTCGAACTGGGTGAGGGAGGGCCGGATCAGATGGCCGCGGGCCAGCCGCAGCTGGGCCGTGCGGTAGATCGCCGCCGCCATCCGGCCGAGCGCCTGCCCGTCCTGGTGACGGTGCTTGCGCACCCCGACGTCGACCTGCGCGAGCGCGTCGAGTCCGACCAGGTGGAGGGAGTCGACCAGCATGCCGAGCTCCACGCCGTAGCCGACGGGGAACGGGAGCTGTTCGAGGAGGGAGCGGCGGGCCGCGTACTCGCCGCCCAGCGGCTGGACGAAACCGGCCAGCTGCGGCCAGTGCATGTTCAGCAGCGGACGGGCCATCAGTTCGGTCACCCGGCCGCCCTGCCCCGCTGTCCTGCCGGAGGCGAGCGAATCCGGCTCAGTGCCGAGGGGACGGTCGTACATCCCCTTGACGAGGTCGATCTCCGGGTCGGTGAGCAGCGGGCCGACGATGCCCGTCACGAAGTCCGAGGAGAACTCCTTCAGGTCGGCGTCGATGAAGCAGACGATGTCCCCGCCGGTGACGAGGAGGGAGCGCCACAGGACCTCGCCCTTGCCGGGGACGGCCGGTATGCGCGGCAGGATGTCGTCGCGGTGGACGACCCGGGCGCCCGCGGCGGCGGCCACCTCGGAGGTGCGGTCGGTGGAGCCCGAGTCGACGACGACGAGCTCGTCGACGAGCGGGGCCTGCTGCATGAGGTCGTGACGGATCACGGCGACGATGTCGCCGACGGTCTCCTCCTCGTTGAGTGCGGGCAGCACGACACTGACCGACTGGCCCGTCGCGCGTTTGGCGGCCAGGATCCTGTGGAGCGGGCGATCGGTCAGAGACCAGGAGCGGGTGCTCAGCCAGCGCTCGACTTCTTCCAGCACAGCTTGCGGCTCCTCTGCGTTCTCCGGGCGAGGGGGTTGTGATCCATCTCGCGGTTCGGACGACTATCTCAACTGTCCTGGCCTTCGGTTACAGTCTTGAACAACGCTGATGACCATCGCATGTCGGGGGTTGTTTGCGTCTACAACCACATACAGCTCATCCAGAGGGGCAGAGGGAAACGGCCCGATGAAGCCCCGGCAACCCTCCAGCCGGTTCTTGTCACGCAGACGTGGTGAGGCTCCCGGCTAGGGAAGGTGCCAATTCCGTCTCACGGCGAGATGCGTCGTGAGGAAGATGAGGAGAAAGGGCCTCGCCTCACATGGCTGTGCAGACTGTCGCAAGCACCAGCACTCCCACCGTCGACCTCGGTCCCGCCGCCGCGCTGTCCTGTCGCGAGTGCGGCCACCGCGTACCGCTCGGCCCGGTCTTCGCGTGCGAGGAGTGTTTCGGCCCGCTCGAGATCGCGTACGACTTCTCCGCGTACGACGCCGAGGAGCTCCGTAAGCGCATCGAGGCGGGACCGTCGAACATCTGGCGTTACGCGCCCCTGCTGCCCGTCCCCGCGGACGTGGCCGGCAAGCCGAACCTGAACCCGGGCTGGACCAAGCTCGTCAAGGCCGACAACCTCGCGCGCGAACTCGGCGTCACCGGCGGGCTGTACGTGAAGGACGACTCCGGCAACCCGACCCACTCCTTCAAGGACCGTGTGGTCGCCCAGGCCCTGGAGGCCGCCCGCGCCTTCGGCTTCACCACCCTGTCCTGCTCCTCCACCGGCAACCTGGCCGGTGCGGTGGGCGCCGCGGCGGCCCGCGCCGGCTTCCGCTCCTGCGTGTTCATCCCGCACGACCTGGAGCAGGGCAAGGTCGTCATGGCCGCGGTCTACGGTGGCGAACTCATCGGCATCGAGGGCAACTACGACGATGTGAACCGCTTCTGCTCCGAGCTGATCGGCGACCCGGCCGGCGAGGGCTGGGGCTTCGTCAACGTCAACCTGCGGCCGTACTACGCGGAGGGCTCCAAGACCCTGGCGTACGAGATCTGCGAGCAGCTCGGCTGGCAGCTGCCCGACCAGATCGTCGTCCCGATCGCCTCCGGCTCCCAGCTCACGAAGATCGACAAGGGTCTTCAGGAGCTGATCAAGCTCGGGCTGGTCGAGGACAAGCCGTACAAGATCTTCGGCGCGCAGGCCGAGGGCTGCTCGCCGGTGTCGGTGGCCTTCAAGGGGGGCCATGACGTCGTCCGGCCGCAGAAGCCGGACACCATCGCCAAGTCGCTGGCCATCGGCAACCCGGCGGACGGGCCGTACGTTCTGGACATCGCGCGCCGTACGGGCGGTGCGGTGGAGGACGTGACGGACGAGCAGATCGTGGACGCGATCAAGCTGCTCGCCCGGACCGAGGGCATCTTCGCGGAGACCGCCGGTGGTGTGACGGTGGGTGTGACGCGCAAGCTGATCGAGAACGGTCTTCTCGACCCGACCCTCACCACCGTCGTCCTCAACACCGGTGACGGTCTCAAGACGCTGGATGCGGTGGCCGGTACGGGACTGACCGCGACCATTCGTCCCAACCTGGAGTCGTTCCGCGAGGCCGGTCTCGTGTAGCGGCTTCGGGCTTGTCGTTTTCGTCTGCGGGCCGGTGGGGGCTGGTCGCGCCCGCGCGGCGGAGCCGCATATCGACACTGCCCCGCGCCCCTAGGCCCGTAACCCCGACCGGAGGTCAAATTCATGAGCGTCACCGTCCGCATCCCCACCATCCTGCGCACCTACACCGGTGGTCAGGCAGAGGTCGCCGCCGAGGGTGCGACCCTCGCCGACGTCATCGCCGATCTGGAGAAGAACCACACGGGCATCTCGGCCCGCGTCCTGGACGACCAGGGCAAGCTGCGCCGCTTCGTCAACGTGTACGTCAACGACGACGACGTCCGTTTCGAGCAGGGCCTTCAGACGGCGACCCCGGACGGTGCGGGCGTCTCCATCATCCCGGCGGTCGCGGGCGGCTGACCCACTCCTGCGTTACCGTGAGTAACGCCGGTTACGCAATGTTCATCGAATTGCCCCCTCCGTGAGAGAAGCGGAGGGGGCAATTCAGTGTGATTGAGCGCGGTACAGTTGGGGAACGCGCTGCGACCCGCATGCCGGACGCATATGAGTTCCGGCTCCGCGTGCGATAAGAAGCAGCCAAAGTGTGTGGCTCTTTTGCGTCTTTCATTCCCTTTACGGGGCCCGACTTGCCCTGAATTCGGGCGAATCCTCCGCAAATTCCCGACCCTTGGTGCCCAGAATTCTCGTCCGATTGACCTGTTGCAGACGGCAGTTGGACAGATACATTCAGCCGCGGTCGACGCGTTCCGGCGCACGCCCCCGACCAATGGGGGGTGAGGTCTGACCCGGATCCGCGAAGTGTGGATCTGTGCAAGGGCCAGTAATAGGGGAGTTAGGCATGGCTCAGGGCACCGTCAAGTGGTTCAACGCGGAGAAGGGGTACGGCTTCATCGCGGTCGACGGTGGTGCGGATGTTTTCGTCCACTACAGCGCGATCCAGATGGACGGATACCGCACCCTGGAAGAGGGTCAGCGGGTCGATTTCGAGATCTCGCAGGGCCAGAAGGGGCCGCAGGCGGACATGGTCCGGCTCGCGACCAGCTGAAGCACGCGCCGACTGCAGCGACGTTCTTCTGTTCTTCGAAGGGCTCGCACCCCCTGGGGTGCGAGCCCTTCGGCCTGCCCGGAGGCCGGCCTCGGTCCGTGGAAGGCGCCTCCTCCCACCCGTCATCCGACCCCCGCCCCGCACGGAGCCCGCCCGCAGGCGCTTGCACTCTCCATGCCCGAGTGCTAATCATTGGCGTTAGCACTCTGAAGGTGAGAGTGACAAAGAAGGACCGGGTCGGTGAGGCCGCAGGCCGGGTGGGGCAAGGAACCACGAGGCAGGCGAGCCGTCCGTCGCGGGCGCGGGCGCGGTCCGAAGTAATCACCCCCAGTCCTGGGAGGACCACTTCACATGGCCAAGATCATCGCGTTCGACGAGGAGGCGCGGCGCGGCCTCGAGCGCGGCATGAACCAGCTCGCGGACGCCGTCAAGGTCACCCTCGGCCCCAAGGGCCGCAACGTCGTCCTCGAGAAGAAGTGGGGCGCCCCCACGATCACCAACGACGGTGTCTCCATCGCCAAGGAGATCGAGCTCGAGGACCCGTACGAGAAGATCGGCGCCGAGCTGGTCAAGGAAGTCGCCAAGAAGACGGACGACGTCGCCGGTGACGGTACGACCACGGCGACCGTTCTCGCCCAGGCCCTGGTCAAGGAGGGCCTGCGCAACGTCGCCGCCGGCGCCAACCCGATGGCCCTGAAGCGCGGTATCGAGAAGGCCGTCGAGGCCGTCTCCGGTGCGCTGCTCGACCAGGCCAAGGAGGTCGAGACCAAGGAGCAGATCGCCTCCACGGCCTCCATCTCCGCCGCCGACACCCAGATCGGCGAGCTCATCGCCGAGGCGATGGACAAGGTCGGCAAGGAAGGCGTCATCACCGTCGAGGAGTCGCAGACCTTCGGTCTCGAGCTCGAGCTCACCGAGGGCATGCGCTTCGACAAGGGCTACATCTCGGCGTACTTCGCCACCGACATGGAGCGCATGGAGGCGTCGCTCGAGGACCCCTACATCCTCATCGCCAACTCCAAGATCTCCAACGTCAAGGACCTGCTCCCGCTCCTGGAGAAGGTCATGCAGTCGGGCAAGCCGCTGCTGATCATCGCCGAGGACGTCGAGGGCGAGGCCCTGTCGACCCTGGTCGTCAACAAGATTCGCGGCACCTTCAAGTCCGTCGCCGTCAAGGCCCCGGGCTTCGGTGACCGCCGCAAGGCCATGCTCGGCGACATCGCCATCCTCACGGGCGGCGAGGTCATCTCCGAGGAGGTCGGCCTCAAGCTGGAGAACGCGACCCTGGACCTCCTGGGCCGCGCCCGCAAGGTCGTCATCACCAAGGACGAGACCACCATCGTCGACGGCGCCGGCTCCGCCGACCAGGTCGCCGGCCGGGTCAACCAGATCCGCGCCGAGATCGAGAACAGCGACTCGGACTACGACCGCGAGAAGCTCCAGGAGCGCCTGGCGAAGCTGGCCGGCGGCGTGGCCGTCATCAAGGCCGGTGCCGCCACCGAGGTCGAGCTCAAGGAGCGCAAGCACCGCATCGAGGACGCCGTCCGCAACGCGAAGGCGGCCGTCGAGGAGGGCATCGTCGCCGGTGGTGGCGTGGCCCTGCTCCAGGCTTCCCAGGTGTTCGAGAAGCTGGAGCTCGAGGGTGACGAGGCGACCGGCGCCCAGGCCGTGAAGCTCGCGCTCGAGGCCCCGCTGAAGCAGATCGCCGTCAACGCCGGCCTCGAGGGCGGTGTCGTGGTGGAGAAGGTGCGCAACCTGACCCCGGGCCACGGCCTGAACGCCGCGACCGGTGAGTACGTCGACCTGGTCAAGGAAGGCATCATCGACCCGGCGAAGGTGACCCGCTCTGCTCTGCAGAACGCCGCCTCCATCGCCGCGCTGTTCCTCACCACCGAGGCCGTCATCGCCGACAAGCCGGAGAAGGCCGCCGCGCCCGCCGGCGGCGGCATGCCGGGCGGTGACATGGACTTCTGATCAACTCCGGTTGATCGACCGTCCGTTGGACCGAGGGCGGCACTCCCTGGCAGCAGGGGGTGCCGCCCTCGGGCGTGCCCGGGATCACACCGGAGTCGGAGAGGGGGCGGAATGCGGGGTCCGGCGAGGAAGTTAATGCTGTGCAAGTATGCACACGCATCTATCGTCGAGCTGCTCCGAGGAACCCCCACATGACCGTCACCGCGTCCTCCGTCTCCCGAGCGGCCCAGGTCCTCGCCCGCCCGTTCACCGTCGGCGGCCTGACCGTCCCCAACCGCATCGTGATGGCTCCGATGACCCGCTCCTTCTCCCCGGGCGGCATCCCCGGCGCGGATGTGGCGTCGTACTACTCCCGCCGCGCGGCCGCGGGCGTCGGCCTGATCGTCACCGAGGGCACCTATGTCGGCCACGAGTCCGCCGGGGAGAGCGGCAACATCCCGCGCTTCCACGGCGAGGAGCAGCTGGCCGGCTGGGCGAAGGTCGCCGAGGAGGTGCACGCGGCCGGCGGCCGGATCGTGCCGCAGCTGTGGCACATCGGCATGGTGCGCAGCGCGGGCAAGCCGCCGTTCCCCGAGGCCCCGGCGGTCGGCCCGTCCGGGCTGCGCCTGGACGGCACGGACGGCACCGGCAGGGCCATGACCCAGCGTGACCTGGACGACGTCATCGCGGCCTTCGCCGAGGCCGCCGCCGCGGCGGAGCGGATCGGCTTCGACGGCGTGGAACTGCACGGCGCCCACGGCTACCTCATCGACCAGTTCCTGTGGGCGGGCACCAACCGCCGTACGGACGCCTACGGCGGCGACCCGGTGGCCCGTACGAAGTTCGCGGCGGAGATCGTGGCCGCCGTGCGCGAGACGGTCTCGCCGGACTTCCCGGTCATCTTCCGCTACTCGCAGTGGAAGCAGGAGGCCTACGACGCGCGGCTCGCCGAGACGCCTCAGGAGCTGGAGGCGATCCTGACCCCGCTGGCGTCGGCCGGCGTCGACGCCTTCCACGCCTCCACGCGCCGCTACTGGCTCCCGGAGTTCGAGGGCTCGGACCTCAATCTCGCGGGCTGGACGAAGAAGCTGACCGGTAAGTCCGCCATCACCGTCGGTTCGGTCGGCCTGGACGGTGAGTTCCTCAAGGCCTTCCAGGGGGAGGGCGCCGGCGTGGGCAGCCTCGACAACCTCCTGGACCGCCTGGAGCGCGACGAGTTCGACCTCGTGGCCATCGGTCGCGCGCTGCTCCAGGACCCGCAGTGGGCGGCGAAGGTGCTGGCGGGCCGGTTCGAGGAGCTGGCCCCGTACGACGCGGCGTCGCTGGGATTGCTGAGCTGACGGTCGGTGGCAGTGGGCGGCCCTGGCGATGCAGTGAACGCCGGGGCCGTCGCTCTTCTGGTCCAGCCGTGACCGGTATTTCTTGAGTAAGTCAAGCAATTGACTTAAGGTTGCCTGAGTCAAGCATCACTCATCGCGACCGGAGGCCAGTCATGTCCCACGCCCCTGCCCGACCCGCCGACGCCGGGGGAACAGCCCCGCCGAGGTCGAACGCCGTGGTGGCGGTGCTGGCCTTCGCCGGAATCGTCGTCTCCCTGATGCAGACCCTGGTGATCCCGATCGTCCCGGAGCTGCCGCAGCTCCTGGACGCCCCCTCCTCGGACACCGCCTGGGCCGTCACCGCCACGCTGCTCGCCGCCGCCGTCGCCACGCCGGTGATGGGCCGGCTCGGTGACATGTACGGCAAGCGCCACATGCTGCTGGTCAGCGTGGTCCTGCTGGTGGCCGGCTCGGTCACGGCCGCGCTGAGCGACTCCCTGGTCCCGATGATCGTCGGACGGGTGCTGCAGGGTCTGGCCTCCGGTGTCATCCCGCTCGGTATCAGCATCATGCGCGACGAACTGCCCGCCGAACGGCTCGGCTCCGCCACCGCGCTGATGAGCGCCTCCCTCGGCGTCGGCGGCGCCCTCGGTCTGCCCGCCGCCGCGCTCATCGCCGACAACTTCGACTGGCACGTCCTCTTCTGGACCTCGGCCGCCCTCGGTGTCGTGGCCGGTGTCCTCGTCCTGACCCTCGTACCCGAGTCGAAGGTCCGCACCGGCGGACGGTTCGACCTGATCGGCGCACTCGGCCTGGCAGTCGGCCTGGTCTGCCTGCTCCTGGGCATCTCCAAGGGGGCGGACTGGGGCTGGACCAGCGGCACCACGCTCGGCCTGTTCGTCGCGGCCGTCGTCGTCCTGCTGGTGTGGGGCCGGTGGGAGCTGCGTGTCACCCAGCCGCTGGTGGACCTGCGGTCCACGGCCCGCCGTCAGGTGCTGGTGACGAACCTCGCCTCGGTGGCCGTCGGCTTCGCGATGTTCGCGATGTCCCTGGTCATTCCGCAGATGCTGCAGGCGCCCGAGGCCACCGGCTACGGCCTGGGCCAGTCGATGCTCGCCGCCGGTCTGGTCATGGCGCCGTCCGGTCTGGTGATGATGCTGACGGCACCGGTCTCCGCCGCCGTGTCCAAGGCCAAGGGCCCGAAGGTCACTCTGATGATCGGCGCCCTGATCGTGGCCGGAGGCTACGGCCTGAACATCGTGCTGATGGACGCCGTCTGGCACTTCGTCCTGGTCTCCTGCGTCATCGGCGCCGGCATCGGCTTCACCTACGGCTCGATGCCCGCGCTCATCATGGGCGCGGTGGACCCCTCCGAGACGGCCGCGGCCAACAGCCTCAACACCCTGATGCGGTCCATCGGTACGTCCACGGCGAGCGCGGTGGCGGGCGTCATCCTGGCCCAGATGACCATCAACCTCGGCCCCGTCGCGCTGCCCTCCCAGGAGGGTTTCCGCACGGTTCTCGCGATCGGCGCGGGAGCGGCACTGCTCGCCTTCGCCGTCGCGTCGTTCATCCCGCGCGGGCGTCCGGCGGTCGGCGCGGCGGTGGCCGCTGAGGCGGAACCGGCGCAGGTCTCCGCAGTGAAGGCGTAGGCGTTCGAGCTCGTCGTACGGCCTACAGGTTGCCCATCGGCTCGATGTCGACCCGCACCGGTGTGCCCCACACGCGCAGCACCTCGTAGTCGGTGAACTCGTGCACCAGGCGGTACGCCATGGCGGGCCGGGAGCCGCGCCGCTGGGCTGCGATGTACAGCTCGGCCTCACGGCGGTCGCGGCGCGGGGTGCCGCACAACTGCCACTCCTGACCGTTCCACAGCTCCGGCAGCCAGCGCTGCTGGGGCTGGGGGCGGTCGGCGCGCACGCCGTACCGGGAGGGGGCGTTTCCGGTGGGGCGGGGTGGCGCGGAGGGCCCGTTGAACTCGGCGCGGCGGGCCGCCCGGCGCCGGGTCTCGCACAGCAGACAGAGGTCGGGGGCGCTCTCGTCGACGGGGCCGGTGGGATGCTCCGGGCAGCGGGTGGTGGGCGCGGCCGTGCTGACGCTCTCCTCCAGCAGATCCAGGGCGCGTTGCAGATCCGCCTTGACCTCGTGCAGCTTGGCGTCCGGGGTGTCGGGGGTGAGGGCTTCGCCGTGCTCACCGAGGAGACGGAGGGCACGGCCGAGGGCGGTGAGCTGGGCGTGGTTCATGGTGTCAGTCTGCGTGGTCCTTGAGTTCTTCGGTGTCCTGGGGGCCGGGACATTGCGGCACGGATCTCGGCCGCGGGGGCGTGGACTGCGGAGGCGGGCCGGGGCACGTTGTTGTGGTTGGGGGCGCGCTCGCCTCGGCACGCGCCGCAGAACCCGGCCGGCAGGGCCTCCGGCCGGCCGGGTTCGGGACGGGCGGTCGGTGCGTCAGCCCATGCTCTTCGCGCCGTCCAGGGACTCGCGGATGATGTCGGCGTGGCCGGCGTGCTGGGCGGTCTCGGCGATGATGTGCAGCAGCACCCTGCGGGCCGACCATCGAGCCCCGGGCTCGTTCCACGGGGCTTCGGGCAGCGGATGGTCGGCGTTCAGGTCGGGCAGGGCGGTGACCAACTCGTCGGTTCGGCGGGCGACTTCGGTGTACTCGGCCAGCACGCCGGCCAGCGTCTCGCCGGGCAGCATCCGGAACTCGTCGGCCCGCCGGGCCCAGTCGGCCTCGGTCATGGCGGTGAAGTCGTCCTTCGGCGACGGGCCGTTCAGGATGAAGTCCGCCCAGTGACGCTCCGTCGACGTGACGTGTTTGATCAGGCCGCCCAGGCACAACTCGCTGACGGTGGTTCGCTGCCCGGCCTGCTCGTCGGTGAGGTCGCGGGTGGTGAGGCGCAGGAAGCGCCGCTGGTGGGCCAGCGCTTCCAGCAGGTCGGTGCGCTCGTCGGTGACGGTGGGATGCGTGGTCTCATTCATGACAGCCACGCTAGGAGCCAATGAGGTCAGATCCTGACCTCTTGGCCTCCGCCCTGGCTGCGATCGAATCCGCTCACGGGGCAGGCGGAGCCGCCTGGACCAGCCCTGTCTGGTAGGCGATGACGACCAGTTGGGCGCGGTCGCGGGCGCCGAGTTTGGTCATGGCCCGGTGGATGTGGGTGCGGATGGTCAGCGGGCTCAGCGTGAGGTCCTCGGCGATCTCGGTGTTGGACTTGCCTTCCGCGGCCAGGGCCATCACCTCGCGTTCGCGGTCCGTGAGGTCGGTCAGGCGTTCCGGGGAGGCGAGTTGGGTGCCGGGGGCGGGGGTCGTGAGGAAACGGGTGATGAGGGTGCGGGTGGCGCCGGGCGAGAGGAGAGCCTCGCCGGAGGCCACGGTGCGCAGGCCGGCCAGGAGGGTGTCGGCGGTGACGTCCTTGCCGAGGAAGCCGCTGGCACCGGCGCGCAGCCCCTGGGCGACGTAGTCCTCGGTCTCGAAGGTGGTGAGGATGAGGACGCGGGTGGTGGACAGGTCCGGGTCGGCGCAGATGGCGGACGTGGCGGCCAGGCCGTCCGTGCCGGGCATGCGGATGTCCATGAGGACGACGTCGGGGTGGTGGGCGCGGGTCAGGTCCACTGCCTCCGCGCCGTCGGAGGCCTCGCCGACCACCGTCATGTCGTCGCAGGAGTCGATCAGGATGCGGAAGGTGGCCCGCAGCAGGGCCTGGTCGTCGGCGAGCAGTACGCGGATCGTCATGGCGTGTGTTCTTCCTGCGGGGCGAGAGGGCGCAGCGGCAGTGCGGTGGTGACTTCGAAGCCGCCCTCGGGGCGGGGGCCCGCACACAGTTCGCCGCCGATGGAGTGGGCGCGCTCGCGCATCCCCATCATGCCGAAGCCCCGGCTCTGCGCGGCTTCGGGAAGGGGAGCGGTGGCCGGGCCGTCGTTGCTGACCGTGATCAGCAGACGGGAGCCGGAGTACGCGAGCCGTACGTGGGCGGCTTCCGCGGCGGCGTGCTTGGTGACGTTGGTGAGCGCCTCCTGCACGATCCGGAACGCGGTCAGGTCCACGCCGGGTGAGAGCGACTGGGGCTCCCCTTCCGTGGTGACCGTGACGGTGAGCCCTGCCGATGCGCATGCCGAGATCAGCTCGGGCAGGCGGGTGAGGCCGGGGGACGGCTCCAGCGGTGCGGAGTCCGGGTCGTCGTTCTGCCGCAGCAGGCCCAGCGTGGCCTTCAGCTCGCGCAGCGCGGAGGACGTGGTGCCGGTCAGATCGGTGAGGATCTTCTGCGTCTGCTGCGGATTGGTGAGCGCGAGGTGGGCAGCCGTGCCCGCTTGGGCGTTGGCGAGGGCCATGTGGTGGGCGACGACGTCGTGTAGCTCACGGGCGATGCGCATGCGCTCCTCGGTGACCCGCAGCCGCGCCTCCTCCTCGCGGGTGCGCTCCGCGTGCTCGGCACGGGCCTGCACCGCCATGAGGTAGGCGCGCCGCAGCCGGGTCATGTTGCCGGCGACGAGGGGCAGCAGCAGCCAGAAGAACGGGCCGAGGGTCCTGAGCAGCAGCGACACGTGGTCCATGGAGTCGGAGGCCCCTGCCGCGACCGTCACCGCCACCATGGTGGTGATGCCGTAGACGCGGGTGGTCCCGCGGTCGGTGTGGGTCGCCAGCCAGTAGAGCGCCGCCATGACGGGTGCCAGCAGCAGGGGGGTGAGCAGGTAGCCCAGCGCGATCACGGCCACCGTGCACACGGCGGTCACGGCGAGTGCGATGCGCGGGTGGCTGCGGTGCTTGAGCAGGGCGAGGCAGGCCACGCCCAGGAGGACGGTGGCGGTCCTGTCCTGGTCCGGCGGCTCGACGCCGGGCAGGGTGAGCATGCTGCCGAGGGTCGCCGAGCCCATCAGCGCCGCGGCCAGGACCACGTCGACGACGACGGGGTTGCGCTCCGAGAAACTCTCCAGGCGGTCCGCGTACCGCCGCTCCGGGCTGGTGGTCATCGGGCTCTCCGGTCGGTGGACTGGGTCCATGGTGGGCGACTCCGGGTGGGAACGCCCGAGGGGCCGCCCGTGTCCTTCGCCACGGGCGGCCCCGGTGGGGGGCGGTTGGATCAGATGCGTACCGGTTCCAGGTCGGCTGTGGTGTCCGGAGCCGGCTCCTTCTCCGAGCGGTGGCTGAGCGCCTCGCCCTCCACGTCGACGCGGGGCAGCAGCCGGTCCAGCCACTTCGGCAGCCACCAGGCCTTGTCGCCGAGCAGAGCGAGTACGGCGGGCACGATCGCCATCCGGACGACGAAGGCGTCGAACAGGACGGCGGAGGCCAGTCCGAACCCGATCATCTTGATCATGGAGTCGCTCTCGCCGACGAACCCGGCGAACACCGCGATCATGATCAGCGCGGCGGCCACGACCACGCGGGCGCTGTGCCGGAAGCCGGACGTGACCGCCTGGCGGGGCGACTCGCCGTGGACATACGCCTCCCGCATCCGCGAGACCAGGAACACCTCGTAGTCCATGGCGAGGCCGAAGACGATGCCCACCAGGAAGATCGGCATCAGGCTCATGATCGGCCCGGTCTGCTCCACGCCCAGGATTTCGGCGCCGTGCCCCTGCTGGAAGACCACGACGACCGCGCCGAGGGACGCCAGCACCGACAGCAGGAAGCCGAGGGCCGCCTTCAGCGGGACGAGCAGGGAGCGGAAGACCACCAGCAGCAGAACGATCGCCAGGCCGACCACGACCACGAGATACGGGACCAGCGCGGCCTGCACCTTGTCGGAGATGTCGATGTTCAGCGCGGTGGTGCCGGTGACCTCGAAGGTCGCCCCGGTCTCGGACTCGACCCCGGGCCGCTCACCGCGGATGGCCGTCACCAGGTCCTTGGTCCTCTCGTCGGTCGGCGCGGTGGACGGCACGACCTGGAAGACGGCGGTGTCACCGGCGTCGTTGAAACGGGCCGGGGAGACGGAAACCACGCCCTCGGTGGCGCCGATCTCCTTCGCGATCGTCTCCGCGGCGGCCTTCGGGTCGTCGTCGCCCTTGGCGTCCACGACGACGGTCAACGGCCCGTTGAAGCCCGGCCCGAATCCCTCGGCGAGCGCGTCGTAGGCCCGGCGTTCGGTGGTGGAGGTGGGCTTGGCCTCGTCGCCGGGCATGCCCAGCTGCAGGTCGGTCACCGGCAACGCGAGCGCACCGAGCCCGACGACGCCGAGCAGCAGCACGGGCAGCGGGCGGCGCAGCACGAAGCGCGCCCAGCGGGTGCCGCCGTTGTTCTCGGTGTTCTGCTCGACCCGGCCGCTCTTGCGGGCCCGCCGCGGGAGCACGGCGTTCGGCCAGAAACCGAGGAACGCCGGGACCAGCGTCAGCGCGATCAGTACGGCGACGACGACCGCGCCGGCGGCGGCCAGGCCCATCTTGGTGAGCATCGGGATGCCGACGACCGCGAGCCCGGCGAGCGCGATGACGACGGTCAGCCCGGCGAACACGACCGCGGACCCGGCCGTGCCGGCCGCCAGTGCGGTCGCCTCCTGCGGTGCACGGCCCTTGGCGCGTTCCTCGCGGTAGCGGGAGACGACGAACAGGGCGTAGTCGATACCGACGGCGAGGCCCAGCATCATGGCGAGCGTGCCGGTCGTGGTGGACAGGCCGAGGGCGCTGGAGAGGGCCAGGATCGTGGCCATGCTGACGCCGACGCCGATGATCGCGGTCAGCAGCGGCAGTCCGGCGGCGGCCAGGGAGCCGAAGGTGACGAGGAGGACGACGGCTGCGATCGCGACGCCGATGACCTCGGCCATGCCGCCCGCACCGCCGCCGTCGTCCATCGCGCTGCCGCCGGCCTCGACGGTCAGCCCGGCGTCCCGGGCCTGGTCGAGGGTCTTCACCAGCTGTGTCCTGCCGGCGTCGGTGAGGTCGCCCGCGCCGACCTTGTAGGTGACGGTCGCGTACGCCGTCGTCCCGTCCGCGCTGACCGCCTTCGCCTGGAACGGGTCGACGACGGACGCGACCTGCGAGCCGTCGCCCAGCTCGGCCATGGCCTCCTCGACGGCCTTCTTGTGCTCGGTCGCGGTCACCTTCTCACCGCCCGGCGCGACGAAGACGACCCGCGCGGTCGCGCCGTCGGCCGTCGCCCCGGGGAAGCGCTCTTCCATCAGGTCGAACGCCTTCTGGGACTCGATGCCCGGCATGGAGAACTCCTCGTCGGAGGCTCCCGGGGCCTTGAGGGCGCCCAGGCCGACGGCAGCCAGGACGGCCGCCCAGACCAGGGCGACGTACCAGCGTCGCCGGAAGGCCAGACGGCCCACTCGATACAGGAAAGTAGCCACGACAGGAGGTCTCCACATCTGAGGGCGATCGTGTGCCCCAGGTTGTCCGGGAGAGGGCCGCGCTGTCGTCGTGTGGCTGCCGACAATCGGCGCTACTGAAATCGCAGTACGGAGGGGCCGAGGGGTCCGCCGCGGGGACGACGGGCGGCGGCCCCGTGTCAGCCTGAGGTGAGAGGCGGGTCGGTATCGGCCCCGCGGAGGCCGACCGCGTACGTCGTCAGAAAGCCCACCGCGTAGCCGGTCAGGAGCCCTCCCGCGTAGATGGCCGCTGTCAGGGCCAGCCCTTTGTCGCCCGCCAGCAGCGGGAACAGCGCCCAGCCCGACGGTCCGATCGCCGTCGCGCCGACCTGGTCGCCGAGCATCGCGAACAGGCCGACGAACCCCCCGCCCGCCGCTCCGCCCACGCAGGCGGTCAGGAACGGGCGGCCCAGCGGGAGGGAGACGCCGTAGATCAACGGCTCTCCCACACCCAGCAGGCCCGCCGGAAGCGCCGACCTGATCGTCGTACGGATGGAGGTGTCGTGGCGCAGGCGGACGTACACCGCCATCGCCGCGCCCACCTGGCCCGCGCCCGCCATGGCCAGGATGGGCAGCAGGACCGTGTGGCCCTGCTGTTCGATGAGGGTGGTGTGGATGGGGATCAGGGCCTGGTGGAGGCCCAGCATCACCAGGGGGAGGAACAGTCCGCCGAGGATCAGGCCCGCGAGGGCGCCGGTCGTGGTGAGGAGCCAGTTCGCGGCGGTGCCGATGGCGGTGGAGATCTCGCCGGCCGCGTACATCAGGCCGTAGAGGGTGGCCAGGCCGGCGACCAGGACCGTCAGTGTCGGGGTCAGCAGGACGTCCAGGGTCGGCGGGACCCGTCTGCGGCACCACTTCTCCACGTACGTCCCGAGCAGCGCCGCCGCCAGCGCGCCCAGCACCCCGCCCTGACCGGGGGACAGGGGCAGGCCGAAGGCCGTCACCTTCGCCACGCCGGGATACACGACGATCGCCGCCACCGCGCCGCCCAGCACGGGTGTGCCGCCGAACTCCTTCGCCGTGTTGTGGCCGACGAACACCGCGATCAGGGCCATGAAGGCCGAGGCGATCGCGGACAGGGCGGGCGTCACGGCCGGCAGCCAACCCGCGTTGATCAGCAGCCCGTTCAAGCCCGCCAGCACTCCGCAGCCGATCAGCGCGGGGATGAGCGGGACGAAGATGTTCGCGACGCGGCGCAGGGCCAGCTTCGCCGGGGTCGCGTTGCGCCGACGCCGGTCCTCCTTCAACTCCGCGCCCCGCGCCGCCAGTTCGTCGGCCGTCGTCCGCCCGAGAAGCGCCTCGAACTCCGCCGTCACCCGCGCCACCGCACCCGGCCCGAGCACGATCTGGTACGAGTCGCCGTCCACGACGACACCGAGCACCCCCGGCAGCGCCCTCAGTCGCTCCTCCTCCACCCGGGACGGGTCGGCCAGCCCCAGGCGGAGCCGGGTCATGCAGTGGGCGACGGACGTGATGTTCGCAGGGCCGCCGACCAGGGGCAGGAGCGCGGCGGCGACGTCGGCTGGGTCTTTGCGCATGCCCCGAGGGTGCGGCTCAGCGGGCCGATGCCTCGAGCGCCGCGCGCAGATGGCCGCCGGACTCCTCCAGAAGGCGGGCGGCCGTCCCCCCGTCGACCCCGCCGACGATCGTCAGGACGGCCGCCTTCACCTCGCCGTCGGTCGCGGCGAGGGCGCGTTCGATCTCCTCGTCGGGCGCGCCGGTGGCCAGGGCGACGATCCGGCGGGAGCGGGCGCGCAGCTTCTCGTTCGAGGCGCGGACGTCGACCATGAGGTTCCCGTACGTCTTGCCCAGGCGGATCATCGTGATCGTCGAGAGCATGTTGAGCACCAGCTTCTGTGCCGTGCCCGCCTTCAGCCGGGTGGATCCGGTGAGCAGTTCGGGGCCCACGACGACCTCGATGCCGTGGTCCGCTGCGGCCGCGAGGGCGCTGTGCGCGTTGCAGGCCAGGCCGACGGTGAGGGCACCGCGTGCACAGGCGTGCTCGACGGCACCGATCGCGTACGGGGTGCGGCCGGAGGCGGAGATGCCGACCACCGTGTCGTCCGGCGTGAGGTGCAGGGCGTCCAGGTCCTGCCGGGCCAGCTCGGCGGAGTCCTCGGCGCCCTCGACGGAGGTGACCATGGCCGCCGGGCCGCCCGCGATCAGGCCCACGACCTGCTCCGGGGCCGTGTTGAAGGTGGGCGGGCACTCGGAGGCGTCGAGCACACCGAGCCGGCCGGCCGTACCGGCGCCGGCGTAGACGAGGCGGCCGCCGCGGGACATGCGGGCGGCGATGTCGTCGATCGCGGCGGCGATCTGCGGCAAACGCTCGGCGACGGCCGCGGGTACGCCGGCGTCCTCGCCGTTCATCAGCGCCGCGATCTCCAGGGTGGGCAGCCGGTCGATCTCGGCGAGCTCGGGGCGAAAGGCTTCGGTGGTCAGCGTCTCCAACTGCGCTTGCAGATCACGGGGATCGGACATGGAGGTCATGAGGAAGCGGCTCTTTTCAGTACGGGGTCGGATCACGCCGAGAAGGGGCGCGGGGCTGTGACATCTTGCGGCTCCGCCGCGTGGGCGCGACCAGCCACAGACGGCCTGCAGACAGACCACGGCATGGAGCCCTACGGCCCTACCGCGGCCCACTCCGGTGCCGATGCGCCAACGCCTCGTAGGAAGCAGAAAGCGCCGGCCCCGCCGATTCGTACGTCCGCTGCGCCACCCCCACGAACAGACAGTCCACCACCAGCAACTGACTCGTCCGCGACGACATGGCGGCCGGCCGCAGCTCGCTCTCCCGGGCCGTGGACGTGGTCAGGACGTGGTCGGCGTACTGCGTGACCGACGAGTCCGGGCGCCCGGTTATCGCGACGGTGGTCGCGCCGTGCTCGAAGGCGACGCGCAACGGCTCGATGACGTCACCCGTCGAGCCCGAGTGGGTGATGGCGATGGCGACGTCCCCCGCGCGCAGCTGAACGGCGTTGGTCACGGCGAGGTGTGGATCGGAGTGCGCGTGGGCTATCAGCCCTATTCGCAGCAGCTTCTGGGTGAGGTCCTGCGCGACCAGCCCCGACGCCCCGACGCCGTACACGTCGATACGACGGGCGGCCGCGGCCGCGGTGACCGCCGCGCCGAGCTGGACGGTGTCGAGTCCGGCCGCGGTGTCGGCCAGGGTCTGCTGCTCGTCGTACGCCAGTTTCGCCACGACATCGGCGATGGGATCGTCGACCGCGATGTCGGTCGTTATGGCGGGCGCCCGGCCGGACTGCTGCTGGGCGGCGAGACCGGCGAGGGCGAGGCGCAGGTCACGGTAGCCGGGATAGCCGAGCAGGCGGGCGGTGCGGACGACGGTCGCCTCGCTCGTGCCGGTGAGTTCGGCGAGACCGGTGACGGTGAGGGCCGCGCAGCCGGCCGGGTCGCTCGCGACAGCCTCGGCGACCCGCTGCATGGAACGCGTCATCGACGGGGCGAGCGTGCGCACCTTGGCGGCGAGGGCGGCGGGCGCGGGAGGCGTCCCGAAAGTTTCCTTCACGTTACGGGTCACAGATGAAAGATATTTTCGGCTCGGTGTTGCGGTCAAGAGTGCGCACAATGGGGACATGGACCCCATCAGCCCCCTTGAGCAGGCGTTGCACGCGGCCCGCGCCCTGGTGCTCGCCGACCTCGTCGCGAACCAGGTCGCCGAGGCGGACGTCGTGTCGCTGGTCGAGGAGTCCGTCGCGCAGCGGCGCTGGTGGGTGGAACAGTGGCCGGAGGGCGCCTCGTACGTGGCCGGGCTGGTCGCCCAGGACGTTCAGGATGCGCTGCTGGAGCGGTACGGGCGCTGGCCGCTGTGCCCGGTGTGCGGCTCCGGGGATCCTCATGCGCTGGACGTCGAACCGGAGCTCGGGCCCGACCCGCACTGGGTGTGCCACAAGGCAGGCGTGAAGGTCGCCGCGGTCGGCCTGCTGGGATCCTGCGGGGGCGGGGCGCCGTCCTCGTGACGGTCTACATAGATCCGCCGACCTGGCCGGGCCACGGGCGCATGTGGTCGCATCTGATCAGCGATGTCTCGTACGACGAACTCCACAAGTTCGCCGAGGAGTTGGGGGCGCCCCGGCGGGCCTTCGAGCGGGACCACTACGACATCCCCTCCCATCGGTACGCCGATGCGGTGCGCGCCGGGGCGGTGGAGGTCAGCAGCCGCGAGGTGGTGCGGCTGCTGCACGGCGCCGGGCTGCGCAGGCGGAAGCGGCCGGATCAGGGCCGCAGTTCGTAGGCGAACTGCTCCCCGTCCTCGCTGACCCGCAGGAACCCGGCCCGCTCGACGACCCGCTGCGACGGCAGGTTGTCCCGGTCGACCGTCGCGAACAGCGACCGTACGTCCTCCCGCGCCAGCGCCCACGCGGCCAGCGCCCGCAGCGCGTCGGTGGCGTAGCCGTGGCCGCGGGCGGACTCGGCGAGGTCGTAGCCGATCTCGGTGCGGCCGTCCTCGTCGGGGGCGCCGTGGAAGCCCATGCCGCCGACCGCCCGGCCGTCCTCCTGCCGTACGAGCACGAACAGTCCGAACTCCGGGCGGTGCACCCCCGCCTCGTACGCCTTCGCGGTCATCCCGGCGGCCTCCCGCGTGCCCTCGAACGGGCCGCCCTCGACCCACTCGAAACCGCCGTCGCCGCCCCCGGCGAGGTCGGCGGCGGCGAGCGGCGTGACGCCTTCCAGCGTGAGGCGCTCGGCAGGGATGACCAGGTTGTTGTTCCAGCGCCACTCGGTGACCGGGGCGTGGCCAGGCAGTTCGCCGCGGCCGGTGGCCCACAGCAGGGTGCGCCAGGCGTCGGGGCCGGGCTGGATGTGCGGGAAGATCGTGCCGAGCGCGAACGTGCAGAGTTCGGTGGGCGGTTCGTAGGTGAGGCCGAGCCCCTCGGCGATGTCGTATGTGTGCAGCACCACCTCGGTGACACCCATCGCGGCGAAGCCGTCGCGGCCCGCGCTGCGGAAGGGGTACGGATGGAAGGCGCGCGCCTCGCGGGGCGCGGTGCGGACGGCCGCGGTGAGCAGCGCGCCGGTTGTCTCGACGACCTGGAGCAGCTCCTCGTTGCTCGTGCCGTCCACGATGCTGATCCTGAACGGGGAGTAAGCCCCCTGCACCCGCCCCGCCAGTTGGCCCGCGTACGCGAGCAGACAGCTTGCGACATGCTCGGCCGTCCTGCGACAACTCCACGTCAGCGAGCCCGCGTCGACGCTCTCCCAGTCCCGCTCGGTCGCCGTCCGCAGCACCGCGACGGCACCCGCGACGGCCTCCCGCACCCGTTCCCCACCCATGTCTGTCATGCACCGCAGGCTAGAGGCCGGCACCCGCTCAGGACGACAGGATTTCCAGCTCCGAGGTGATGTTGTAGCGGGCCGTCGCCTCCCAGTGCTCCGCGCCGTACGGGGTGCGGAACAGCCGGGGCAGGGCGAGGAGTTCGCGCAGGACGGCGGCGCGGCCGGCCCGGAAGGCGTCGGAGGGGACGAAGCCGTACTCCTCGCGGACGGCGGCGGTGTAGACGGCGTACGACGACGGGGGCGAGGCGAGGATCGCCAGGTCGGCGTCGCACAGGACCTGGCCGTCCCGGTCGTCGTCGGCCGGGGCGTGGCCCGCGGTGAGCCGGACCAGCCGGGCGACCTCGGCCGCCTTCGCCTCGGACACCCCGGCCTCGGGCAGCGCCCGCTCGGCAAGACGGGCCGACCGCTCCTCGTTCTCGGAGCGGTCGGGGAAATAGACCGCGTCATGGAACCAGGCGGCCAGCCGGACGACGTCCGGATCGTCCGCGTACTTCTCCAGCACGTCGATGTGATCCAGCACGGCGGTGAGATGCGCGAGCGTGTGGTACCGGCGCTGCGGCTCCTGCCAGCGGGCGATCAGGTTGTCGGCGTACGGGGCCGGATCGGGGCCGCCCGCGGGGGCTCGGGCGGCTTCGAGCGCGCGGGTGAAGCGGATGCGCAGGGTGTCGGGGTCGGTCATGGGGGCATTGTCGCGCGCGGCTGCGTGGTTCTCCCCTGTCGGAGGCCCGACCCTTAGCGTGGGGCCATGACTACTGCTGACATGCACGGCGACGTACGGGATCCGGAGCTGCCGGGTCGGCTGCTGGTGGTGGAGCGGGACGCGCTGATCCCGCTGTTGCGGGGGAGGACGGACGGGGACTTCGCGACTCCCACGACCGCGTGTCCGGGGTGGACGGTGCGGGATGTGCTGGCGCACTGTTCGGCCGCTCTGATGAGGGTGGTGGAGAGCCGGTTCGAGCAGGGCGTGTTCTCCCCCGAGGCGAACGACCGGGACATCGCCGAGCGCGCCGACTGGACGAACGAGCAGGTCGTCGACGAACTGGAACGCGGGATGACCGACGCGGGGCCGGCCATCGCCAAGGCGGGTGGGGCGCTGGACGGGGTCGCGCTGGGGGAGTGGGTGCACGCCGGTGACGTGCGCGAGGCGCTCGGGGAGCCGGGGGCGTACGAGGGGGAAGGGCTGCCGTACGCGCTGGAGCTGTTGGTCCGGATCACCCGTGAGCGGGGGCATGTGCCGCTGCACGCCGACCTCGACGACGTGGACGAGCCGCTGCGGTTCGGTGAGGCGAGCGGGGAGCGGACGCCGGCGCGGTACATCGGGGACGCGGCGACGCTCGTACGGCTGTATGCGGGGCGGCCGGTGGACGGAGCGGCGGGATACGAGCTGGCGGGGGTGGGGGCGGCGGAGCTGAACATTTTCGGCTGACGGCTCGGCTGAGGGCCGGCGGTGGTCGTCTCGCGACCTCGATCCCTCCGGGCGTACCCTGATATTGGACTAGACCTGTAGCCGCTTCGGGGAACGCCCAAGGAAGGGGTCCTATGAGCACGCGTGCAGTCCTGGAGGTGATCGCCCTCGACGCCGAGGACGCGGTCGCCGCCCAGGCCGGAGGTGCGGATCGCCTCGAACTGGTCACCGACATGGCAGCCGACGGGCTCACCCCGCCGGTCGGGACCGTCGCCGCGATCCGGGCCGCCGTCGACATCGACGTACGCGTGATGCTCCGGCTCGCGGACGGATTCGCCGCCGGGGACGTCGAGCGGCTGGTGCGGGTTGCGGGGGAGATGCGGGAGGCCGGGGCGGATCAGTTCGTGCTCGGGTTCCTGGACCCGGACGGCGGGGTGGACCTGGCGGCGGTGGAACGGGTCGCCGGGGTGCTGCAGGGCTGCCGGTGGACGTTCCATCGGGCGATCGACCGGGCCGCCGACCGGGACGCGCTGCGTAAGCAACTCGCGGACCTCCCGGGGCTGGACACCTACCTGACGGCCGGGTCGGCCGCGGGCGTCGACGACGGCCTCCCCACGCTGCTTGCCGAGGCGCGGCGGCGCGGGGAGCCGGGATACGAGCAACAACTCCTCGTCGGCGGGGGGCTGCGGTTGGACCACGTGCCGGCCCTGCTGGACGCCGGGATCGACGCCTTCCACATCGGCGGGGCGGCTCGGCCGCAGGGCTGGGACGGGCCGGTCGCGGTGGAGGCCGTCGCCGAGTGGCGGCGGGTGTTGGACGGGGTGTGACGGGACCGGCGTGGGGCCGGGCGGGGTGGGTGGCGCAGCCCGGCGCTGATGGGGTGCCGCCCGCGCCCACCCTCCCCCACTCTCGGCTTCGCTCGAGCGGGGGGACCCCCATCGCCCCAGCGGCACGACTGCCCGCGGACCGATTTCAGGCCAGCTGCGGCGGCAGCGGTGCCGCGTGGGTCACCGTCAGGCCCGACACCGCTCGGGTCAGGGCCACGTACAGGCGGCGTAGGCCGGTGCGTTCGTCCGGTTCTCCGTCGACCACGGCTCGGGGCTCGTCGAGGACGACGTAGTCGTACTCCAGGCCCTTGGCGAGGGAGGCCGGGACCAGGGTCAGGCGGCAGTCGGGGGTTGTTTCCTCGCCCGGCGAGAGGTACGGGATGCCCGCCGCCGTCAGGGCCTCCGCGAGGGCCGGTACGCGGGCGTCGGCGGCGATCAGGCCGATCGAGCCCTCGTTGCGCAGCGCCTGTGTGCACGCCGCGACCACGTCCGCATCGCCGGTGACCGGCCGCACCTCGAACGACCCCGGGTTCTCGCGGACCGACGCCACCGGCGCCAGCCCCGGTGCGATGTGGGGCAGGAGACGTGAGGCGTAGGTGATGACGTCCGTCGGGACGCGGAAACCGGCCGTCAGTTCCTCGATCACCGCGTCCGGCTTGCCGAGGTGGGTGAGGGCCTCGTCCCAACTCCGCGTCGCCCACGGCGTGGTGCCCTGCGCGAGGTCGCCGAGGACGGTCGCGGAGCCGGTGGTGCAGCGCCGGCCGACCGCCCGGTACTGCATGGGCGAGAGGTCCTGCGCCTCGTCGAGGACGACATGGCCGAGAGAGGGCGTGCGGTCGACGAGGTCCGTCGCCTCGTCGATCAGCACCGCGTCGGCGGGCGACCACTTGGCGGACTTCACCGACCGCACCGGCCGCGCCCACAGGATCGTCTTCTGCTCCTCCTCGGTGAGGATCCCGTCCGCATGGACGGCGAGGAAGTCCGCGTCGGTCAGCAGCCGCAGCACCAGCTTCGCCGGGTCGACGGGCGGCCAGACCGCCTTGACGGCCGCCTTCACCGCGGCGTTGCGGGCCACCGCGTCCTGCACCCGGTCGTCCGGCGCCTCACCCGAGCGTTCCATCTGCACCAGCACGGCGTGCGCGATCCGCTGCGGCAGCGCCTTGCGGGCGGCGCCGTAGCGGATGCCTCGGTCCAGCAACTCCCGCACGATCTCCTCGAGTTCGTACGCCGGGACCCGCCAGCGCCGGGAGCCGCGCACGACGACGACCGGCTCGGTCGGCAGCGTGACGTGCGCGTAGAGGGCGTTGCGGAGGACCTCGGCCATCCGTGCGTCGCCCTTGACGATCGCGGCCGCCGCGTCGTCCGTGCCGCGCACCTCGACGTGCGCCACGAGGTCGTCGACCGTCGCCTGCCGCACCGTCAGCTCACCCAGCGCGGGCAGCACCTGCTCGATGTAGTGCAGGAAGGAGCTGTTCGGCCCGATGACGAGCGTGCCGGTGCGGGCGAGCCGCTCCCGGTGGGCGTAGAGGAGGTACGCGACCCGGTGCAGGCCGACCGCCGTCTTCCCGGTGCCCGGACCACCCTGTACGCAGACGGTCCCGGAGAGTCCCGACCGTACGATCTCGTCCTGCTCGGGCTGGATGGTCGCCACGATGTCCCGCATCGGGCCGACACGCGGGCGCTCGATCTCCTGCTGGAGCAGCCTGCTGGCCTTCGCCGCCTCGGCGGGGTCGGACAGGTGCTCGTCCTCGTAGGCCGTGAGATCGCCGCCGGTGTAGCCGAAGCGGCGGCGCAGGCCGACGTCCATCGGGTCCTTCTTGGACGCCCGGTAGAACGGCTGCGACACCGGCGCACGCCAGTCGATCACCATCGGGTCGCCATCGGCGTCGTGCACATGCCGACGCCCGATGTAGAAGCGTTCCCCCTCCGCGCCCTCCGCCTGCTCCGCACCCGGTGCATGCAGATAGTCGAGCCGGCCGAAGAACAGTGGCGTGTCGCTGAGATCGGCGAGGGCCTTGATCCGCTCGCCGATCTGGTGTTCCAGGATCTGGGCGTTGACCCAGTTCGCGGTGACGTCACTGATGTCGAGCGACTCGACGTCCTCCCGCATGGCGCGCAGCGCGGCACGGGACGCGGAGAGATGGGCGCGCTCGCGGAAGAGGGGGCCGTCGGCGGGCGTGGACAAGGGGGTGCCTCCGTCGGGGACCTGCGTGAGTGTGGGGCGATCGATGCCGTCCGGTTCCGGCCGGACGGCGGCACTCCGTGAGGGAGGCGGGCAAGAGCGGAGATTCTAGGTAATCGGGGGAGAGCGGTGCCAATGAATTTTCCAGCGCCTCTCCTTCCCCTAGGGGGCGGGTAGTCCCCCCTCAGGGGAGGCGGTCCACCCGGAGGGCTACGCGGGAGCGGTCGAGGTTCGGCCCCGAGACCGATTCCGTTCTCGGGTGCGGAAATCCACCATGGAGACATGAGTGCAGCGACCATCACCCCAGCCCCGGCCCGGCCGTCCGGCGCCACCGCCCTCGGCGGCAGCCACCGGCACCGGCTCGGCGAGGCCCTGCGCGCCGTGCGGGTGTTCGCGGGGGCCGCGTTCGACGTCATCATCCTCGGTGAGTACGGCGAGGAGGCGGGCGTACGCCGGAAGTGACCGACTAGGGTCACCGCGTGACCTTCCGATCACACTCCGCAACTCCCTTCCTCCTCCTGGCCGTTTCCCTGGGGGCCTTCGTCGCCCTGTGCGCCGTACAGGGCCTGCCGATGGCGGACGCGCTGGTCTACCGGGCCCAGGGCGAGGCGGTCCTGCGCGGCAGCGATCTGTACGGCTTCAGGGTCACCGAGTGGCAGCTGCCCGCCACCTACCCGCCCTTCGCGGCGCTCCTGTTCGTCCCGACGGCCTGGATTCCGGTCACGGCCCTCAAGGCGGCGTTCCTCGCAGCCAACACCCTGCTCGTCGCCTGCCTCGTCCACCTCTCCGCCCGGCTGGCGGGGCGGCCCCTGCGCCTTCCGGCCCTGTGCGCGGGCACAGCCCTGGCACTCTGGCTCGAACCGGTCTTCCAGACCCTCCTCTTCGGCCAGATCAACCTGCTGCTCGCCTGCCTGGTCCTGTGGGACCTCACCCGCCCGCCCGGCGCCCCCGGCAAGGGCGTGGCCGTGGGCATCGCGGCCGGGATCAAGCTCACCCCGGCCGTCTTCATCGCGTATCTCTTCCTCACCCGCCGCACCCGCGAGGCGCTCACCGCGACCGCCGCCCTCACCGCCACGGTCCTGCTCGGCCTTCTCGTCCTCCCCTCGGCGGGCGCGGACTTCTGGCTCCACCGCCTCTACGAGACCGACCGCGTGGGCAAGCCCTGGATCGTCGACAACCAGTCCCTGCAGGGCCTGCTCGCCCGTACGCTCGGCGAGCCGTCACCGGGCCCGGCCTGGATGCTCCCGGCGCTGCTGCTCGCCGCCACCGGGCTGTGGCTCGCGTGCCGGGCCGGTGACGACCGGAGGGGCATCGTCGTCACGGCCGTCACCGCGCTGCTCGTCTCCCCGGTCAGCTGGTCCCACCACTGGGTGTGGTGCGTGCCGCTGATCGCCGTGCTCCTGGCCGAGGGCCGCACCCGCCTGGCCGCGCTCACGGCCCTGCTCTTCACGGCCCGCACGATGTGGCTGCTGCCCCACGAGGGCGACCTGGACCTCCGACTCCCGTGGTGGCAACAGCCGTTGGCCTCGCCCTACCCGCTGCTGGGGCTGGCCGTGCTCGCGTCAGCCCTCCTCCGGCAGCAGGA
Source organism: Streptomyces sp. NPDC059866 (assembly GCF_042731325.1). Taxonomy (NCBI): domain Bacteria; kingdom Bacillati; phylum Actinomycetota; class Actinomycetes; order Kitasatosporales; family Streptomycetaceae; genus Streptomyces; species Streptomyces sp. NPDC059866. The sequence goes on along the minus strand of NZ_JBHWJT010000013.1, from coordinate 107,259 downwards.
GCACCTCGCGCCCGCCGCGCTACGACACGTGCCGCTCAGCTCTCCGCGAGGATCTCGTCCGCGTCCACGATCCGGTACGCATATCCCTGCTCCGCCAGGAACCGCTGGCGGTGGGCGGCGAAGTCCTGGTCGATCGTGTCCCGGGCCACGACCGAGTAGAAGTGCGCCTGGTGCCCGTCGGCCTTCGGGCGCAGGACGCGGCCCAGGCGCTGCGCCTCCTCCTGGCGCGAGCCGAAAGTGCCCGACACCTGGATGGCGACCGTGGCCTCCGGCAGGTCGATGGAGAAGTTGGCGACCTTGGACACCACCAGCACGCTGATCTCGCCCTCCCGGAACGCGTCGAACAGCTTCTCCCGCTGGGCGTTGGACGTCTCGCCCTTGATCACCGGGGCACCCAGATGTTCCCCCAGCTCGTCCAGCTGGTCGATGTACTGCCCGATGACGAGGATCTGCTGCCCGGCGAACCGGCGGACGATCGCCTCCGTCACCTTGCGCTTGGTGTCGGTCGTCGCACAGAAGCGGTACTTCTCCTCCGTCTCGGCGGTGGCGTACGCCAGCCGCTCGGCGTCCGTGAGGTTGACGCGGACCTCGACGCAGTCCGCGGGCGCGATGTAGCCCTGCGCCTCGATCTCCTTCCACGGCGCGTCGAACCGCTTGGGCCCGATCAGCGAGAACACGTCCGACTCGCGCCCGTCCTCCCGCACCAGCGTCGCCGTCAGGCCCAGCCGCCGCCGCGCCTGGAGGTCCGCCGTGAACTTGAAGACCGGCGCCGGCAGCAGGTGCACCTCGTCGTAGAGGATCAGGCCCCAGTCACGGGAGTCGAACAGCTCCAGGTGCGGGTAGACGCCCTTCCGCCTGGTCGTCAGCACCTGGTACGTGGCGATGGTGACCGGGCGGATCTCCTTCTTCGTGCCGCTGTACTCCCCGATCTCGTCCTCGGTCAGCGAGGTGCGCTTGACCAGCTCGTGCTTCCACTGCCGGGCCGAGACCGTGTTCGTGACGAGGATGAGCGTCGTCGACTTCGCCTGCGCCATCGAGCCCGCGCCCACCAGCGTCTTGCCGGCGCCGCAGGGCAGCACCACCACGCCGGAGCCGCCGTGCCAGAAGTTCTCCACCGCCTGCTTCTGGTAGGGGCGCAGCGCCCAGCCGTCCTCGTGCAGCTCGATCGGGTGCGCCTCGCCGTCGACGTACCCGGCGAGGTCCTCGGCGGGCCAGCCCAGCTTCAGCAGCACCTGCTTGATCTGCCCCCGCTCGGAGGGGTGCACGGCCACGGTGTCGGGGTCGATCCGGGTGCCGACGAGCGGTGCGACGCGCTTGGAGCGCAGGATCTCTTCGAGGACCGGTCGGTCGGTGGTGGTCAGCACCAGCCCGTGCGCCGGGTGCTTGCTCAGCGTCAGCCGCCCGTAGCGGTCCATCGTCTCGGCGATGTCCACCAGCAGCGCGTGCGGCACCGGGTAGCGGCTGTACTGCACCAGCGCGTCCACGACCTGCTCCGCGTCATGCCCCGCCGCGCGCGCGTTCCACAGGCCGAGCGGCGTCACCCGGTAGGTGTGGATGTGCTCGGGCGCCCGCTCCAGCTCCGCGAACGGCGCGATGGCCCGACGGCAGTCGTCGGCACGCTCGTGGTCGACTTCCAGGAGCAGAGTTTTGTCGGACTGGACGATCAGCGGACCATTCACGCGGGCACCCTTTCCGTACGGCCGGACGGTACGGCCAAACGTCCAGTGTGCCTGATCGATTCCTGATCGGTTCCTGGTCGGCTCCTGGTCGGCTCCTGGTCACGAAGGTGCGCACGTCCCGTCGTACAGGATGTCTATTCATTCCTGGGGGTGGAACGGTTTCACCTGTACGGCTCCGGCTGCGAAGAATGGCCGACCGTGCAGGCCATCACGCGTGATCCGTCCCCGCCCACCACCACCCTCGGCTACGCCCTGTTCGCCACCCGCTGGCTGCAGGCCCCGCTGTACTTCGGCCTCGTGGCCGCGCAGGGGGTGTACGTCTACAAGTTCTTCAACGAGCTGTGGGCCTTAATCCTCCGGTGCATCACCGGGCAGGCGACCGAGACCTACGTCATGCTCGCCGTGCTCAAGCTGGTCGACGTCGTCATGATCGCCAACCTGCTGATCATGGTGATCGTCGGCGGCTACGAGACGTTCGTCTCCCGCATCGGCCTCCAGGGCCACCGTGACCAGCCGGAATGGCTCTCGCACGTCAACTCCAACGTGCTGAAGGTGAAGCTGGCCACCGCCATCGTGGGCATCTCCTCGGTCCATCTGCTGCAGATGTTCGTGGATGTGCACCACACCGCCCGGCACTCCCTGCTGTGGGGCACGGTGATCCACATGGCGTTCATCGTGTCGGCGGCGATCCTGGCGTACATGTCGGGGCCGATGGCCGCGCACGCCGAACGCGCCCACCACCGGGACCACCGGGACCACCGGGCCGACGACCCCGAACCCGCGCGGCCCTCGGCGGCGGTGCCGATCCCGGCCCAGGCCGGGCCGCCCCCCGCCGAGACGGGAGCCGAGGAGCGGATCCGGGCCGCCGGTTTCCCGGCCCGGAAGGCGCTGGAGGAGTTCGACGCGGAACACCCCCGGGCCTTCGACCGGGAGACCGTGGCAAGGCTCGGCAAGCTGGACTTCGTCGCGGCGCACGGCAACGTGGTGTTCGTGGGGCCGCCCGGCATCGGCAAGACGCACCTGGCCGTCGGACTCGGGGTGCGCGCCTGTCAGGCCGGCCGCCGGGTGCTGTTCGACACGGCCGCCGGCTGGGCCGCGCGGCTGGCCGGGGCGCAGTCGGCGGGCCGGCTCACCGAGGAGCTCACCGCACTCGACGACTGCCCGCTGCTGATCGTCGACGAGGTCGGGTACGTCCCCCTCGACGCGGCCACCTCCCGCCTCTTCTTCCAACTGGTCGCCCACCGCTACGAACGGGGGTCGCTGATCGTGACCAGCGACCGCCCGCTCGACAGGTGGGACGAGGTGTTCGGCGGCCCGGCCGCCCCGGCGATGGTGGACCGGCTGGCCCACCACGCCGAGATCGTGCGGCTCGAAGGGGAGAGCTACCGGATGCGCCGGGCTACTTCGGAGTGGGCAGGGTGAGGTTGTTGACCAGCGGTTGAGCGAAGATGTGCCCGTCGATGTTGGCGAGGAGGGGCTCGCCTCCGGCCCCGGCGGCCGGGAGCGGCAGCGGCGCGGCCGGGACCGCCGAGGCCTCGGGCGCGAGCGCGGCGACGAGGGCGGCGGCGGTCACCAGCGCGGCGGCGGAGACGGCGACGGCGGAGTGGGCGCGGACGGTGAGCTTGGAGCGCATGGGACGTCTGGGCCTTTCACAGGAGGTCGAGGGGAGGGCCGGACCCGGGGGTGCCGGGACCGGCCCGATGGAGCGCCGGGCGCGTCAGACGGGCGGCGTCTCGATGACAAGGCCGGCGACATCGATGCCGACGGCCGCGGCCTGGGTGGTGAAGGCGCCGAGCATCAGGGCCGTGGCGGCCAGGACGGCGGCGAAACGACGGGCAGCACGCATGGGTGGGATTTCCTTTCAGCTGTGTTCGCCCGAGCCCCCTGCCGGGCGGCTCGGGCTTGATCAGGACATCCGGTGGCTGCCCGGCGGCCCGCAGCGGAATGCGCCGTGACCTGCAAGCTCCCTCATGGGTGGGAAGTGTCCGGCGTGGCGTGCATGAACGCGGGCGTACGCCCGTGTGGGTGACGGGTGCTCACATCTGGTCGTCGGCCAGCTCAGCGACCCCGGTGATCCGGTGCAGCGGATAGGTGCGGACCTCGTCCGCGGTGTGGTCGTACGCCGTCACGAAACCGCCCTCCACCCGTACCGGCGCGATCACCCGCTGGCTGGCGGTGCCCTCGGCGTTGACGTACCCGATCCACAGGGCCTGGCCGGTCAGGACGGCGGCCTGCATGGTGGCCAGGGTGTCGGCGGAGCTGGTCCGCGGCAGCTCACCGCCGGTCACCGGGGCCGTGCCGGCGGGCTTGCGTGGGGCGGTGGAGGCCAGGTCGCCCGCCCGGATGGCCCGGATCGCGGCCGTCAGCAGCGTCGCGTCGGGGGCGGGCGGGCCGTCCGGCACCGGCTCGGGTGCGGTGCGCGGCGGGGTGCGGTGGGCGTGCGCCCGCGTGATCAGTACGTCGCCCTCGGCGGACTCGGCGGCGGGCGCGAAGCCCATCGCGCGCAGCCCTTCCAGCAGCGCCGCCGGGTCGGCCTGCGCGGCCAGCACGGTCGGCGCGAGGCGGCGCAGCCGCAGGCCGGCGGTCCGCTTGTCGGCGAGGATCTCGCCCAGCAGGGCGTCGTCGTCGCAGCGCACATACGCCGAGGCTGCGCCGACGCGCAGTCGGCCGTGCCGGCGGGCCACGTCGTCGATCAGGTAGGCGAGCGGCTGCGGCACCGGCGTACGGGAGTGTTCCGCGAGGAAGGCGTGCAGGTCGGAGGCGCTGCGGCCGGCGTCCAGGGCGCGGCGTACGGAGGCGGGCGTGAAGCGGTAGACGGTCGCGCCGCCCTTCGACTCCACGTCGGCGAGCACGTCCAGCATGTCGGCCAGCGGCCGCTGCAACGGTCCCGGCGCGACCGCGGTGAGGTCGGCCTGGAGCAGGACCTGGTCCAGCGGTTCGGGCAGCAGCGGGGCGAGCAGCCGGGCGGCCGTGGCGGAGGCGACGGCCTGCTCGCCGGGCGACAGGGGCTCCGGGGCAGTGGGCGGGCGATGGTGGACGGGAAGCTTGTCACCGGGGCCTTCCGGCTCCTCGTCCGCCAGGTGCGCGGCGGCACCCGCCCCGAGAAGCGCCCGCCCGTGCGCGGACAGCGCTCCCCGCCCGGTCACACCGAGCAGCTCGGCTTCGGCCAGGGCCCACTGGGCGAGCCGGGCCCGCAGATCGTCGTCGCGCATGCCGCCCTGCCCGGCGGCCCGCCCGGCATCGCGCCCGCCCGTCCCGCCGTCCCGGTAGGGATCACGCGCGGAGTCCGTCACCCCGCCCTGGAGGGAATCACGCGCGGCATCCCGCCCCCCGCCGTCCTGCCGCCCCCGCAACGGCCGCTCCCACCACAGCCGCGCCTGCACCGACTCCGCCGTCGGCGCGGCCCCCTCCGGCAGTCCCGCCAGCAGGCTCAGCACCCGGTGCCGTACCTCCGGCGCCGCGGAGCGGTCGAGGCCCGGTCCCAGCGCCGCCAGCGTCCGCTCCTTGGCGTCCCGCCCGCCGACCAGTCCCGCCGTCCGGGTCGCGGCGAGCCACGCCTCCGCCAGCCGGGTCCAGCGCTGGGCGGCCGGCTGCTCCAGCCACTCGTCGTACGCCGGAGTCGCCGCGTACCGCTCGTCGGCCTCGCCGTCCGAGGCCACCAGGCCCGCCGCGTAGGCGAGCTCGACCCAGAACGCGGCGACCGGCTCGGACACGTCCAGCGCGACGGCGGTCCGCTTCAGGTCGCGCACACTGAGCCCGCCCGCGCGCAGCACCGCGGGCCCGCCCTCGTCCCAGTCCTTCAGCAGCTCCTCGACGGTGGCCAGCGCGGTGTAGGCCTGCCCGGCCGCCGTGGCGTCCACAACCTGTGGACGGTGCGTGGCCGCCACCTCCACGGGCGGTGGCACGGGCTCCGGCAGGCGGTGCGCGCGGCCGCCGCGCATGTGCAGGGCGACCTCCCGGGGGAGTACGACCGTGCCGGGCGCCGTCGGCAGCAGCAGCCCGCGGTCGAGCAGCCAGCGCAGTCGGGGTGCCGGAGTGGCGGTGACCTGGCCGTACGGCGGCCCCCACACCAGCCGCTCCAGCACCTCCAGCGACTCGGCCGGGGCGCCGACGAGCAGCGCCGCCATCCGCGCCCGGTCGGTGAACAGGGCGGTGAGGGCGGCCACCGCGGAGACGGAGTCGTGCGTGGAAGGCAGCCCCACGGCCGTCACGAGTTCCTGGACACGTCCCGGAGACATGCCCGCCGACGCCTCCTGGACCGTCGGACCGAGCCCGGTCGGCGACGGATGCTGCGGCGACGGCGCGAGCAGCTCCCGAGCCGTGCGCACCAGCCGCAGCCGTTCGTCGTCGCCCCACACCAGGGCCTGCTCGCGCAGCGTGCCGAGGGCGCGCGGCAGCGCGGCGGCGACGAGCGGATCGCCCTCGTCCCCGGCCATGAGCCCGAGCAGTTCCTCGTACGTCGCCGGATCCGCCGCCACCGCCAGCGCCTGAGCCGTCTGCAGCGCGAACCGGTCGAGCCGCTCCAGGGCGCGCACGACCGAGGCACGGGTGCCGGCCCGGGTCGCAAGCTGGGTGAGGTCCGTCGGCACGGGCGTGATGAGATCGGGCCGGCTGCGCAGCAGCACGGCCAGAGAGGCGTCGTCCCGCGCGCGCAGCGCCTCCGCGAGGGACCGCGGGGCCACCGGCTTCTCATCGCTGCTCATCCGCTCCACGGTAGCGGGTGGTGGCCTGCGCTACCGTCGTCCCACGGGGAATCCGGCACACCCGCCCCGGAGGGGACAGCGTGGGGATCGAGAGCGACAAGGTCGTCTACGAGTATCTGAGCCGCGTCGGTGACGTGGCTCAGCAGCGGCAGCTGTCCTCCGCCACCCGGATGCGCCTGGTCTCGCAGCTGCGCGACGAGATCGACCGGCGCCGCGCCAAGGCCGTCGTCGACAGCCCCGCCGCCGTGCGCCGCATCATCGACCGCCTCGGCAGCCCCGACGAGGTGGTCGCCGCCGCAGGTGACGCCGGCACCCGCCCGGAGCCACCGCCGACGGCCGTACCTGCACAACGGGACCAGAAACCGAAGCGCAGCATGCTGCCCCGCCCCCGCCCCGCCGAACCCCCCGCACCGGCACCCTCCGACGCCCCGTCCCCGCCCCACCGCGCCGGCGAGCACGAACTCGGCGACAGCGCGACGCAGCCCGACTGGTGGCGGGTGGACAACAGCCCGTTCGGCGTCGGCGACAGCGTGCCCGGCTTCGTGGGCGGAGTGGAGATCCCGGAGCTGCTGAAGCCACCGCCGAAGGCGCCCGAGCCGACGGTCGAGCACCCACCGGACCCGGACCCGGACGCGGACGAACCCGCCCCCCGCCGCCGCCTGCTCCCGTCCCCCGGCACCTGGAGCAACCCCCTGCTGCTCCTCGCCGCCGCCCTCCTGGTCGCCGGCGCGGTACTCGGCAACCTGCTCGCCCTCGCCTTCGGCTGGCTCATCGCCTACGCCTCGCGCCGCCTGACCCGTGCAGAAGTGAAATGGGCGGTCATGGGCCTGCCCGCCCTGGCGGTCACCGCCGGTTTCGTCTGGCTCTGGGGCAGAACCGACGGCCGCTGGGGCACCCCCGTCCCCGAGGGCCACATGAACGACGCCCTCGCCGAAACCTGGCCCTGGGTCCTACGAGGCGCGGCTCTGGCATCGGCCCTGTTCCTGGTATGGCGCTCCCAGAAGGACCGTTAGCCGGACGACGGGAAAGCCGCCGTACCACGGAAGCGGGTCGGGGCGGTGTGGCGCAGTCCGCCGCTTAGCTGGTCCCCACTCGGCCCACTGTGGCAGCAAGCGGAGGGGCGCAACCCGCGGCGGACTCGCCACGCCGCCCCGACCCCCCCCGCCCACCGGCCCAAGGCGCACGCCCCGCCCACCGGCTCAAGGCGCACGCCCCGCCCACCGGCTCAAGGCGCACGCCCCGCCCACCGGCACAAACCCCCCTGCCCAACCGCCGGAGGCACCCCGCACAATGGCCCATATGATTTCGCGCCCGCCCACCGTCGGCTTCGACCTCGACATGACGCTCATAGACTCCCGCCCCGGCATCCACGCCTGCTACCTGGCACTGGCCGAGCGGACCGGAACGTACATCGACGCCGACCTGGCGATCACCCGCCTGGGGCCGCCGCTGGAGGAGGAACTGCGCAACTGGTTCCCGGCCGCGGACGTGCCCGCCGTGGCCGACGTCTACCGCGCGATGTACCCGACGATCGCCATCGCCGCCACGCCCGCCCTGCCCGGCGCCCACGAGGCGATAGAGGCCGTCCGGGCGGCCGGCGGACGCGCGGTCGTCGTCACCGCCAAGTACGAGCCCAACGCCAAGCTGCACCTCACCCACCTCGGCATCGAGCCCGACGCGGTGATCGGCAACCTGTGGGCGGAGGCCAAGGCGGAGGCACTGCGCGAGCACGCCGCGAGCGTGTACGTCGGCGACCACACCGGCGACATACGCGGCGCCCGCGCGGCCGGCGCGCTGTCGGTGACCGTGGCGACCGGCCCGTGCGACGCCGACGAACTGCACGCCGCGGGCGCGGACGTCGTCCTCGCCGGCCTCGGCGAGTTCCCGGAGTGGCTTTCGGCCTATCTCGAAGCCGCACCGGAAGCGGCCGACGCACCGCGCGCCTGACGCCGCCCCGCCGCGATCGCCTGGAACACCCCCGCCCCGGCGATGAGGAAGCCGACCCCCATGAGCATGCTCAATACGAACATGTAGGTCGGAAAAGGCGTCGTCCCGAGGAACAGCGGGGCCACCGTGACGAGAGTGGCCACGGCCCCGATGACGAAGACGACGGCACCGGCACGGATCAGTCGGTCACCGGGCGCGGCGGAATTCGGTTGGGTTTTGTCACGCACCCGACCAGGGTAGTTCCCAGCGCGAAGGAACAACCGGGCGACGTCTTGTCACCGGCCTGAAGACCATTAGCCTTGGTACCGGCGGGTCACGGACGACCCGCCCGAGTGCTATCAAGAGCCGTTTCAGAAGCAGTTTTCCGACGAGTACGAGGACGAGGACAGACGTGCCTACCGGCAAGGTCAAGTGGTTCAACAGTGAGAAGGGCTTCGGCTTTCTCTCCCGCGACGACGGCGGTGACGTCTTCGTCCATTCCTCCGTTCTCCCCGCCGGAGTCGAGACGCTCAAGCCAGGTCAGCGCGTGGAGTTCGGGGTGGTCGCCGGACAGCGCGGCGACCAGGCCCTCTCGGTCACCATCCTGGACCCGACCCCGTCGGTCGCGGCCGCACAGCGCAAGAAGCCGGACGAGCTGGCCTCCATCGTCCAGGATCTGACGACCCTCCTGGAGAACATCACCCCGATGCTCGAAAAGGGTCGCTACCCCGACAAGGCCTCCGGCAAGAAGATCGCCGGCCTGCTCCGAGCGGTCGCCGACCAGCTCGACGTGTAAATCCCGACACAAGCCCCCGACTAGGGGAAATCCAGCGCTTCCGGCCCGAGGGGCGGCACCAGCCCCTCGGCCGCCGCGCGTGTGAGCAGTCCGCGTACGGCCGCGTAGCCGTCCTCGCCGAGGTCGGCGGTGAACTCGTTGACGTACAGCCCGATGTGCTGGTCGGCGACGTCCGGGTCCATCTCCTGGGCGTGCTCCATGACGTACGGACGGGACACCTCGGGGTCGTCCCAGGCCGCCCGTACAGAGGCACGGACGGACTCGGCGAGCAGCGTCAGCGTGTCCGCCCCCAGTGACCGCTTGGCGATGATCGCGCCCAGCGGGATGGGCAGCCCGGTGGTGTTCTCCCAGTGCTCGCCCATGTCCGCGAGCTTGTGCAGCCCGTAGTTCTGGTACGTGAACCGCGCCTCGTGGATCACCAGTCCCGCGTCGACCTTCCCGTCCCGCACGGCGGGCATGATCTCGTGGAAGGGCATGACCACGATCTCGCCCACCCCACCGGACAGCGTGTCGGCCGCCCACAGCCGGAACAGCAGATACGCCGTCGACCTCTCGCTGGGCACCGCGACCGTACGGCCCGCCAGATCGACGCCCGGCTCCCGCGTCAGCACCAGCGGACCGCACCCCCGCCCCAGCGCCCCGCCGCACGGCAGCAGCGCGTACTCGCCGAGGACGTACGGCAGCACCGCGTACGACACCTTCAGCACGTCCGACTCGCCGCGCTCGGCCATGCCGTTGGTGATGTCGATGTCCGCGAAGGTCACGTCGAGCGCGGGAGCGCCGGGCACGCGGCCGTGGGCGAGGGCGTCGAAGACGAAGGTGTCGTTGGGGCAGGGGGAGTACGCGATCTGCAGCGAACGCATGTCAGGGCTCATGGTTGCTTCCAACTCTCCAGTACGGGCGCGAGCTTCCCGAACCCCTCGGTGAGCGCCGCCAGAGCCTCGCCGATCCGCCAGGCGGCGCGGTCGCGCGGGCCGACCGGGTTGGACACCGCGCGCAGCTCCAGGACGGGTGTGCCGTGCGCGGCGGCGGCCTCGGCGACGCCGAAGCCCTCCATGGCCTCGGCGAGGGCGCGCGGGTGGCGGGCGCGCAGGGCGGTGGCACGGGCCGCGGTGCCGGTCACCGTCGACACGGTGAGGACCGGGCCGACGCGGGCTCCGGTGGCGTCGGCGGCGGCCTGTACGAGGGTGTGCGGCGGACGGTGGGTGACGGTGCCGAAGCCCAGCTCCGTGACCGGCAGAAAGCCGTCGGCGGTCTCGGCCCCCAGGTCGGCCGCGGTGATCTCGTCGGCGACGACGAGCGAGCCGACGGGAGCTTCGGGTGCGAAGCCGCCGGCGATCCCGGCCGAGACGACCAGGGCGTACGGGGTGCCGGCCAGGGCTGCGGCGGTGAGCGCGGCCGCGGTGGAGGCGGCGGCGAGGGCGGGGCCGACGCCGGCGGCGAGGAGGTCGGGGCCGGCGGGGGGCCGGTGCAGGACGGCTCCGGGGAGTGCCACGTCCGTGACCGGGCCGGGGAACGCACGTGCCACCGCGTCCCGTTCGGCGGGGACGGCGGTGGCTACGAGGATGCCTGCGGGGGACACTGCGGCGAGGGTCAGGCGTCCTTCTTCAGCCTGAAGTTCCACAGGCCGGTGGGGGCCTGCTGTTCGCCGCCCATGATCGAGACCAGCGTGGAGTTGCCCTGGGCGCCGTACTGGGCGTTGAAGAACACGCTGCCGGGGATCGTCTGGTACGTCTTCTTGCTGGATTCGACGAGCGGCTGGCCGTTCATCAGGATCGTCCAGCCCTGGTCGGCGATCTCGGGGTCGACACCGAAGCGCACGGTCTCGGCCGGATCGACGGAGATGGACTTGATGTCCTCCTCCTTCAGGCACCCGGACCGCTCTTCGGCCGTGAGAGCGTCACCCTCGTGGTAGCAGGTGGCCTCCGAACTGACCGAGCTCGAACCGACGGTGATCGTCGACATCGGCGACGGCTTGTCGCAGGCCGACAGGACGAGCAGTCCGGCGGAAACGGCGCCGGCGGCGGCGACGGCGCGGCGGCGTCGCACAACGGATTGCATCGTGGTCATGTCCGAAGGCTATCGGTCACGCGCGACCCGCTCCCCACGTGGGGTACAGGCCATGCCGTGCGTTACGCCACTCGCCCACCCCCTGCACCACCCGCCACGCCCACCCCTACACCACCCGCGCCCGGGCCGCACCCCCGCGCCGCGCCGAGCCGAGCAGGCCGCGGACGGTCGTCAGCCAGCCGGCGGCGACGATGCAGGCGGCCACGACGAGGCCGAGGGTGCCGTTCAGGGGCAGTGCTATGCCGATCGCGCCGCCGATCACCCACGACATCTGCAGCAGGGTCTCCGAGCGGGCGAACGCCGACGTCCGCACCAGCTCCGGTACGTCCCGCTGGATCAGCGCGTCCAGGGACAGCTTGGCCAGTGCCTGGGCGAACCCGGCGACCGCCGCCAGGCACGCCACCAGGAACGCGCCGAAGAACACCGCCGCCGTGATCGCCACGCCCAGCTCGACCGCCACGACGGTCACGATGATCAGCTCCGGCGCCCGTGCCCGCAGGGCCGCCCCCACCGCCGTACCCAGCGCGTTGCCCACGCCCGCCGCGACCGCCACCATGCCCAGCGACACCGCCGCGCTCTGCCCGGTCATGGGGTGCTCGCGCAGCAGGAAGGCCAGGAAGAAGATCAGGAACCCGGCGAGGCAGCGGACCGCCGCGTTGACGCCGAGCGCGTGGGTGACCGCCGTCCCGACCGTCCTGAGCCCCGGCCGCTTGACCGGCCGCAGGTGCGGTCCGTGCAGATGGTCCGCGTCCGCGGCGAGCAGCGCGGTGTCCTCGCCCTTGGCCGAGTCCACCTTCGGCGGCAGGGTGAACGACAGGAACATTCCGGCCATGAAGATCACGAATGCGCCGTACAGCGGCCAGCGCGGCCCGATCGCCTGGAGCCCCGCCCCGACCGGCGCCGCCACACCGGTCGCCAGCAGCCCGCCGAGGGTGACCCGGGAGTTGGCCTTCACCAGGGAGAACCGGGGCGGCAGCAGCCGGGGCACCACGGCGCTTCTGACCACCCCGTACGCCTTCGACGCGACGAGCACGCCGAGCGCCGCCGGATACAACTCGATACCGCCGGTGATGACGGCCCCGGACAGCACCAGCGCGAGCAGCGCCCGGGCCAGCATCGCGCCCGCCATCGCCGCGCGGCGGCCGTGCGGGAGCCGGTCGAGCAGCGGGCCGATCACCGGCGCGAGCAGGGTGAACGGCGCCATGGTGATCGCGAGGTAGAGCGCGACGCGCCCGCGGGCCTCGTCGGTCGGCACCGAGAAGAAGACGGTGGAGGCCAGCGCCACGGTGATCATGACATCGCCCGCGCCGTTCACGCCGTGCAGCTCGATCAGCTTGCCGAGCCCCGACTCACCGGCGCCGTGCGCGTGGGTCGCCTTGCGGATACCGCGGGCCGTACCCGTCAGCGGGAAGTGCAGGGCACGGCCGAGCGAACGGAGTGAGCCACGCGTCCGGCCCGTTCCGCTGCGTCCGCTGCTGCCCTTGATGCCGCTTGCCACCCCGTCATAGTGCCCCGAGAGCGGCGTCCGTAGTGTGGTTACGGCGCGTATGGGCGTGCACTTCACAGGTCGCCGCGTCCGGTGGGCGGGCCGGAAAGACCGCCGGGAAGCAGCGAAGACTCCCGCCGGTGTAGGCCCAGCGCCGGACAACAGGTAGCGTGCATATCTCGGCCATCCCGCAGAATGGATGGTGACAGGTGCGCCCGAGCGCGATGGCGCGCGGACGTCGACGCGGTCCCCAGGTCCGCTCCGTCCGCCCCGACGCCTCAGGGCACCGCACCCGAGAGACGGCGTAGGAGAGAAGCGATACCTGTGAGCGCAGCGACCACGCGAAGCCGCACCCCCGACCGCCTGTGCGCCGAGGCCGTCGACCTCGCCCGCGCCGCAGCCGAGGAGGCTGCCGCGCCCGGGGTCGTCGGGGAGCACGTCGGCACGGCCTCCGAGGGCGACCGCGTTGTCACGCACTTCTTCGAGTGCAAGGAGCTCGGGTACCGCGGCTGGCGCTGGGCCGTGACGGTGGCCAGGGCGTCCCGCGCGAAGATCGTCACGCTGGACGAGGTCGTCCTGCTGCCCGGCCCGGACGCGCTGCTGGCGCCGGAGTGGGTGCCGTGGAGCGAGCGGCTGCGCCCCGGCGACATGGGGCCCGGCGACCTGCTTCCCACGGACGCCGAGGATCTGCGGCTGGAGCCGGGCTTCACCGGCGAGGAGGAGCCGCCGCCGAACTCCGCGGTGTCCCATGACATGGCGGAACTGGTGGAGGCCGAGGACGCCGAGGTCACGGCGGGCCCGCCGGCTGCCCTCCCGACGGCACCCACGCGCGGCTCGATCGCGGCGGTCGCCGAGGAGCTGGGCATGCGCCGCGCCCGGGTGCTGTCCCGGTACGGGCTGCATGTGGCCGCCGACCGCTGGGAGGAGGGCTTCGGCCCGAAGACGCCGATGGCGCAGGCCGCGCCGGCGTCCTGCGCGAGCTGCGGCTTCCTGGTGCCGATCGGAGGGTCGCTGGGGCAGGCCTTCGGGGTCTGTGCGAACGAGTTCTCACCGGCCGACGGCCGGGTGGTGTCGCTGGCGTACGGGTGCGGTGGGCACTCCGAGGCCGCGGTGATGCCGAAGCCGCCGCAGCCGACTCCGCCGGTGATCGACGAGACGCGGGTGGATCCGTTCCCGCTGCGGCCGGCGCGGGATTCCGGGTCGGTTCCGGAGGTGCCCGACGAGTCGGCGGCCGAGCTGGGGCATTCGTAGCGTCCCGACTCCGGGGCCGGCCGAGATCGTGACGTCACGGTCGTCGCTCCCGCGCGATACCTTCTCCTCACGGCGATGAGGAGAGTGAACGTGAGCAAGTTCGTGCGGCCTGCCGCCGAAGGTGCGGACCCCTTCGGGACGGCTCGTCTGCGGCGCGGAGTGCTGGATGCCTGGGCGACCAGCCCGGCGCGGTTCCGTGAGGACGCGAACGCCGAGGAGGATCTCGTCCTCGGCGGCTATCGGGACCGGCTCGTCGTGGAGCTGGCGCAGAACGCCGCCGACGCCGCCGCCCGCGCCGGCGTGCCCGGCCGGCTCCGGCTCACCCTCCGCGACGGCGTCCTCTTCGCCGCCAACACCGGCGCCCCCCTGGACGCCGCCGGCGTCGAGTCGCTGGCCACGCTCCGCGCCTCCGCCAAGCGGGACACGCCGTCCATCGGCCGCTTCGGCGTCGGTTTCGCCGCCGTACTGGCCGTCACCGACGAGCCCGCCGTCGTCGGCCGGCACGGCGGTGTCCGCTGGTCCCTGGCCGAGGCCCGTGACCTCGCCGCCGACACCGCCCGGCACAGCCCGGGCCTGGGTGACGAGATCCGCCGGCGGGACGGGCACGTGCCCCTGCTGCGGCTGCCGTTCGCCGCCGAGGGCACCGCGCCCGATCCGTACGACACCGTCGTCATCCTGCCGCTGCGCGACACCGCCGCCGCCGATCTCGCCGAGCGGCTGCTGCGCGCCGTCGACGACTCCCTGCTGCTCACCCTGCCGGGACTGGAAGAGGTCGTCGTCGAGATCGACGGCGACGCCCCCCGCGCCGTGCGCCGCAGCACCGACGGCGCCTTCACGGTCGTGGAGGACTCCCGCGACGGCGTCACCCACTGGCGCACCTCCTCCGCCCACGGCCCCCTCACGCCCGATCTGCTCGCCGGCCGCCCCGTCGAGGAGCGGCTGCGCCCCCACTGGTCCGTCACCTGGGCCGTGCCCATCGACGCCGCCCACGGCACCCCCGTCCGGCCCCGCACCAGCCCCGTCGTGCACGCCCCCACCCCCAGCGACGAGCCCCTCGGCGTGCCCGCCCTGCTCATCGCGTCGTTCCCGCTGGACACCACCCGCCGGCACGCCGCGCCCGGCCCGCTGACCGACTTCGTCGTGCAGCGCGCGGCGGACGCGTACGCCGAACTCCTCGCCGAATGGCGGCCGGTGACCGAGGCGATCATCGACCTCGTGCCCGGCCCGCTGGGGAAGGGCGAGCTGGACGGGGCGCTGCGGCAGGCGATTCTCGAGCGGCTGCCGCGGACGTCCTTCCTGCCGCCGGCCGTTCCGCCCTCCGGCGACGGCTCCGACGAGCTGCCCGAGTCCCTCCGGCCGCGCGACGCCGAGGTCGTCGAGGGCGCCGGCGCCGACACCGTACGGGTCCTCGCCGAGGTGCTGCCCACGCTGCTGCCCGCCGGGCTGGAACGGCGGGTCGAACTGCGCACGCTCGGGGTCGCCCGGGTCCGGCTGAGCGACGCCGTCGACCGGCTGGCCGGCCTGGAGAAGGAGCCCGGCTGGTGGCGGCGGCTGTACGACAGCCTGGCGGGAGTGGATCCGGACCGGCTCACCGGGCTTCCCGTGCCGCTGGCCGACCGGCGCACGACGATCGGGCCCCGGCAGGTCCTCCTGCCCACCCCGGACGCCGCCCGCATCGACCCCGAGGTCCTCGCCCGGCTCGGCCTCAAGGTCGCCCACCCGGACGCCGCGCACCCGCTCCTGGAGAAGCTCGGCGCCCTGCCCGCGACCCCGCGTGCCGTGCTCACCACCCCGCAGGTGCGCGCCGCCGTCGCCGTCTCCCTCGACGACGAGGGCGGCGCCCTGTGGGAGGAGGACGCCCCCGACGCCGAGGAGCTGGCGGACACCGTCCTCGCGCTCGTGCGGGACGCCGGGCTCGAACCCGGTGACGAGCCCTGGCTGGGCGCCCTCGCCCTCCCGGACGAGGAAGGGGAACTGGCCCCGGCAGGCGAACTCGTCTTCCCCGGCAGCCCCTTCTCCCAGGTCATGCGTGAGGGTGAACTCGCCTTCGTCGACGCCGAGCTGGCCGAGCGCTTCGGCGAGCAGCCGCTCGCCGCCTGTGGCGTCCTCGCCGACTTCGCGCTGGTCCGCGCCACCGACGTCGTCCTCGATCCCGACGAACTCGAGCCCCGCGAAGGGGACTTCGCCGAGCCCGACGACCCCGGTCTGCTGGACGCCGTGGACGTCTGGTGCGAGGACATCCTCGACCGCTTCCCGGACTCGCCGGTGCCGCCGGTGGCGACGGAACTCATCGCCGTACGGGATCTGGATCTCGTGGACGACGACAAGTGGTCACAGGCTCTTTCTCTGCTGTCGAAACCCCCCTTGCGCGACGCGCTCGTCCAGCCGGTGCGCATCCTGCTGCCCGACGGCACCCATGAGGTCGTACGGCCCTACACGGCGTGGTGGCTGCGCGGGCACCCGGTGCTCGACGGACGCCGCCCCGCCGGGCTGCTCGCCGCCGGTGGGGATCCGCTGCTGCGCGGCCTGTACGACGAGGCCGACGCCACCGGCTTCGACGACGAGCAGGTGCTGCGGGCGCTCGGCGTACGGACGTCGGTGGCGGCCCTCCTGGACGAGCCGGGCGGCGCCGCCGAGCTGCTGGAGCGGCTCGCCGACCCCGAGCGGCCGGTCACCGGCGCCCAACTGCACGGACTGTACGGCGCGTTGGCCGAGCTGGACCCGGACCAGGTGACCCTGCCGGACGAGCTGCGGGCGGTCGTCGACGGACGGGTCGAGGTCGTGGACGCGGCCGACGCGGTGGTCGTCGACTCGCCGGACCTGCTGCCGTTCACCGAGGGTGTGCCCCTGCTGCCGGTGCCGCCGGCCCGGGCCGCCGAGCTGGCGGAGCTGTTCCAGGTGCGGCGGCTGAGCGAGTCCGTCACCGGTGAGGTGGACTCCGAGGGCACCGAGCACGAGGTGCCGGAGCCGGTGCGGGTGCTGCTGGGCCCGCGGACGCCCGGCACGTACGTCGAGCACGAGGAACTCGTCGTCGACGGTGTGGAGATCGACTGGCGGGTCACCTCCGACGGCGTACTGCACGCCGCCACGCTGGAGGGTGTCGCCGCCGGTCTGGCCTGGGCGGCGGGCCAGTGGCCGCGGCGCTTCGAGGTGGCGGCGCTGCTGGAGGACCCGTCACGGACGGCGGAGCTGGCGCGGGACCGGTGGTTCGACTGAGCGTTCACAGAGCCTCAGAATTTCTCCCACAAAATTTTCGTACGACGTGCAACCATCCACACCGGTCACATGTCAGATCATGCGAGCCAACAGGCTCCACGATCACTTGGGCCCCGGCCGACGACGAGCCGTAGGGAACGACCACAGTCGGGGCCCCTCTCCACGTGGGGAACACATGCGCATACGAGCCACCGTGGCCGCCGTCACCGGCGCCCTGGCCCTGTCCGCTCTCGCCGTGCCGTTCGCGCAGGCCGACTCGCGGGATGCCGCGAGCCTGGACCGGCCGAGCGCTGCCGAGCGTTTCGGCACCTCTTCCGCCAAGTCGGCGTTCAGCACGGCCGCCGCCGTGCCCACCGTCTCCAACGTGACGGTGAACGCGGGCAAGAACCTCGTGTTCGGCACCACCACCGTCAAGACCTTCACGGTTTCCCTGACCGCCACCCACGAGAGCGGCATCGCGGACGCCTACATCGACCTGTGGCACGGCACCGACGTCGAAACCGACGTCGACGGCTACCTCGGCCCGAACGAGGAGGCCGCCACCTGCACCGCCTCCAGCGCCACGACGTCGACCTGCAAGCTCACCATCACCGGTGACACCTACGTCGACCTGCTCAAGAACTCGCTGGCCGGCAACTGGCACGTGACGGCGGGCGTGCTCTCCAACGACGGCGAGATCTACTGGAACGACTACTACAAGACCCACAAGGTCCAGCGCGCGTCGAAGCTGACGGTCAACGCCTCGCCGGAGCCGGTGGTGAAGGGCAAGACCATCACGGTCAGCGGCAAGCTGTCCCGCGCCAACTGGGAGACCCTCACCTACTCCGGCCTGCCCAGCGGCCAGAGCGTGGTGCTGCAGTTCCGCAAGGCGGGCTCCAGCACCTACACCAACGTCAAGGGCATCAAGACCGCCACGGGCGGCGCGCTGAAGACGACCGTCACGGCCTCCGCCGACGGTTACTACCGCTTCAGCTACGCGGGCATCACCAGCACCGCGGCCGTCAACGCCGCGGGCGACTACATCGACGTGCAGTAAGCAGCAGGCGCATCACCCGACGCCCGGCCCCGGAAGCCATCCGGGGCCGGGTGCTTTTTTCCCAACTTTCCCTGCCGGAGCAACCGTTACCGGCGTTCGCCTATCTGATCAGGTGAGCCAACAGGCTCCACGACCACTCACTGGGGAACGCATGCGTATACGAGCCACCGTCGCCGCCGTGACCGGCGCCCTGGCCCTCTCCGCCCTCGCCGTACCGGCCGCTCAGGCCGCCGATGTCTCCGGCGTCTTCGGCGCCGACTACCGCGAGGCCGTCGCGAAGATCCGCCAGGCCGCCCACGCCCCCTCCGGTGCGACGGCGTTCAGCACCAAGGCCGCCCAGGACGAGCCGTACGCCCTGGACGCCTCCTTCTCCAACTTCAAGATCGCCAAGGCGGTCAAGGTCGGCACCACCGGCCACTACTCCACGACGGTCACCTACACGCTGACCCATGGAGCGGACGTCGACATCACCGCGCAGGACTTCCTGACCGGCCCCTACCTCTACCGGGGCGCGTTCGCCACGCCCGACACCACCCTGTTCGGCGTGAACCCGGCCACCTGCACGACCGCCACGGCGACCACCGCCACCTGCACCGGCAAGATCGACGTCTACCCGGGCGAGGGCGACCTGCTCAACACCGACGCCGGCACCTGGAAGGGCGCGGCGCTGGCCATCGCGTACAACGGCCAGGACCCGGCGGGCGAGAACTTCGACATCACCAAGGTCGGGTACGCCGACCAGGGCGACCTCGGCACCACACTGGTGCAGCGCAACTCCAAGCTGACGGTCAACGCCTCGCCGGAGCCGGTGAAGAAGGACGCGACCCTCACGATCACGGGCAAGCTGACCCGCGCCAACTGGGAGACGGGCACGTACGTCGGTCTGCCCAGCGGCCAGAAGGTGGTGCTGCAGTTCCGCAAGGCGGGCACCACCAACTACACCAACGTCAAGGGCATCCAGACCGCGGCGGGCGGCGCCCTGAAGACCACGGTGAAGGCCTCGGTCGACGGTTACTGGCGCTTCACCTACGCCGGTATCACCAGCACCGCGCCGGCCACCGTGGCCGGTGACTACGTCGACGTGAACTAGGCCCTGGGCGGGCCCTAGGCGGGAACCCGGCGGTCGACCCACTTCCACAGGAACTCCAGGGCGACCGCCGCACCCGCGGCGATCCCCACCGCGATCCACGGCATCGTCACGCCCACCAGCTTCAGCGCAAAGAACTCCTGCAGCCACGGCACTACCAGCACCACCAGGAACCCCGCCCCCATCGCCGCCACCAGCCCGATCCGCCACCAGGTGTACGGCCGGGCGATGATCGCCAGCACCCACATCGCGATCAGGAACAGCGTCAGCGTCGCCGCGCTGGTCTCCGCGTCCAACGCGCCCGGACCGGTGTAGTACTGACGGGCGATCAGATACGTCCCGAAGGTCGC
Organism: Streptomyces sp. NPDC059866; assembly: GCF_042731325.1. Lineage (NCBI taxonomy): Bacteria > Bacillati > Actinomycetota > Actinomycetes > Kitasatosporales > Streptomycetaceae > Streptomyces > Streptomyces sp. NPDC059866. Next base: position 87,659 of record NZ_JBHWJT010000013.1, on the reverse strand, counting down.
CAGCGCGGCCAGCGCCCCGCCCGGTATCGCGTACCGCATCACCCGCCGCACGAAGTGGGGTTGCGCGCGCTCCTTGTTGGGCGCGAGGGCCAGGAAGAACGCCGGGACACCGATCGTCAGCGTCGACAGCAGGGTCAGATGACGCGGCAGGAACGGGTACTCGACCTGCCAGCACACCACCAGGACGGCCAGCAGCACCGAGTAGACCGTCTTCACCAGGAACAGCGTGGCGACCCGGGTGATGTTGCCGATCACCCGCCGGCCCTCCGCGACCACCGACGGCAGGGTGGCGAAGCTGTTGTTCAGCAGCACGATCTGCGCCACCGCCCGGGTCGCCTCCGAGCCGGTGCCCATCGCGACCCCGATGTCGGCGTCCTTCAGGGCGAGAACGTCGTTCACGCCGTCGCCGGTCATGGCGACCGTGTGCCCGCGGGACTGGAGCGCCCCCACCATGTCCCGTTTCTGCTGCGGGGTGACCCGCCCGAACACCGTGCCCTCGTCGAGGGCCCGGCCCATGCCGTCCCGGTCGGCGGGCAGCCGACGGGCGTCGACCGTGCCGCCGTCGAGCCCGAGCTTGCTCGCCACCGCGCCCACCGACACCGCGTTGTCGCCGGAGATGACCTTGGCGCGGACGTTCTGCTCGGCGAAGTAGCGCAGGGTGTCGGCGGCGTCCGGCCGCAGCCGCTGCTCCAGTACGACGAGGGCGGCGGGCCTGGCGTCCCGGGTGACGTCGGGGGAGTCGAGGTCGCCGGAGGTGCGGGCGAGCAGCAGGACCCTGAGGCCCTCCTCGTTCAGCCGCTCGGTCTCGGCGAGGGCGGGATCGTCCTCCGCGAGCAGCACGTCGGGGGCGCCCAGCAGCCACGTACTGGCCTCGCCGTTGCCCTCGCTGAAGGACGCCCCGCTGTACTTGCGGGCGGAGGAGAAGGGCAGCGCCTCGGTGACGCGCCACTCCTCGCCGTCCGGGTAGGCGGAGATGATCGCCTGGAGGGAGGCGTTCGGCCGGGGGTCGGACTCGCCGAGGGCGCCGAGGACCTGCCGTACGTAGGTCTCGTCGTGGCCGTCCAGCAGGCGCAGCGCGGTGACGTCCATGCCGCCCTCGGTGAGGGTGCCCGTCTTGTCCAGGCAGACGGTGTCGACGCGGGCGAGGCCCTCGATCGCGGGCAGCTCCTGCACCAGGCACTGTTTCCGGCCGAGCCGGATGACACCGATCGCGAAGGCGACGGAGGTGAGCAGGACGAGCCCCTCCGGGACCATCGGCACGATGCCGCCGACCGTGCGGGCGAGGGAGTCCTTGAGGTCGTTGTCCTTGACCACGAGCTGGCTGATGATCAGGCCGATCGCGGTCGGGACCATCATCCAGGTCACGTACTTGAGGATCGTGGAGATCCCGGAGCGCAGCTCGGAGTGGACGAGAGTGAAGCGGGAGGCCTCGTCGGCGAGCTGGGCGGCGTACGCCTCACGCCCCACCTTGGTCGCCCGGAACGCGCCACCGCCCGCGACCACGAAGCTTCCGGACATGACCTGGTCCCCCGGCCGTTTGACGACCGGATCGGCCTCACCGGTGAGCAGGGACTCGTCGATCTCCAGCCCGTCGGCCTCGACGCACACCCCGTCGACGACGACCTTGTCCCCCGGCCCGATCTCGATCAGATCGTCCAGCACGATCTCGGACGTACTGACCTCGGCGGTGACCCCCTCGCGTCGCACGGTCGGCCGTACCTCGCCGATCAGGGCGAGGGAGTCGAGGGTCTTCTTCGCCCGCCACTCCTGGATGATGCCGATCCCGGTGTTGGCGAGGATCACGAAGCCGAACAGGCTGTCCTGGATCGGCGCGACGAACAGCATGATCACCCAGAGCCCGCCGATGATCGCGTTGAAGCGGGTGAAGACGTTCGCGCGGATGATGTCGGCCATCGACCGGCTGCTGCGCACCGGTACGTCGTTGACCTGTCCGCGCGTCACCCGCTCGGCGACCTCGGCGGCCGTCAGCCCGGTCGTCACCGACGGCACGGGTGCGGGGTGCGCGGGACCGAGCTCGGCGTCCGCGTCGATGTGCGTCATGCATTCGACGGTACGTGCGGATGTGGGGCTTCACCCCCGGAGTGGGCGGAAGATCCGACTACGGGAGGACTGCCGTAGTGCCCTGGGCGTACGGGGGGCTCAGGGTGTCGCCGGGGTTTCCTCGCGCGCCGACCGCTTGATCGCCGCGTCCCGCCGGCGGACGTACCAGATGCCGAGCAGCCCCAGCCCTCCGCCGGCCAGGCAGGTCCACAGCCACCAGGTGTGCCCGTGGTCGTCGAACCAGCCGTAGAACGGCAGCTGCACCAGGAAGAGGACGAACCAGACGATCGTGCCGCCGGTGATGGTGCCGACGACGGGGCCCTCCAGGGGCTCCGGTGCCTCGTGCTTGGGGGTCCACTTCGCCATGGAGGACAGCTTACGAGGCGATCAGGTCTACGCGCGGAGATGGCCGATCTCGGCTTCATATGTTCATACTGAAACGGTTTGTGTCTGACCACTTCTCTTCGTAGGAACCACCAAAAACATGCCCACCTCGGCCCCCGCCAAGGTCCCCGCCCCTGAACAGCCGGGAGCCAGGCCCGCATACGGCGCACTCGACCGTTTCTTCAAGATCTCCGAGCGGGGCAGCACGCTGCCGCGCGAGATCCGCGGCGGTTTCGCCACCTTCTTCGCCATGGCCTACATCATCGTGCTGAACCCGATCATCCTCGGCAGCGCGAAGGACATGTACGGCAACCAGCTCGACAACGGCCAGCTGGTCACCGCGACGGCCCTGACGGCGGCGTTCACCACGCTCCTCATGGGTGTCATCGGCAACGTGCCGATCGCGCTGGCCGCCGGTCTCGGCGTGAACTCGGTCGTCGCGCTCCAGCTCGCCCCGCGGATGTCCTGGCCGGACGCCATGGGCATGGTGGTGCTCGCCGGTTTCGTCGTGATGCTGCTGGTCGCCACGGGCCTGCGTGAGCGCGTGATGAACGCCGTGCCCTACGGCCTGCGCAAGGCCATCGCCATCGGTATCGGCCTGTTCATCATGCTGATCGGCCTCGTCGACGCCGGCTTCGTCTCCCGTATCCCGGACGCCGCCCAGACCACGGTCCCGCTCCAGCTCGGCGCCACCGGTCACCTCAACGGCTGGCCGGTCCTGGTCTTCATCCTCGGCGTGCTGCTCACGCTGGCGCTGATCGTGCGCAAGGTGTCCGGCGCGATCCTGATCTCGATCGTCGCGATGACCGTCCTCGCGGTGATCATCAACGCGGTCGCGGACATCCCCTCCTGGGGCCTGACCACCCCGACCTGGCCCGGCAACCCGGTCGCCACCCCCGACTTCGGCCTGATCGGCGAGGTCAGCCTGTTCGGCGGCTTCGCCAAGGTCGGTGTGCTGACCGGCACCCTGTTCGTCTTCACGGTCCTGCTGTCGACGTTCTTCGACGCCATGGGCACGATCATGGGCGTCAGCGACGAGGCCAAGCTGACCGACGCCCAGGGCCAGATGCCCGGTATCAACAAGGTTCTCTTCGTCGACGGCATCGCGGTCGCCGCGGGCGGCGCCAGCTCCTCCTCGGCCACCACCTGCTTCGTGGAGTCCACGGCCGGCGTCGGCGAGGGCGCCCGGACCGGCTTCGCGAACGTGATCACCGGCTCGCTGTTCGCCGTGGCGCTGTTCCTGACCCCGGTCGCCACGATGGTCCCGTCCCAGGCGGCCACCCCCGCGCTGGTCGCGGTCGGCTTCCTGATCCTGGCCGGTTCGGTCAAGGAGATCGACTGGGCGGACTACACGATCGCCGTTCCGGCCTTCGTGACGATGCTGATGATGCCGTTCACCTACTCGATCACCAACGGCATCGGCATGGGCTTCATCACCTTCGTCGTCCTGCGCCTGGCGGCCGGACGGGGCCGGGAGGTCCCGGCGGCGATGTACGTGGTGGCGGCGGTGTTCGCCTTCTACTACCTGATGCCGGCACTGGGTCTGACCTGATGCCGCACGGGGGCCGTCAGGTGACCCCGTAGAACCTCTCCGTCTCTTCGACCGCCGACTTGAAGCGTTCGTCGAAGTCGTCCCGAATGAGCGTCCGGATCACATAGTCCTGGACGCTCATTCCTCTTTTCGCCGCATGATCCCGGAGCCGTTCGAGCAGCTCCCCGTCGATCCGCAGGCTGAGCACACTGGTCCCCATGGACACGAGGGTTGCAAGGCGACCCAGTGGTGCGTCACTTTCCGGAAGTGACTCACTCGTACGGGTGATGATCCGGTTTCAGTGGCGGGGATCACGGGCACCTGTGCGTGTCGCCACTGGTCTTTAGTTAGGGTAATGAGTTACCCTAAAGAACATGCCGGACCTTACCCATGGCGACGACGCGGCCGCCGTGAACTCTCTTCGCTCCGCCGTGATGCGGCTGTCCCGTCGGCTCAAGCACCAGCGGGTCGACGAGTCGCTGAGCCCCACCGAGATGTCGGTGCTGGGCACCCTGGCCCGCTGCGGCACGGCCACCCCGGGCGAGCTCGCCCGCAAGGAACATGTGCAGCCGCCGTCGATGACCCGCATCGTGGCGCTGCTCGAGGCCAAGGGACTGGTCCGGCTGGAGCCGCATCCCGAGGACCGGCGCCAGAAGGTCGTCACGCAGACCGAGCGGGCCGAGGCGATGCTCGAGGAGAGCCGCCGCAAGCGGAACGCGTTCCTGGCCTCGCTGGTCGAGGACCTCGACGAGGACGAGTGGGCGAAACTGCGCGCCGCCGCCCCCGTACTGGAGAAGCTCGCACATCTGTAACCGCACCACCGGAGGAGGCGAACCCTTTTGAGTTCGGGACCCGGAGCACACTCCACCCCCGCACCAGCCACCCACGACACCCCCGAAGACCCCGTGGAGGACACCCGTAAGTCCTCGATGTTCAGCTCGCTGAAGATCCGCAACTACCGCCTCTTCTTCATCGGCCAGGTCGTCTCCAACACCGGCACCTGGATGCAGCGCATCGCCCAGGACTGGCTGGTCCTCAGCCTCACCGGCTCCGCGACGGCCGTCGGCGTCACGACGGCGCTGCAGTTCCTGCCGATGCTGCTCTTCGGCCTCTACGGCGGCGTCCTCGTCGACCGCCTCCCCAAGCGCCCCACCCTGCTGGTCACCCAGACCGCGATGGCGATGACGGGTCTGGCGCTGGCGTTCCTCACGATCACCGGCCATGTCGAGGTCTGGCACGTCTACGTCGCCGCCTTCGCCGTCGGTCTCGCCACGGTCGTCGACAACCCGGCCCGGCAGTCCTTCGTCTCCGAGATGGTCGGCCCCGACCAGCTCCAGAACGCGGTCAGCCTGAACTCCGCCAACTTCCAGTCCGCCCGCATGATCGGCCCCGCCGTCGCTGGTCTCCTGATCACCGGTGTGGGCACCGGCTGGGCGTTCCTCTTCAACGGCCTGTCCTTCGTCGCCCCCATCGCCGGCCTGCTGCTGATGCGCGCCCGCGAACTGCACCCCGTCCAGCGCGCCCCGCGCGGCAAGGGACAGCTGCGCGAGGGCCTGGCCTATGTCGCCGGCCGCCCCGAGCTGGTCTGGCCGATCGTGCTGGTCGGCTTCATAGGGACGTTCGCCTTCAACTTCCCGGTCTACCTGTCGGCCTTCGCGGACGAGGTCTTCCACGTCGGCGCGGGCACGTACAGCCTGTTCAACACGCTGATGGCGGTCGGCTCGGTGACCGGTGCCCTGCTCGCCGCCCGACGCGGCACGGCCCGGCTGCGGCTCCTGGCCGCGGCGGCGCTGGTCTTCGGCACGGTGGAGATAGTGGCCGCGGTGACCCCGTCGCTGTGGCTCTTCGCCCTGCTGATGATCCCGCTCGGCCTCTTCGGCATGACGGTCAACGTCACCGCCAACACCGGCATCCAGATGGCCACGGATCCGGCGATGCGGGGGCGGGTGATGGCCCTGTACATGATGGTGTTCCTGGGCGGTTCGCCGGTGGGCGCGCCGATCGTCGGGTGGATCACGGACACGTACGGTGCGAGGGTCGGTCTTGCGGCCGGCGGTGCGGTGGCCGCGCTGGCTGCCGTCGTGATCGGCTTGATACTGGCCCGCGCGGGTGGCCTGCGGCTGTCGGTGGGGTGGAATGCGGGGCATCCGCGGGTGCGGTTCGTTCCCCGGGAGCAGCGGGAGGAGCTGGCGACGGCGGCGTGACGCGGCGGGCCGACGGCGTCAGTCGCGGGGGAACTCGTCGGTCTTGAGGACGAGGCCGACGACTGTGCCGGTGAGGTCGATCCCGTCTCCGAAGTCGAAACTGAGCTCGCCCCGGTACTCGCCGTCCTTCGGCTGCGTGTACAGGTGCCAGCGGCCGGTGTACGGATCGACGATCAGGTGCACCGGCACCTCGGCGGCGGCATACGCGTCCTTCTTGGGGCCGTAGTCGTTGGCGGCGGTCTTTTTGGAGATGACCTCGGCCACGAACTCGACGTCCTCGTGGCGCCACAGCCCGTTGGACTGCTTCTCGGCGCCTTCGGTCATCAGGGTGACATCGGAGGCGAAGCCGTTGAGGTGGCCCGGGTAGTCGATACGGACGCCGGACTTCACGCGCTGCCGGGGGTACTTGGTGCGCAACTGGTCGTAGATTGCCGCGATGATCTCCCAGTGCGTGTCCCGCTGCGGCGACATGAAGATGTTCCCCCCGACGATCTCGACCTTGTATCCCTCGGGGACGGGCATCCTCTCCAGCCACTCGAACATCATGTCGAGCGTGAGTTCGCCGCTGCTCTCGGCCATCTCGATCCTGTCTTCAAGGACGGTCATCGTGGCGCTCCTCCCCGGCTGCCGCTCCCACGAATGCAGCCGCGCAGTACAACGATACGTACGGTGACGAGGGCACGACGGAGTTCGTGACACGCGAGGCAGACTGGCTTCATGAGACTCTTCGCCGCCGTGCTGCCGCCCGACGAGGTCGTCCATGAGCTCGCCTCGGAAGTGGCCGAGCTGAAGAAGCTGCCCGGCGCGGACGGGCTGCGCTGGACCGGGCGGCCCGGGTGGCACTTCACGCTCGCGTTCTACGGGGAGGTCGAGGACGACCTCGTACCGGAACTGTCGGCGCGGCTGGAGCGGGCCGCGCACCGCACGCCGGCCTTCCCGCTGGCGCTGCGCGGGGGCGGGCAGTTCGGGCACGGGCGGGCGCTGTGGGCGGGCGCCGAGGGTGATCTGGTGACGCTGGGGCTGCTGGCCGACCGCACCGAGGCGGCCGCGCGGAAGGCGGGTGTGCCGATGGGGGAGCACCGCCGCTACAAGGCCCACCTGACGGTGGCCCGCAGCCGGTACGGGGTGAACGTGCGGGCGTACGTCGACGCGCTGGCCGGGTTCGGGAGCCGTACCTGGACGGTGGACGAGCTGGTCCTGGTGCGCAGCAACCTGCCGAAGTCCGGGGTGCCGGCCGAGCAGCCCCGGTACGAGGCGGTCGGCCGCTGGCCGCTCGGCGGCGCCGGTTAGTCTCGATACGTGGACCCGAAAACCCGGAACCGGATCATGGCCGGTGCGCTTGTGCTGATGTTTGTGGTGGTTGCGGTGGCGGCGGCGTTCGGAGGGTAGGCCGCCGCCACGCCCGTGCAGTGCTGTGCCTTACCAGGCGAACGCCTCTGGAGAGGGTCCCGGTCCCGGGAAGATCTCGTCCAGCCCGGTCAGCAGCTCCTCCGACAGCTCCAGCTCCACGGCACGCAGGGCCGACGTCAGCTGCTCCGCCGTGCGCGGGCCGACGATCGGGCCGGTCACGCCGGGGCGGGTGAGCAGCCAGGCGAGGGCGGCCTCGCCGGGTTCCAGGCCGTGCTTGTCGAGCAGGTCCTCGTACGCCTGGATCTGCGCGCGTACGGCCGGGTCGGCGAGGGTGTCGGCGGCCCGCCCGGAAGCGCGTCGGCCGCCCTCGACCTCCTTCTTGATCACGCCGCCGAGCAGGCCGCCGTGCAGCGGCGACCAGGGGATGACACCGAGGCCGTAGTCCTGCGCGGCCGGGATGACCTCCATCTCGGCGCGACGCTCGGCAAGGTTGTACAGGCACTGCTCGCTGACGAGGCCGATGGTGCCGCCGCGGCGGGCGGCGATCTCGTTGGCCTGGGCGATCTTGTAGCCGGGGAAGTTGGAGGAGCCGACGTACAGGATCTTCCCCTGCTGGACGAGGACGTCGATGGCCTGCCAGATCTCCTCGAAGGGCGTGGCCCGGTCGATGTGGTGGAACTGGTAGACGTCGATGTAGTCGGTCTGCAGCCGCTTCAGGCTGGCGTCCACGGCCCGGCGGATGTTGAGCGCGGAGAGCTTGTTGTGGTTGGGCCACGGCTCGTTGTCGTCCAGGCCCATGTTCCCGTACACCTTGGTGGCGAGGACGACCTTGTCGCGCCGGTCGCCGCCCTTGGCGAACCAGTTCCCGATGATGCGTTCCGTACGGCCCTTGTTCTCGCCCCAGCCGTAGACGTTGGCGGTGTCGAAGAAGTTGATCCCCGCGTCCAGCGCCGCGTCCATGATCGCGTGACTGTCCGCTTCGTCCGTCTGCGGTCCGAAGTTCATCGTGCCGAGGACCAGTCGGCTGACCTTGAGTCCGGTGCGTCCGAGCTGCGTGTACTTCATGGGGGTCAAGCCAACGGCTTGGAGTTCGCTCTATGCAAGGAGTTACCGCGACCGCGCCGGCGGCACCGGGTCCAGCCCGCCCCGCCGCCGCGCCCGCTCGGGCGTACAGCGCAGCAGGCGGCGCACCGCCAGCAGGCCGCCGCGCAGCGCCCCGTGCGTGTGCAGCGCCTTGATCGCGTACGTCGAGCAGGTGGGCGTGTACGGGCAACGGGCGGGCAGCTTCGGGCTGATCTCGTAGCGGTAGCGCGCGACGGCTGAGTAGAGGTCGCGCGCGGCCGCACCCCGAGGCGTGGGGGCAGCCGGGTCGGCGACGCCGGGTGCGGTCCCGAACAGGGTCAACAACGCCGTCAGCGCGGCGATTTCACGGCAGGGCGCGGTGACGGTCGACCACCAGAGCCGGATGTCCAGGCAGCCTTCCAGACATGTGCAGCAGCGGTTCTCGCGGCGGGGCTGTTCGTGAGGTTTACGCCGTGACATGGGGGAGGAAGGCGGTCCAGGCGGGGGAGGAGAGGGTGATGGTGGGGCCGGTGGGGGTCTTTGAGTCGCGGATGTGGATGGTGGTGGGGGTGGGGGCTATTTCTAGGCATTCGCCGCCCCCGCTGCCGCTGTAGCTCGACTTGGTCCACTTCAGCGCGATCTCGACGCATTCGCCTTCGCCGCCGCTGTAGCTACTCCTGAACCAGTCGAGGTCCGTGCTCATAGCTTCCGCGCCACCTCTTCGATCACCTTCGTGGACTCCTCGGGGCTGAGGGCCTGAGCCCGCAGAATGCCATATTTGCCGAACAGGTCTCCCACGTCCGGCTGTTCGCCGACGAAGTAGCCGCCGCTCGGGCCTTCGATATAGCCGAGCAGTTGTCGCTCGGCCGTCTCCAACAAGATCATGGCGCCGTTCAGCCCCGCGTGCACCTGCCGGTCGTGCGGCATCACCTGGATCTCGACGTTGCGGAGTTCGCCGATGTCGAGGATGTGGTGCAGCTGCTCCTTGAGCGCGGCTTCGCCGCCCAACGGACGTGTCAGCGTGCTCTCTTCGAGTACGTAGCTGACGCTCGGCGTCGGCTTGCGCTCGAAGAGCCGCTGGCGTTCCACGCGGGAGGCCACCCGTTTCTCGATTTCTTCGTCGTCCAGGGTGGGGTAGCGGTTGGAGGCGTAGACGGCCCGTGCGTACGCCTCCGTCTGGAGCGAACCCGGGATCAGATGGGTCTGGTACACGTGCAGAGCGGCGGCTTTCTTCTCCTCCGCCAAGTAGTCCTCCGTCCACGGGCGGAGCCCCGCGCTTCCGAACTCCTTCTCCGCCAGCACCAGTAGTGCACCCTGTGCACCGAGCACCTGGTCTGCGATCTCGACCAACTGCCCTTTGGGGGACCGCTCGCCCCGCTCCACCATCGCCACCTGCGACTTGGAGTAGCCGACGTGTTTCCCCAACGCTTCCTGCGTCATCCCCGACCGCTCGCGGAAGAACCGCAGCAGCGCGCCGAAGGACTCCGATCCACGATCACCGCAGTGCACAACGACCTCCCCAAGTGCACAGCCCCGCACCGACCTTGCGTACCTCTGGTCACAGTATGTGAGCGCAGGGAATCGTTTGCGTCATGAACGCCGAAACGTACTCCCCGCGGATCCACTCCTGGATCCCCGCCAGAGGGCACGCCCTCTGTCACGCCGGTATCCACTTCGACGCCGTTCGGATCAGGGGGAAGCTCGCTGAACGGATCGCGTCGGAAATGATGTGCTGTACGGACTTCAATGCCGGCCCGATCGTGATGGAGGCGGCAGGGGAGCGGAGCGTGTACTTCCTGTTGCCCCGCAAACCGCGTCCTCGTTCAAGTGGCCGCCGGCCATCCGCACCCTGACCCGGGGTGACCGGAGCCTCGCGTACGTGGGTGTGCCGGCGCTGACGGGAACGACGTGGCCGTTGGGCTGGAGGTCGGTGCCTACGGCTGACATGCCGTTCGTGGATGGGGAGCTGTTGCGGGAAGTGGTGGGACGGGTGTCCGGCGTCCGACGGTGACCGTGGGGGCCGCCCGCTTCTTGGTCAGTGTCGTGCTTCCGTGAGCCGAGTAAAGGGCGCTCCGCTTACGCTGCGCGGATTCCGGTGGGTGGGGGTGCGGAAGGGTGTCGGACCAGTGGGCCGGGCCGGTAATTGGCCGCTTTGGCTCACCTTGGGGCGCGGAAAGCTCAGGTGGGGTGGGCTGTTGGTGACCCAAAGCGGCCAATTGTGTGGCGGCTATCGTGCGATGGCCGCCAGGGCGAGGGATGCGGTGGCCAGGGTCAAGAAGGCGGCCGGGAACGCGATGTTGTAGTAGACGCGGGCGCGGATGTGTGCGGCGATGGCGCCGATGAAGAACAGGGTGAGTCCCAGCGCGGCGGCCAGGCCGAGGAACCGGGCGCCCAGGAGGCCGAGCAGGAGTCCGGCGGCGCCGGAGGCCTTGAGTGCCGCGAGCCAGGGGATCCAGGACTCCGGGACACCTACCTCGGCCGAGTTGGCGAGGACGAACCTGGCCCTCGAGAGGTCCGCGACGGCGATCCCGGCGTTGGCCGCGATCGTGATGAGGGTGATCAGCAGGTAGGCGGTGAACATGTGCCTTCCCTCTCGGTCAAGCAGGTGGTGAGCGTGGGCGAGGCGCGACCCGATCGCTACGTCAAGCCTCACCGGAACGTGCGCTTGGCGTCCAATACCTGCGTCTATAACCTTTGGGTATGGATGTCGACACCCGGCTGCTGCGCTGCTTCGTCGCCGTGGCGGAGGAGGGGAGTCTGACGCGTGCGGCGGAGCGGCTGTTCGTGTCCCAGCCGGCGCTGACGAAGCAGATCAAGCAGCTGGAGGCTCGGGTCGGAGTGCCGCTGTTCACTCGGTCGAGGGCGGGAATGGCGCTCACCGAGCCGGGGCGGGTGCTGGCGGAGCGGGTGCCTGTGCTGTTGGCCGAGTGGGACCGGATACTGCGGGAGACGAAGGGCACGGCCAGCCGGGCGGCTCGTGTGCTGCGGGTCGGTTTCCTGGCCAGCGCCGCCAACGAGGCGACCCAGCACATCGTCGCGGAGTTCTCCCGGCGCCGGCCGGGCTGGCGGGCCGACATGCGGCAGGCCGCCTGGTCGAACCCGTCCGCCGGGCTCGCCGACGGGGACGTCGACGCCGCCTTGGTGCGGCTGCCCTTCCCCGGCCAGGACGCGTTGCGGGTGGCGGTGCTGTTCACCGAGCCTCGGTGTGTTGTGCTCCCCACGGCGCACCCCTTCGCCGAGCGCGATGCGATCCTTTTCCGGGACCTGTGGGACGAGCCGTTCGTGGCAGCCCCGCCCGAATCGGGCGGATGGCGGGACTACTGGCTGGCCACCGAGGAACGTGAAGGCCACCCCGTCCGCATCGGCGCCGTCACCGACCAGCCCGACGAATGGCTCAGCGCGATCGCCAACGGCTACGGCATCGCCCTCGCCCCCGAATCCGCCGCCCGCTACTACGCCCGCCCCGGCATCACCTACCGCCCGGTCATCGGCGTCAGCCCCAGTCAGGTCGGCGTCGCCTGGGCCCCCGCCGACGACACCAACCCCGTCGTTCAGGACTTCGTCCGCTGCTGCCTGGACAGCAGACCCCGGTAAGCGTCCTCGACGCCGTCCCGCACGCCGACCGTGGCGGGCGATCGTCGCCGGGGTGCGCGCGGGCACGCCGGGGCCGGTTCGAGGGCGGGCGCTGGAACAGGGATTGGCAGATTTGTGTCACCCAGCGGGAGAAAAGCCCAGGTGGCGGAGCCTGCTGGTGGCACAGATCCTCCCATCATCTGCGGGGTGCGGTGGGCGGGGCCGTGCCGGGTTCCTCGTGTGGGCTGTCGGCGGTCAGGCGCCGTAGCTGTCGCCCACGCCCCACGCCTGGTGCATGGTGTCCGCGAACGTCGCCGCGATCTTGTGCTCGCCGTTCGCGTTCGGGTGTGTGCCGTCGTAGGTGTCGAGGTGGATGTCGTACGAGGGGGGAGGGGAGGCCAGGAGCAGGGGGGAGCGTGGCTCGTCCAGGTCCGCGATCGTCTTCGCCAGCAGTTCGTTGAAGCGGGTGACCTCGGCGGCGAACAACGCGTCCGACTCTGCCCGCACGTTCGGGATCACCGGGAGTACGACCATGCGGACCCGCGGATTTGCCGACCGCGCCTGCGCCACAAACTCCCGTACGTTCTCCGCCGTCTGCTCCGCGTTCGTATAGAAGCCCAGGTCGATCAGGCCCAAGGAGACCAGGAGCACATCCGCGCGGCACGACCGCACCGTCTCGCCGATCAGCGGTGCCATGTGCAGCCAGCCCTCGCCCCAGCCGGCCAGGTGGGAACGGGGGAAGTCCGGGTCCGCGTAGGCGTACGAGGTCGGCGCGTCGGCGGCCTTGTCGTACAGCGTCTCGCGCGGGCCGACGATCCCGAACGGGCCGCCGTACGTCGCGCACAGGTGGCGCCACATTCGGTAACGCCAGGTGTGTTCGCCCGCGCTGCCGATGGTCATGGAGTCGCCTACGGGCATGAACCTGAGCATCCGCTCATGATGGATGATCGGCGGGGCCGGTGGGGTGTGAAGCCTGCCACGCGCCCAGAACAGGCGTGCGGGATGGCAGGCTTGGGGCATGCGCCGATCCTTCGCCGTTCTCGCCGCTGTCCTGCTCACGGGTGCGCTCGCCGTGCCGTCCGCCTTCGCCGCCGACGGGGACGAGGGGTTCACGATCAAGGACCCGCGTATCACCGAGTCCAGCGGGCTGGCTGCATCGCGTCAGCACCCGGGCGTCTACTGGACCCACAACGACAGCGACGACGGGGCCTATCTGTACGCCGTGGACAGCTCGACCGGCGAGACCGTCGCCACCCTCACCCTGACCGGCGTCGGAACGCCCCGTGACGTCGAGGCCGTCTCGATCGGCCCGGGCAACCAGATCTACGTCGGCGACATCGGCGACAACCTCGGCGGCACCTGGGACCACGTCTGGATCTACCAGCTGCCCGAGCCCAAGGAGCTCCAGGACCGGACCGTGCGGGCCACGCAGTACGTCGTGAAGTACTCCGACGGCGCCCGCGACGCCGAGTCGCTCGTCGTGCATCCGAAGACGGGGCGGGTCTACGTCATCGACAAGAAGGAGGAGGGCGGGCACCTGTACGAGGGGCCGGCGAAGCTGTCCTCCTCCGGAACGAACGTCTTCAAGCCCATTGCCGCCGTCCCCGAACTGGAGGCCACCGACGCCGCGCTGTCCCCGGACGGCGAACAACTCGCCGTACGCAGCTACTTCGGCGGTATCGCGTACGACTGGAACGGCGGGCAGATCGAGCGGACCGGGCGGCTCAGCGTGCCGTTCCTGGGGCAGGGGGAGTCCGTCACCTACTCCGCCGACGGGACGAAGCTCATGTACGGCAGTGAGGGGGAGGGGAGTTCGGTGGAGCCGGAGGATGTGCCCGGGGGGTCGTCGGAGTCGAAGTCGCCGTCCGGGAAGGGGAGTTCGAGTGCTGGTGGCCAGGATGAGGGCGGGGGCTTCTCGGCCCGGACCGGGGCGCTCGCGGTGGTCGTCGCCTGTGCCGTCCTGCTCGGCTTCCGGGTGCTGCGGCGCAAGGGTTAGCTAAGACTGCTCGCTGCCCCGCTGTGCGACCAGCACCTCGAGGCCGTCGAGGATGCGTTGCAGGCCGAACTCGAAGTGGTCGAAGTCGGCGCTCCAGGTGTCGTCCGCGAGGGAGGCCATGACCGGATAGCGGCCGGTGGCCATGACCTTCTCCAGGACGGGCACCTGTGCCTGCCAGAACTCCGCGTCCGTCAGGCCCGACCGGTGCTCGGCCTCCTCCTGGTACACCTGGGTGCGCGCGGCGCCGATGACGTACGAGTCGACCATGATGATCGCCGAGACCAGCTCCGGGTCGGTCAGGCCCATGGGCTTGATGCGGGAGAGGACCTTCTCCAGGCCGTCGAGGGCACTGGGGCCGAGGATCGGGCGGGCCTGGTTGACGTGGAGCAGCCAGGGGTGGCGGCGGTAGAGGGCGAGGGTGGCGCGGCCCAGGGCCTCCAGTGCGGAACGCCAGGTGCCGTCGCCGAGGTCGGCGGGGTTCTCGGAGGGGCGCTGGACGCGGTCCAGCATCAGGTCGAGCAGCTCGGCCTTGCCGGGGACGTAGCGGTACAGCGACATGGCACCGGTGCCGAGTTCGGCGGCGAGGCGGCGCATGGACACGGCGTCCAGGCCCTCCGTGTCCGCGACCCGGACGGCCGCTTCCACGATCCGGTCCAGGGTCAGCCCGGGTTTGGGACCGCGACTCGGCCGTCGGCCGGTGTCCCACAGGAGTTCGAGGGTGCGGACGATATCGCCGCTGCCGCTGGTCTCCGTGGCGCCGGTGCGCCCACCGGTGCCGCTCTTGCCGCTCGTCATGACCTCAGCTTATGTCCCCGGAGAAAAACTGAGTACGTTGTACGCGAAAAAGGGTACGGTGTACTCGGTTGGTGCGGGTATCGGAAGGGACGACCATGGACGGATACGCGGTCCGGGCCGAGGGCCTGGAGAAGCGCTACGGCGAGAAACGCGCCCTCGACGGCTTCGACCTGGCCGTGCGCGAGGGCACCGTGCACGGACTGCTCGGGCCGAACGGCGCCGGCAAGACCACCGCCGTACGCATCCTCTCCACGCTCGTCCGGCTGGACGGCGGGCGCGCGACGGTGGCCGGACTCGACGTGGCCCGGCAGTCGCGCGAGGTGCGGGCGAGGATCGGACTCACCGGGCAGTACGCGGCGGTGGACGAGGTGCTCACCGGGCGGCAGAACCTGGAGATGTTCGGCCGGCTGTTCCACCTGGGTGGGAAGCGGGCCAGGCTGCGCGCCACCGAGCTGCTGGAGCAGTTCGACCTGACCGATGCCGCCGACAGGGGTGTCGGCAAGTACAGCGGCGGCATGCGGCGCCGCCTCGACCTCGCCGCCTCGATGATCCTGGCCCCGGCGGTCCTCTTCCTCGACGAGCCGACGACGGGGCTGGATCCCCGCAGCCGCGGTGAGGTCTGGGAGTCGGTGCGGGCGCTGGTGGCGAGTGGGACGACGGTGCTGCTGACCACGCAGTACCTGGAGGAGGCCGACAAGCTCGCCTCGCACATCACCGTCATCGACCAGGGGCGGGCCATCGCCGACGACACGCCGGACGGGCTGAAGAACCGGGTCGGCGGCGACCGTATCGAGGTCGTGGTCGCCGAGCGGTCCGAGATCCCCCGGGTGGTGAAGGTGGTGGCCCGGGTCTCGGACGGCGAACCCGAGGCCGACGAGACCGAGTTGAGGGTGCACGCACCGGTCGCCGACCGGGTGTCCGCGCTGACGGACGTGGCCCGCACGCTCCAGGACGAGGGCGTCCGCGTCGAGGACATCGGGCTGCGCAGGCCCAGCCTCGACGACGTGTTCCTGCGCCTGACCGGACACCGCACCGAGAAGGAGGCCGCCGCATGAGCGCCGTGGACCTGACCGGCCCGGCTGCGCGCGGGCGTGCGTACTGGCTGCTCGCCGACTGCTGGAACATCGTCCGGCGGGGTCTGACCCACTACCAGCGCCAGCCCGTCAACATCGCCTGGCAGCTGGGCTTCCCGATCCTGTCCGTGCTGCTGTACGGCTATGTCTTCGGCAGCGCGATGAAGGTGCCCGGCGGCGGGGACTACCAGGACTTCCTGATGCCGGGCATGCTCGTGATGACCATGGCGTTCGGCTTCATCAACACCGCCACGGTCGTGGTGTACGACTCCACCAAGGGCGTCATCGACCGGTTCCGCTCGATGCCGATGGCCTCGTCCGCGGTGGTCGCCGGGCGCGGGGTGACCGATCTGATCGTCGCCTGCGCCGAGTTGGGGATCATGATGCTGACGGCGCTGGCCATGGGCTGGCGGCCGGACGGGGGGTGGGGCTTCCTCGCCGCGTTCGGGCTGCTGCTGTGGCTGCGGTTCGCGCTCATCTGGATCGGGGTGTGGCTCGGACTGATCGTGCCCAACCCGGAGGCGGCGGGCGGACTGTTCGCGGTGGCCTTCCCGCTGACGATGATCTCCAGCATCTTCGTCGCGCCCCAGCTGATGCCCGACTGGCTGGGCTGGGTGGCGGCCTGGAACCCGATCTCGTCCACGGCCGCGGCCACGCGCGAACTGTTCGGCACGCCGATCGGCGGCGGCGACTCCTGGGTCGAGCAGAACGCGCTGCTGATGGCGGGGGTGTGGCCGGTGGTGCTGACGGTGATCTTCCTGCCGCTGGCGGTCCGTCGTTTCCAGAAGCTCAGCCGCTGACGGTGCCTGTGTCGAGCCGCTGACGGATCAACGACGAGGGGCGCCCGGAGAGTTCCGGGCGCCCCTCGTCGTCGTACGGGAAGCCGCTACAGCTTCTCGATCACGTAGTCGATGCACTTCGTCAGCGCGTCGACGTCCGCCGGCTCGATCGCCGGGAACATCGCGACGCGGAGCTGGTTGCGGCCGAGCTTGCGGTAGGGCTCGGTGTCCACGATGCCGTTGGCGCGCAGGACCTTGGCGACGGCGGCGGCGTCCACCTCGTCGGTGAAGTCGATCGTGCCGATGACCTGGGAGCGCTTGGCCGGGTCGGTGACGAACGGGTTGGCGTACTTGATGTCCTCGGCCCAGCCGTACAGCGTGCGGGCGGAGGTGGCCGTACGGCGGACCGCCCAGTCGAGGCCGCCCTGGCCGTTGATCCACTCCAGCTGCTGGTTCAGCAGGAAGAGGGTGGCGAGGGCCGGGGTGTTGTACGTCTGGTTCTTGCGGGAGTTGTCGATCGCCGTGGGGAGCGAGAAGAACTCCGGGATGTGGCGGCCGGACGCGTGAACGCGCTCGGCACGCTCGATCGCCGCCGGGGAGAAGACGCCGATCCACAGGCCGCCGTCGGAGGCGAAGGACTTCTGCGGGGCGAAGTAGTAGACGTCGGTCTCGGCGACGTCGACCGGGAGGCCGCCGGCGCCGGAGGTGGCGTCCACGAGCACCAGGGCGCCCTCGTCGGCTCCCGCCACGCGCTTGATCGGCATGGCGACGCCGGTGGAGGTCTCGTTGTGGGTGAAGGCGTAGACGTCGACGCCCGCCTCGGCGACCGGCTCGGGGTGCGTGCCCGGGTCGGTGGAGATGACGTCCGGCTCGGCGAGCCACGGGGCGAGCTTGGCGGCCTTCGCGAACTTCGACGAGAACTCGCCGAACGTGAGGTGCTGCGACCTGTTCTCGATCAGGCCGTGCGTCGCGATGTCCCAGAACGCGGTGGAGCCGCCGTTGCCGAGGATCACCTCGTAGCCGTCGGGCAGCTGGAACAGCTCGCGGATGCCCTCGCGCACCTGGCCGACCAGGTTCTTGACGGGGGCCTGGCGGTGGGAGGTGCCCATGAGGGAGGTGCCGGTGGCGGCGAGGGCGTCCAGCGCCTCCGTCCGCACCTTGGAGGGACCCGCGCCGAAACGTCCGTCCGCGGGCTTGATGTCAGAGGGAATCTGGATCTCAGCCACGCGGCGAGGTTATCCGGTACGGGAAACCTGGGCGAAACCTCGTCCGTCGGGTGAGACGGCGTTTTGGTTTGCTGGACGCATGCGGGATCTGGAAGCGGAGCTGCGCGGTGCTGTTCGGGGCGACGTCGGGTTCGATGTCACGTCCCGGGCGTTGACGACCATGGACGCGTCCAACTACCGGCGTGTCCCGCTCGGTGTCGTCGCCCCGCGTGACGCCGACGACGTGGCGGCGGTGCTGTCGGTGTGCCGGGAGCACGGAGTTCCGGTGGTGCCGCGGGGCGGGGGCACGTCGATCGCGGGGCAGGCCACGGGCACGGGCGTGGTGCTGGACTTCACCCGGCACATGAACCGGCTGGTCTCCCTGGACCCCGAGGCGCACACCGCCGTCGTCCAGCCGGGGCTCGTCCTGGACCGCCTCCAGGAGGCCGCCGCCCCGCACGGCCTGCGCTTCGGCCCTGATCCCTCCACCCACAGCCGCTGCACGCTGGGCGGGATGATCGGCAACAACTCGTGCGGCTCGCACTCGGTGGCGTGGGGGACGACCGCGGACAGCGTGCGGGAGCTGTCGGTGGTCACCGCGCGCGGGGAGCGGTTGCGGCTCGGGAAGGGCTGGGCGGGGGCTCCGGACGGGCTGCGGGCCTTGGTGGAGGGGGAGTTGGCGCGGTTGCGGACCGGCTTTCCCGAGCTGCCCCGCCGTATCTCCGGGTACGCATTGGACGCCCTGCTGCCCGAGAAGGGCGCCGACGTGGCCCGCTCCTTCTGCGGCTCGGAGGGCACGCTGGGCGTGCTGACAGAGGCGGTCGTACGGCTGGTGGAGGCGCCACGCGCGCGTGCGCTCGCCGTGCTGGCGTACGCCGACGAGAGCGCGGCGGCGGAGGCGGCGGCCGGGCTGCTGCCGTACCACCCCCTGACCGTCGAAGGCATGGCCGCCGACCTGGTGCCCTCGCCGGCCGCGCTGCCCGGGGGCGGGGCCTGGCTGTTCGTGGAGACCGGCGGGGAGTCGGAGGCGGAGGCACGCGCGCGTGCGGAGGCGATCGTGCGGGCGGCCGATGTCGTCGATTCGACAGTGGTGACCGATCCGGCCGGACAGCGGGCGCTGTGGCGCATACGGGAGGACGCGAGCGGTACGGCGACCCGTATGCCGGACGGGAGCGAGGCCTGGCCCGGCTGGGAGGACTGCGCGGTGCCGCCCGCCCGGCTCGGCGCCTACCTGCGGGACTTCCGGGCGCTGCTGTCCGCGCACGGCCTGCGCGGCACTCCGTACGGGCACTTCGGGGACGGCTGCATCCACGTCCGTATCGACTTCGACCTGTTGACGGAGACGGGCATCGGCCGCTTCCGGCGCTTCTCGGAGGAGCTCGCCGAGGTCGTCATGGCGCACGGGGGCTCGTTGTCGGGGGAGCACGGGGACGGGCAGGCGCGTGCCGAGCTGCTGCCGAAGATGTACGGCGCGGAGACGGTCGGTCTCTTCGAGCGGGCAAAGGGTGTGTGGGACCCGGACGATCTGCTCAACCCAGGCATGCTGGTGCGCCCCGCGCCCCTGGACGCGAACCTGCGATTCGCCGTCCTGCCCGGGAAGCCGGTGGATGTCGCCTTCGGATACCCGGCGGACGGCGGGGACTTCTCGGCGGCGGTACGGCGGTGCGTCGGGGTCGCCAAATGCCGTACGACGTCGGCAACCGGCTCCGCTGTCATGTGCCCGTCCTTCCGGGTGACCGGTGAGGAGGAGCACTCCACGCGCGGGCGTGCCCGGCTGCTGCACGAGATGCTCGCCGGGGAGCTGGTGACCGAGGGATGGCGGTCGACGGAGGTGCGCGACGCGCTGGATCTGTGCCTGTCCTGCAAGGGGTGCCGGTCCGACTGTCCGGTCGAGGTCGACATGGCCACGTACAAGGCGGAGTTCCTGCACCACCATTACGAGGGCCGGCGGCGACCGGCCGCGCACTACAGCATGGGCCGGCTGCCGGTGTGGCTGCGCGCGGTGGCACGCACGCGTACGGCGCCGGTGGTCAACGCCCTGGCCGCCGTACGGCCGCTCGCGTGGGCGGCGAAGCGGCTCGGCGGGATCGCGCCGGAGCGGGAGATTCCGCGGTTGGCGACGAGGACGTTCAGCCGGTGGTGGGAGCGGCGGGACAAGGCCGTCGACGGCGGCGACCTGGTCATCCTGTGGCCGGACACCTTCACCGAGCACCTCTCGCCGTCCGTGGGGCAGGCGGCCGTACGCGTGCTGGAGGCGGCGGGGCTGCGGGTGGCGCTGCCGCCGACGGTGCACTTCAGGAGGGCGCCGGTGGGGGACGGTGTGACGGTCGCCCTCGACCCGGTGTCCCTCCTGCGAGGCAGGGGCCGCGTCTGCTGCGGGCTGACGTACCTCTCCACGGGGCAGCTCGACCGCGCCCGTGCGGTGCTGCGCCGCACGCTCGACCTGATGGAGCCGGTGCTGGAGACCGGCGTCCCGGTCGTCGTCCTCGAGCCCAGCTGCGCGGCCGCCCTCCGCGCGGACCTCCCCGAGCTGCTGCACGACGATCCGCGCGCCCGCCGCCTGGCCGGCCGCGTTCTGACCTTCGCGGAGGCCCTTGAGCGACTCGCCCCCGGCTGGAGGCCGCCCCGGGTCGACCGGGCGGTGGTGGGGCAGACCCACTGCCATCAGCACGCCGTGCTGGGGGACGCGGCCGACCGCCGACTGCGCGAGGCCGCGGGGCTCTCCGGGGAACTGAGCGGCGGCTGCTGCGGCCTCGCGGGCAACTTCGGTTTCGAGAAAGGGCACTTCGAGGTGTCGGTGGCGTGCGCGGAGGAGCAGTTGCTGCCGGCGGTGCGGGGCGCGGGGGAGGAGGCGGCGGTGCTGGCGGACGGATTCTCCTGCCGGACGCAGCTGGAGCAGCTGGCCGGGGTACGGGGGCGGCACCTGGCCGAGGTGTTGGCGGAGGCGTTGGAGGCGTCCGGGCCCTGACTCCGGGACAGTCGCATAATGGGTTCACACACCTGACGTAGTCCACTACCCTGGACTCGACAGTGCATCATGATGAACGAACCTCGAGCCGAGCCCCTGGACCGCCCGTGAGCACCCCCGACGCCACCACCACGCCTTCGCCCACCCCCGCTCGGGCCGCACCCGCGTCGACGAACGGCACCGGACGCCGCTGGGGCTCACTCGGTCCCGTCGGACTGGTGCTCGCCGGTGGGATCTCGGTGCAGTTCGGCGGCGCCCTGGCGGTCACCCTGATGCCGCGGGCCGGTGCGCTCGGCGTGGTGGCGCTGCGGCTGCTGGTGGCGGCGGTGGTCCTGCTGCTGGTCTGCCGCCCCCGGCTGCGCGGTCACTCCCGTACCGACTGGGGCACGGTGATCGTCTTCGGCATCACGATGGCCGCGATGAACGGCCTCTTCTACCAGTCGGTCGCCCGCATCCCGCTGGGCCCGGCCGTCACGCTGGAGGTCCTCGGCCCCCTCGCCCTGTCCGTCCTGGCGTCCCGCCGGGCGCTCAACCTGGTGTGGGCCGGGCTGGCCCTCGCCGGTGTCGTCCTGCTCAGCGGCGGCGGCTTCGGCGACCTCGACCCCGTGGGGGCGGCGTTCGCGCTGGGCGCGGGCGCGATGTGGGCGGCGTACATCGTCTTCAGCGCCCGTACGGGCCGCCGCTTCCCGCAGGCCGACGGACTCGCCCTGGCGATGGCGGTGGGGGCCCTGCTGTTCCTGCCGCTGGGCATCGCCGAGTCCGGGACGAAACTCCTCGACCCGGTGACGCTCGGCCTGGGCGCGTCGGTGGCGCTTCTCTCCTCCGTCCTCCCCTACACCCTCGAACTCCTCGCGCTGCGCCGCCTGCCCGCCCCCACCTTCGCCGTCATGATGAGCCTGGAGCCGGCCCTCGCGGCGACGGCCGGCTTCCTCGTCCTCGACCAGGCCCTCACCGCCATGGAGGCCGCCGCGATCGCGCTCGTCATCGCGGCGAGCATGGGGGCGGTGCGGACGCAGACGCGACAGTTGAGGGGCAAGGCCGCCTCTTGACGGTCCGGGCCGCTGCGGCCGACCACGGCCCCTCGCCCTTCCGGGCGGGGGGCCGTTTCCATGTCCCCTCGCCCGCCGGAGCACTTCCGTGCAGCGCGGCCATATTTTCATGCAAGCACGCTTGATTGTTTCTGGCGTCGCTGCCATGCTCCCCACACCGCGCCGCACACCGCCGTGCCCCGAGGGAGCGCCCCGTGTCCGATCCGACGCCCGTGTTCGACGATCTGCGCGAGGAGAGCGAGGAACTCGACGCGCTCGTGGCCGAGTTGCCGCCCGAGCAGTGGAGGCTCCCGACCCCCGCCCCCCGCTGGAGCGTCGCCCACCAGATCGCCCACCTCGCCTGGACCGACCGGCAGGCCCACCTGGCCGTCACGGACGCCGACGGCTTCCGGGCGGCCGCGCAGAAGGCGCTCGCCGCGCCGGACACGTTCGTCGACGACGGCGCGGACGAGGGCGCCCACCTCCCGCCCGCCGAGCTGTTGTCGAGGTGGCGGGAGGGTCGTACCGCCCTCGACAAGGCCCTGCGCGCCGCCCCGCCCGGCGCCCGCTTCCCCTGGTACGGCCCACCCATGTCCGCCGCCTCCATGGCCACGGGCCGCATCATGGAGACCTGGGCCCACGGCCAGGACGTGGCGGACGCCCTGGGTGTGGTGCGCCCCCCCACGGACCGACTGAGGCATGTGGTCCGCATCGGGGTACGGGCCCGCGACTTCGCCTTCGGGGTGCACGGTCTCACGGCGCCCGCCGAGGAGTTCCGCGTCGAACTCCGCAGCCCCTCGGGCGACCTGTGGGCATACGGCCCCGAGGACGCCGCCCAGCGCGTCACCGGCCCCGCCCTCGACTTCTGCCTCCTGGTCACCCAGCGCGCCCACCGCGCCGACCTCGCCCTGCGCGCCGAAGGCCCGGACGCCGACCGCTGGCTGGACATCGCCCAGGCCTTCGCGGGCCCGCCCGGCACCGGCCGCCCGCCCAAGGGAGCCGCCGGATGACCCTCCGCATCGGGAACGCCTCCGGCTTCTACGGCGACCGCTTCGACGCCATGCGCGAGATGCTCACCGGCGGCGAACTGGACGTCCTGACGGGCGACTACCTCGCCGAGCTGACCATGCTGATCCTGGGCCGCGACCGACTGAAGGATCCCGGCGCCGGATACGCCCGTACCTTCCTGCGGCAGCTGGAGGAGTGCCTCGGGCTCGCCCACGAGCGGGGCGTCAGGATCGTCGCCAACGCGGGCGGTCTCCATCCGGCCGGACTGGCGGACGCCGTACGCAAGCTGGCCGAACGCCTCGGCATCCCCGTGCACGTCGCACACGTCGAGGGCGACGACCTCAAGGCCCGGTATCCGGACAGCCTCGCCGCCCACGCCTACCTCGGCGGCTTCGGAATCGCCGCCTGCCTGCGGGAGGGCGCGGACATCGTCGTCACCGGGCGGGTGACGGACGCCGCCCTGGTCACCGGGCCCGCCGCCGCTCACTTCGGCTGGGGGCCGGGGGATTACGACCGGCTCGCGGGCGCTGTCGTCGCCGGGCACGTCCTGGAGTGCGGGGCGCAGGCGACCGGCGGCAACTATGCGTTCTTCGCGGAGGGCGACGTCCGGCGCCCCGGCTTCCCGCTCGCCGAGCTCCAGGAGGACGGCACCTGCGTCATCACCAAGCACCCCGGCACCGGCGGCTTCGTGGATGTCGGCACGGTGACGGCCCAGCTGCTGTACGAGACGGGCGGCGCGCGGTATGCGGGACCGGACGTCACCGCCCGGCTGGACACCGTACGGCTGACGCAGGACGGCCCGGACCGCGTCCGCGTCGAGGGCGTCCGCGGCGAGGCCCCGCCCCCGACCCTCAAGGTCGGCCTCAACCGGCTCGGCGGCTTCCGCAACGAGGTCGTCTTCGTCCTCACGGGCCTCGACATCGAGGCGAAGGCCGCACTCGTGCGGGAGCAGATGGAGGCGGCCCTCGGCAAGGTCACCGAGGTGCGCTGGGAACTGGCCCGCACCGACCGGCCCGACGCGGACACCGAGGAGACCGCGAGCGCCCTGCTCCGGCTGGTCGTACGGGACCCGGAGCAGGATGCGGTCGGGCGGGCGCTGAGCGGAGCCGCCGTCGAGCTGGCGCTGGCCAGTTACCCCGGCTTCCATATGCTGGCGCCACCTGGAAAGGGCGCGCCCTATGGGGTCTTCGAGGATGTGTACGTCCCCCATGGTGCCGTCGGCCATGTGGCCGTCCTCTACGACGGACGCCGGGTTCCTGTGGCTCCGGCCGCCGGCACCCTCGTACTGGAAGACGTACCGGAGCCTGCCCTGCCGCAGCCGCTGCCACCCGCGCCCACGAAGCGCGCCCCTCTCGGCCTTGTCGCCGGCGCCCGCAGCGGGGACAAGGGAGGGAACGCCAACGTCGGGGTCTGGGTGCGGACGGACGACGCCTGGCGGTGGCTCGCCCATGAGCTGACCACTGACAGATTCCAGCAGCTGATACCTGAGAGCCGTCGGCTGAAGGTCACCCGGCATCTCCTGCCCAACCTCCGCGCCCTCAACTTCGTCGTCGAGGGCATCCTCGGCGCCGGCGTCGCCGCCCAGCACCGCTTCGACCCGCAGGCCAAGGCCCTCGGCGAATGGCTGCGCTCCCGCCACCTGGACATCCCGGAGGCCCTCCTTTGACCGTCCTGTCCTCCGCCCTGGACACCACCGGCCCCGACTACCGCGCCCACCGCGACGCGATGCTCGCCAAGCTCGCCGACCTCGACACCGAACACGCCAAGGCCCTCGCGGGCGGCGGCGAGAAGTACGTCGAACGGCACCGGGGGCGCGGCAAACTGCTCGCCCGTGAGCGCATCGAGCTGCTCCTCGACCCCGACACACCGTTCCTGGAGCTGTCGCCGCTGGCCGCGTGGGGCAGCGAGTACACCGTGGGCGCCTCGCTCGTCACCGGCATCGGGGTCGTCGAGGGCGTCGAGTGCCTGATCACCGCCAACGACCCGACCGTGCGCGGCGGCGCCAGCAACCCCTGGAGCCTGAAGAAGGCCCTGCGCGCCAACGACATCGCCCTCGCCAACCGGCTGCCCTGCATCAGCCTGGTCGAGTCCGGCGGCGCCGACCTGCCCTCACAGAAGGAGATCTTCATCCCGGGCGGCGCCGTCTTCCGCGACCTCACCCGCCTCTCGGCCGCCGGAATCCCCACCGTCGCCGTGGTCTTCGGCAACTCGACCGCGGGCGGCGCGTACATCCCCGGCATGTCCGACCACGTGATCATGGTCAAGGAACGCGCGAAGGTGTTCCTCGGCGGTCCGCCGCTGGTGAAGATGGCCACCGGCGAGGAGAGCGACGACGAGTCCCTGGGCGGAGCCGACATGCACGCGCGCGTGTCGGGTCTCGCGGACTACTTCGCCGTCGACGAGCAGGACGCACTCCGCCAGGCCCGGCGCGTGGTCGCCCGCCTCAACCACCGCAAGGCGTACGACGATCCGGGCCCGGCCGCACCCCCCAAGTACGACGAGGACGAACTCCTCGGCATCGTCCCCGGCGACCTGAAGACCCCCTTCGACCCGCGCGAGGTGATCGCCCGGATCGTCGACGCCTCCGACTTCGACGAGTTCAAGCCGCGCTACGGCACCAGCCTGGCCACCGGCTGGGCGACCCTGCACGGCTATCCCCTGGGTGTGCTGGCGAACGCCCAAGGGGTGCTGTTCAGCGAGGAGTCCCAGAAAGCCGCCCAGTTCATCCAGCTCGCCAACCAGCGCGACATCCCCCTGCTCTTCCTGCACAACACCACCGGCTACATGGTCGGCAGCCAGTACGAGCAGGGCGGCATCATCAAACACGGCGCGATGATGATCAACGCGGTGAGCAATTCGAAGGTCCCCCACCTCTCCGTCCTCATGGGCGCGTCCTACGGCGCCGGCCACTACGGCATGTGCGGACGCGCCTACGACCCCCGCTTCCTCTTCGCCTGGCCCAGCGCCAAGTCCGCCGTCATGGGCCCGCAGCAGCTCGCCGGCGTGCTCTCGATCGTGGCCCGCCAGTCGGCCGCCGCGAAGGGGCAGCCGTACGACGAGGAGGGCGACGCCGCGCTGAGGGCCATGGTCGAGCAGCAGATCGAGTCCGAGTCCCTGCCGATGTTCCTGTCCGGCCGCCTCTACGACGACGGCGTCATCGACCCCCGCGACACCCGCACCGTCCTCGGCCTGTGCCTGTCCGCCATCCACACGGCGCCCTACGAGGGCGTACGCGGCGGCTTCGGCGTCTTCCGGATGTGAGGTCCATGATTTCCACTCTGCTCGTCGCCAACCGGGGCGAGATCGCCTGCCGGATCTTCCGCACCTGCGGTCAGTTGGGAATCCGGACGGTCGCCGTGCACTCGGATGCCGACGAAAACGCCCTCCACGCGCGCGTGGCCGACACGGCCGTACGGCTGCCGGGCGCGGCGCCCGCCGACACGTATCTGCGCGCCGACCTGATCGTGCAGGCGGCCGTCGCGGCCGGCGCCGACGCCGTCCACCCCGGCTACGGCTTCCTCTCCGAGAACGCCGACTTCGCCCGAGCGGTCCTGGACGCGGGCCTGGTGTGGATCGGCCCGCCCCCGCAGGCCATCGAGGCGATGGCGTCCAAAACACGTGCCAAACAGCTGCTGGGGCTGGCGCCCTTGGGTGACGTCACCGCGGACGACCTGCCGGTGCTGGTCAAGGCGGCCGCGGGGGGCGGAGGGCGCGGGATGCGGATCGTGCGCCGGCTCGACGACCTGCCCGCCGCGCTGGAGGGCGCCCGCGCCGAGGCAGCGAGCGCCTTCGGCGACGGCGAGGTGTTCGTCGAGCCGTACATGGAGAACGGCCGCCACGTCGAGGTGCAGATCCTCGCCGACACGCACGGCACGGTGTGGGCGCTCGGCACCCGCGACTGCTCCCTCCAGCGCCGCCACCAGAAGGTGATCGAGGAGGCACCGGCCCCGGGCCTCACCGACGAGCTCACCCAGGAGCTGTACGACACCGCCGTACGCGCCGCCCGCGCCGTCGGCTACGTCGGCGCCGGCACCGTCGAGTTCCTGGTCGCCGACGACAGGGCGCACTTCCTGGAGATGAACACCCGCCTCCAGGTCGAACACCCCGTCACGGAAGCCGTGTTCGACATCGACCTGGTCGCCCTCCAACTCCGCGTCGCCGAGGGCCACGCCCTCGAAACCGACCCCCCACGCGCGCGTGGCCACGCCATGGAGGCCCGCCTCTACGCCGAGGACCCGGCCCGCGACTGGGCCCCCCAGACCGGCACCCTGCACCGCCTCACCGCCCCCGAAGGCATCCGCCTGGACACCGGCTACACCGACGGCGACGACATCGGCATCCACTACGACCCCATGCTCGCCAAGGCAGTCGCCCACGCCCCCACGCGCGCGGAAGCCCTCCGCAAACTCGCCGGCGCCCTGGAACGAACCGTCATCCACGGCCCGACCACCAACCGCGACCTCCTGATCCGCTCCCTGTGGCACAAGGAGTTCACCACCGCCCGCATGGACACGGGCTTCTACGACCGCCACCTCCCCGAACTCACCGACCCCACCCCCGACCCGTACGCCCCCCTGGCCGCCGCCCTCGCCGACGCCCACGGCCGCTCCCGCTTCGCCGGCTGGCGCAACGTGCCCTCACAGCCGCAGATCAAGCGGTACCTGATGGCCGGCGAGGAACACGAGGCCCGCTACCGGCACACGCGCGGAGGCGGCCTGACGGCCGACGGGGTGCGGGTGGTGCACGCCGACGCGCGTCTCGTCGTACTGGAAGTGGATGGAGTGCGGCGGAAGTTCGAGGTGGCGCGGTACGGCGACCAGGTGCACGTGAACACCACCACCCTCACCGCCCTGCCCCGCTTCCCCGACCCGACCACCCAGCACGCACCCGGATCCCTCCTCGCCCCCATGCCCGGCACGGTCGTCCGCGTCGCCGAGGGCCTGTCCGTAGGGGCCCCGGTACGGGCCGGAGAGCCCCTGCTGTGGCTGGAGGCGATGAAGATGCAGCACAAGATCTCGGCCCCGACCACAGGCACGCTCACCGCACTCCACGCGACCCCGGGCCAGCAGGTCCAGGTCGGCTCCCTCTTGGCGGTCGTGGACAACAACGCCGATTAGGGGCGCGGGGAACTGCGCGACCAGCCACCCACAACCCGCACCCGGAGGACGCACATGACCCCCACGATCGAATCCGAAGAACACAAGGCCCTACGATCCGCAGTAGCCGCCCTCGGCAACCGCTACGGCCGCGAATACCTCACCAAAGCCGTCGCCGAAAACCGCCACCCTCACGAACTCTGGTCAGAAGCCGGAAAACTCGGCTACCTGGGCGTCAACCTCCCCGAGGAGTACGGAGGCGGAGGCGGCGGCATCACCGAACTCTCCATCGTCCTCGAAGAACTCGGCGCAGCCGGCTGCCCCCTCCTCATGCTCGTCGTATCCCCCGCGATCTGCGGCACGGTCATCGCCCGCTTCGGCACCGACGACCAGAAACAACAATGGCTCCCCGGAATCGCCGAAGGCACCCGCACGATGGCCTTCGGCATCACCGAACCCGACGCCGGCTCCAACAGCCACCGCATCACCACCACGGCACGCAAAGACGGCCCCGACTGGCTCCTCACGGGCCGCAAAGTCTTCATCTCCGGCGTCGACACAGCCGACGCCACCCTCATCGTCGGCCGCACAGAAGACTCCCGCACCGGCCGCCTCAAGCCCTGCCTGTTCATCGTCCCGCGCGACGCGCCCGGCTTCACCCGGCACCCCATCGCCATGGAACTGAACGCCGCGGAGAAGCAGTTCGAGCTGGTCCTGGACGACGTACGGCTGCCCGCCGACGCACTCGTCGGCGACGAGGACGCCGGCCTGCTGCAACTCTTCGCCGGCCTCAACCCGGAACGCATCATGACGGCCGCCTTCGCGATCGGCATGGGCCGCTACGCACTCGCGAAAGCCATCGAGTACGCCCGCGACCGCAGCGTCTGGAACACGCCCATCGGCGCCCACCAGGCCATCGCCCACCCTCTCGCCCAGGCGCACATCGACCTGGAACTGGCCCGCCTGATGATGCAGAAGGCGGCCCACCTGTACGACACCGGGGACGACACCGGCGCGGGAGAGGCCGCCAACATGGCCAAGTACGCGGCCGGGGAGGCCTGCGTGAAGGCCGTCGACCAGGCCGTGCACACCCTCGGCGGAAACGGCCTCACGCGCGAGTTCGGGCTCGCTTCGTTGATAACGGCCGCACGCGTGGCTCGTATAGCACCGGTGAGCCGGGAGATGATTCTCAACTACGTCTCCCATCAGACCCTGGGCCTGCCCAAGTCGTACTGATCCGGCACAGCGTTGTGCGAGGAGGAACCGATGTTCCGCAGCGAGTACGCAGACGTCCCACCCGTCGAACTGCCCATCCACGAGGCCGTGCTCGGCCGGGCCGCCGAGTTCGGTGACGCGCCCGCGCTCATCGACGGCACCGACGGCACCACCCTCTCCTACGAGCAGGTGGACCGCTTCCACCGGCGGATCGCCGCCGCGCTCGCCGAGGCCGGCGTCCGCAAGGGCGACGTCCTCGCCCTGCACAGCCCCAACACCATCGCCTTCCCGACGGCCTTCTACGCCGCCACGCGCGCGGGTGCCTCCGTCACGACCGTCCACCCGCTCGCCACCGCCGAGGAGTTCGCCAAGCAGCTCCGCGACTCGGCCGCCCGCTGGATCGTCACCATCTCGCCGCTGCTGGACATCGCCCGCCGGGCCGCCGAACTCGCGGGCGGCGTCCGGGAGATCTTCGTCTGCGACAGCGCGACCGGCCACCGCTCGCTGATCGACATGCTCGCGTCCACGGCCCCCGAACCGCAGATCGACATCGACCCCGTGACGGACGTCGCCGCCCTCCCGTACTCGTCCGGCACCACGGGCATCCCCAAGGGCGTGATGCTCACCCACCGCCAGATCGCCACCAACCTCGCCCAGCTCGAACCCGCCATCTCCGCCGGCCCCGGCGACCGTGTCCTCGCCGTCCTGCCCTTCTTCCACATCTACGGGCTGACAGCCCTGATGAACGCGCCCCTGAGGGTGGGCGCCACAGTCGTCGTCCTGCCCCGCTTCGACCTGGAACAGTTCCTCGCCGCCATCCAGAACCACCGCATCACCGGCCTGTACGTCGCCCCGCCCATAGTCCTCGCCCTCGCCAAACACCCGGCGGTCGCGCAGTACGACCTGTCGTCCCTGAAGTACGTCATCAGCGCCGCCGCCCCGCTGGACGCGAACCTCGCCGCCGCCTGCTCGCGCCGTCTGAACCTGCCGCCCGTCGGCCAGGCCTACGGCATGACGGAACTGTCCCCCGGCACGCACGTCGTCCCGCTCGACGCCATGCACGACGCCCCGCCCGGGACCGTCGGCCGCCTCATCGCCGGCACCGAGATGCGCATCGTCTCCCTCGACGACCCCGACAAGGACCTCGGCGTCGGCGAGGCCGGCGAGATCCTCATCCGCGGCCCCCAGGTCATGAAGGGCTACCTGGGCCGCCCCGACGCCACCTCCGCGATGATCGACACCGACGGCTGGCTGCACACCGGCGACATCGGGCACGTCGACGCCGACGGCTGGCTCTTCGTCGTCGACCGCGTCAAGGAACTCATCAAGTACAAGGGCTTCCAGGTGGCCCCCGCCGAACTGGAAGCCCTGCTCCTCACCCACCCGGGCATCGCCGACGCCGCCGTCATCGGCGTCTACAACGAGGACGGAAACGAAATCCCGCGCGCGTACGTGGTCCGCCAGCCGTCCGCACCCGACCTCTCCGAAGGAGAGATCATGATGTACGTCGCCGAACGCGTCGCCCCCTACAAGCGGGTCCGCCAGGTCACCTTCATCGACGCCGTGCCCCGCGCCGCCTCCGGCAAGATCCTGCGCCGGCAGCTGAGGGAGACCACGTGACCCTGATCGGCCGCACCCGCACGCGGGGAGTCGAGACCCTCACCCTCGACTCCCCGGCCAACCGCAACGCCCTCTCGGCAGCGCTCGTCGGCGAACTCGCCGACACCCTCACCGACTGCGGCAAGGACAGCGACATCCGCGCCGTCGTCCTCACCCACACCGGCACCACCTTCTGCGCAGGCGCCGACCTGCGCGACCCTCCCGACCCGGACGCGCTGGTCGGCCTGCTGCGGCAGATCGTGGAGCTGCCCAAGCCGGTCGTCGCCCGGGTCACCGGACACGTACGGGCGGGCGGTCTCGGCCTGCTGGCCGCCTGCGACATCGCGGTCGCATCCGGCGAGGCGACCTTCGCGTTCACGGAGGTACGGATCGGAGTCGCCCCCGCCGTCATCTCCCTCACCCTCCTGCCCCGCACCGACCCCCGCGCCCTCGCCCGCCACTACCTCACCGGCGAACGCTTCGACGCCACCGAGGCCGCCCGTATCGGCCTGCTGACAGCGACGGGCGACGACGTGGACGACGTACTGGCCCCCGTCCTGGACAGCCTGCGCAAAGCGGCCCCCCAGGCCCTGACCGAGACGAAACGCCTGCTCACAGCTAGGGTGCTGGAGACATTCGACCGGGACGCGGCCCACCTGACCGCACTCTCGGCCCGCATGTTCGCCTCCGCCGACGCCCGCGAAGGCATGACCGCCTTCCTCGAACGACGGGATCCCCCATGGGTGCTGTGAACCCGGTCAACACCACGGTGACCACCGTCGACCGCCCCGACCGCGCTCCCAAACAGGACCGCAGCCGCGCCACCCGGCAACGGCTCCTGGAAGCCGCCGTCGCCTGCCTCGCCGAACACGGCTGGGCCGGCTCCACCGTCGCCGTCGTCGCCGAACGCGCCGGAGTCTCCCGCGGCGCCGCCCAGCACCACTTCCCGACCCGCGAGGACCTCTTCACCGCCGCCGTCGAATACGTCGCCGAGGAACGCTCCCTCGCCCTGCGCGCCCTGTTCCCCCAAGGCGCCGCCGACGACCACCGCGCCGTCGTGGCGGCCCTCGTCGACCTCTACACAGGGCCGCTGTTCCGCGCCGCCCTCCACCTCTGGGTCGCCGCCTCCAACGAGGACCAGCTGCGCCCCCGCGTCACGGAACTCGAAGCCCGCGTCGGCCGCGAAACCCACCGCATAGCCGTGGACCTCCTCGCCGCCGACGAATCCCGCCCCGGCGTCCGCGAAACCGTCCAGGGCCTCCTCGACATGGCCCGCGGCCTGGGCCTGGCCAACCTCCTCACCGACGACGCCCAGCGCCGCGAAGGCGTGGTGACCCAGTGGGCGACACTCCTGGACGACGCGTTGGGCCACGTCAGGGGCTGAGCCACGGGACGGACGGAGCCGCGTCCTGGACTGAGCCGCGCGTCACGGACTGAGCCGCTCCACCCGCCAACTGCCGTCCGCCTGCGCCACGTACCGCAACCGGTCGTGCAACCGGTTCTCCCGCCCCTGCCAGAACTCCACCGCCTGCGCGGCCACCCGGAAACCACCCCAGTGCGGCGGCACCGGCACCTGCTCACCGTCCGGGTAACGGGCCGCCAGCTCGGCGTACGCGGCCTCGAGATCCGCACGGGTCGCGACCACCGAGGACTGCGCGCTCGCCCACGCCCCGAGCTGCGACCCGTGCGGCCGGGTACGGAAGTACGCCGCCGTCTCGTCCCGCCCGGTGCGCCGCGCGATGCCGGTGACGATCACCTGCCGGGCCATCGGATACCACGGAAAGAGCAGCGAGACGTACGGGTTCTCGGCAAGGTCGCGGGCCTTGCGGGAGTCGTAGTTCGTGTAGAAGACGAAACCGGTCTCGTCGAAGTGCTTCAGCAGCACCGTACGAGAACCGGGCCGGCCCTCCGCGTCGGCCGTGGAGACGACCATGGCGTTCGGCTCGAAGATGTGGCCCTCCGTCGCGGCCTGCCTGAACCAGCGCGCGAACTGCTCGAAGGGCGTTGCGGCCAGATCGGTCTCGGCGAGACCCTCGGCCCGGTAGTGCTTGCGCATGGCGGCGGGATCGGGGTGCGCGGCGGGAACGGCGGCTTCGTCGGTCACGCGATCATCTTGCCGTATGCACGGCGGACGGTGGTCTTCGTCACTGACTGGCACTGAGTGCCGCAGACTCTCCCCAAGGGTGGCACTCGGAGATATCGTGCTGAGAGGCCTTCCGGTTGGGTGACCGCCAGCCGGGCATCACCCCAGTGACCGCCCAGGACCGCGAGTCTTCGAACGCCACGCACACGACCGCGGATCCACCGGGCGATCACCACACCCGCACCACCTCATGGTCGCCGCACCAGCACCACCCACATGCTGAAGACCGCCCCCTCACCACCCCCAAAGCCCCACCACCCCCACCAGCCCCAAAGCTCAACCCTCCACCACCACAACACCACCCGTCCCACACATCACGAGGAGCCGCCTGATGTCCGACTTCGTACCCGGACTCGAAGGAGTCGTCGCGTTCGAGACGGAGATCGCCGAACCGGACAAGGAGGGCGGCGCCCTCAGGTACCGAGGCGTCGACATCGAGGACCTGGTCGGTCACGTCTCGTTCGGCAACGTCTGGGGCCTGCTCGTCGACGGCGCCTTCAACCCCGGCCTGCCGCCCGCCGAGCCCTTCCCGATCCCCGTGCACTCCGGTGACATCCGCGTGGACGTCCAGTCGGCACTCGCCATGCTGGCACCCGTCTGGGGCCTCAAACCCCTCCTCGACATCGACGCCGCCCAGGCCCGCGAGGACCTCGCCCGCGCCGCCGTCATGGCCCTGTCCTACGTCGCCCAGTCCGCCCGCGGCCAGGGCCTGCCCATGGTCCCGCAGAGCGAGATCGACAAGGCGCACTCCGTCGTCGAACGCTTCATGATCCGCTGGCGCGGCGAGCCCGACCCGAAGCACGTGGCAGCGGTCGACGCCTACTGGACGAGCGCGGCCGAACACGGCATGAACGCCTCCACCTTCACCGCACGCGTCATCGCCTCCACCGGCGCCGACGTGGCCGCGGCCCTCTCCGGCGCCGTAGGAGCCATGTCCGGCCCGCTGCACGGCGGCGCCCCCTCCCGCGTCCTCGGCATGATCGAGGAGATCGAGCGCACCGGCGACGCCGAGGCATACGTCAAGCAGGCCCTCGACAAGGGCGAACGCCTCATGGGCTTCGGCCACCGCGTCTACCGCGCCGAGGACCCGCGCGCCCGAGTCCTCCGCCGCACGGCCCGCGAGCTGGGCGCCCCCCGCTACGAGGTCGCGGAGGCCCTCGAAAAGGCGGCCCTCGAAGAACTCCACAACCGCCGCCCGGACCGTGTCCTGGCCACCAACGTGGAGTTCTGGGCGGCCATCGTCCTGGACTTCGCCGAGGTCCCCGCCCACATGTTCACCTCGATGTTCACCTGCGCCCGCACGGCCGGCTGGTCCGCCCACATCCTCGAACAGAAGCGCACCGGCCGCCTGGTCCGCCCCTCCGCCCGCTACGTCGGCCCGGGCCCCCGCGACCCGCGCGCGATCGAGGGCTACGAGGACATCGCCCACTGACCGCCTGAAACGGTCCCTGAACGCAGACGACCCGCGAGTCTGGTTCCTCCAGCGGAGGAGCCGGCCGGACGTACCGGCGACTCGCGGGTCGGGTGACTGCGTTGGATTGGCCGGCTGCGTGTTTCTCACACGCTGGTCCGGCGCCGAACCGAGTACGACGGCGGGCCGCTAGCCCGCAGTCACCTCTTCCGTCCGGTATGCATACATCTGCCGAACCACCTCCTCTCCGAAGTAATAGCCACCCTAAGAAGCAGCCTCCGATAGCTCAACTGTTTTTCCGAGACGTTGACGGGGCGGATTCCGGCCGGGTGCCGTAGCCGTCGCCGCGTTGCACTGTGTCAACCCTGACGATCGTCAAGATCGGGGGTTGCCGTTCGGCTCGGGTTCTGGGGCTGCTCTCGCTTTTACGTTCGGTCTCATGGAGCGAGAACAGCGAGAGATGACCTGGATCGGTCGGTTATCGACGGCCGTGGGGATGCTGGGTGTTGCGGCGGGTGTGGTTGCCTGGCTTTCCCCGGGCGGGCTGGGTGAGGCTGGCGCGGTTGAGATCACGGGGGGAGCGTCGGCGTCGGTGTACCGGTCGGTGACCGGGATGGTGGCGGATGCACCGTCGTGGCTGGGTCCGGTGCTGGAAGTACTCGGCGAGGGCACTCTGGTGGTGCTCGGAGTGTTGCTGACATGGGGGTGGTGGGTCGGGATCCGCCGCCGCGACGTACGCGGGGCCGCGGGGGCCGTGTTGATCGGCGTCGGAACCGTGGCGGCGTATGTGTTCAGCGAAGCGGTGAAGCTGGTGGTGGACGAGGAGCGGCCTTGCCGTGCGCTGCGCGCGGGGGCCGAAGCGATTGCGGAATGCCCTCCTGCAGGGGACTGGTCGTTCCCGAGCAATCACGCCACCTTGGCCGTCGGACTGGCTGTCGGGCTGGCCTTGTTGTGGCCGCGCCTCGCTGTGGTCACGCTGCCGCTGGCCGGGGTGGCGGCGCTGTTGCGCGTCCTCGTCGGGGTGCACTACCCGCACGATGTGCTCGCTGGTGGGATTCTCGGCGGCGCAGTGGTGGCGGCTGTGCTGCTCGTGTCCATGCCCCTTGCTGAACGGGCGGTGTCACGGTTGGGGCGGCATTGGCGGAGGAACGATCCCGGCCTCGTGAGCCACGACCGCGGCAGCAGCTCGGTTGTCCACGCCGAGACGCGCCAGGATGGAACTCACATGGGCTTTGACCGTCCCTTCCACCACGTGCAGCCGTCGGGCGATCTGCCCATTGGACAGTCCGCTGCCGAGGTAGGCCAGTACCTCCCGTTCCCGAGCGGTGAGGGAGTGGACCCGGTCACGGGCAGCGGCTCGTCGGCCGGCCAGGGTGCCCGCGCTGGTCGCCGCGAGGTGCGCGACGACTCGGGCCGCGACTTTCGGTGACAGGTAGGCGGCGCCTTCGGCGACTGCCCGGACCCCTGTGATCAGTTCTTCGGGCTCGCCCGACTTGATCAGGAAGCCGGCTGCGCCGCCGCCGAGTGCCTGGAGGATGTAGTCGTCCTCACCGAACGTCGTCAGGATGATGACGTTTGTGGCCGGCGCTGTGCTCCGGATTTCGGCCGTCGCCTCGATGCCGTTGATTCCTGGCATGCGGATGTCGAGTATGGCCACCGCAGGGCGGTGGCGCCGAACGAGTTCCACGGCTTCGTGCCCGTCGACGGCTTCGGCGACGACGTCGATGTCCGGATCGTTGGAGAGAACGGCCCGCACTCCCGCGCGGATCATCGCTTCGTCGTCGGCGATCAGCACCCGGATCATCGGACGCTCATGGGGTGAGGGCGTCCAGGGACACCAGTGTGTTGTCCCGGAAGCAGATCCGGTAGACGTCTCCGGAACGATCGTCGAAGCGGTCGGCCGTCATGGCGTAGTACTCGCACGTCGTGCCGTGTCCTCTCGGTTCCGGTGCCAGGGGCCGGTGGCTTGTCTGACGGTTGGGCAGGAGGCGCTTCACCTCGGAGCGATCCTGCCCCACGCGCAGGCGTGCGTAGTCGCCCGGTTCCAGGACCGACTGCGATGCCGACAGCATCTCCCACCCCGTCAGGGCTCCGCTCAACAAGGCGCCTGTCAACAGGGGCAGCATGACCGTGGCAACGAGGGCCCGGCGGATGCGGCGTCGGGCCTGGCGATGTTCGGGCAGCAGTTCGCTGCCCGGGGGAGAGGCCGCGGCGGTGGTGGGCGGGGGCAGCTGCGGCGGGGGAGTGTGCGGAATGCGTGCGACGACCGCGAAGCCCTCCTCGCGCGGGCCGTACTCGAAAGAGCCGCCGGCCAACCGCACGCGTTCGTCGAGGCCGATGAGGCCGCGTCCCCCACTTGGTGGGCGGACAGCGGTCCTGATGGACGGCGGGCCGTTCTCCACCACCACCTTTGTCTCGGTGGGCCTATGCGTCACACGGACGGTCGCTTTTGCGCCGGGTGCGTGCTTGGCGATGTTGGTCAGTGCCTCCTGTACGACGCGGTGAGCAGCTCGTTCGACCACCGTGGCGAGGCCGTCCGCCTCGCCGTCTACGTGCAGTTCGACCACGAGCCCGGACGCGGACGCCTCGGCGGTCAGATGCGCGAGGCTGGACGCGGACGGCTGTGTCGGCGCGTCTTCGGTCTCCTCGCGCAGGACACCGATCACTTCTCCGAGACGCTCCACCGCAGCCGCCGCTCTGGTTCTGATGTCCCCTGCGGCCCGTCGATGGTGTTCTTCGAGCCCGGGCGCGAGTTTCAGCGCGCCGGCCGACAGCGCTATGAGGCTGAGGTCGTGGCCGAGTACGTCGTGCATGTCCTGGGCGATGCGGGCCCGCTCGCGCAGCCGGGCCTGGTCGGCGACCAGCCGCTGCTCGCGTTGCAATTGCTCGGCCCGCTCCCAACCGGCCCGGACGAGTTCCTGGTACTGACGCCAGAACCGGCCTGCGAACCAGGGAAGCATCGTGGCGGCCACCACCACCGCCACAAACCGGCTTCCCAGCGGCAGCCAGCCAGGTACGACGGACAGTGCCACCACACCGACGGAGACAAGCGAGACCAGAGCGAGCGCCGTCGATCGGGTCCGTCCGGGCCGTCGTCCCGCCAGGAACGCGGCGGCCGCAGCGGGGACAGCCCACCACAGGCTCACCATGCTCAGACCGGCGGACATCACCGCGGCCGCTGTCAGAAGGTTCCCCGGATCCGGAGCCCGTCGGGGAACAGCCGCCCCACCTTTGATCACCGTACTGTCCACGGAGGCGACGGTACGGACCTCGGAGGCCGCTCGACACTGCCGAAAGTCCAATC
This sequence comes from Streptomyces sp. NPDC059866, assembly GCF_042731325.1. NCBI lineage: Bacteria > Bacillati > Actinomycetota > Actinomycetes > Kitasatosporales > Streptomycetaceae > Streptomyces > Streptomyces sp. NPDC059866. Next base: position 49,874 of record NZ_JBHWJT010000013.1, on the reverse strand, counting down.
CGTGAGGCTGAGAGTGATCGTCGACTGTGAGACGTATCCCTCCATGGCCACGTAGCGTTCCGTGCATGACAAAGCGGCGGGTGGTGCTCAGTGGGTCGGTGTTCGAGGAGCGGATCGGGTATGCCCGGGCCGTGGTCGACGGGGACTGGGTGCATGTGTCGGGGACGACGGGGTTCGACTACGCGAGCATGACCATCTCGGACGACGTGGTGGAGCAGGCCGAGCAGTGTCTGCGGAACATAGGTGCCGCGTTGGCGGAGGCGGGGTGCAGCTTTGCCGATGTGGTGCGGGTGCGGTATCTGCTGCCCGAGCGGGAGGACTTCGAGCCGTGCTGGCCGGTGCTGCGCCGGTGTTTCGGGGAGGTGCGGCCGGCGGCCACGATGATGGTGTGCGGGCTCGCGGATCCTCGTATGAAGATCGAGATCGAGGTGTGTGCGCGACGGGGGCCGGTCTCCGGGGTGCGGATCGAGGCCGTCGAGGGCGAGGCCATGCTCGAGGGGTGGCGGCATGTGCACAACGTGATCGTGCCGCCGGCCGCTCTCTCTCTCGATGAGGTGCGGGAGCGCAGCGGGCGCTATCGGCTGGAGAATGCGTACGTCGGTGATGTGCTCGTGGGGTGTTCGACCGTGCGGCCGCCGGAGGGGGAGACGGGGGCGGTGACCGTGATCGCGCGGGTGCTGCCCGAGTGGCGGGGGCGGGGGATCGGGACGTTGCTCTACGAGAACGGGCTGGCGCACGCGCGCGTGCTGGGTGCCGACGCGGTCGAGACGTGCGTACTGGCGGTCAATGAGGACGGGCTGCGGTTCGCGGGGGCTCGTGGGTTCGTCGAGGTGGAGCGGTATGTGCTGGACGGTGAGCGGGACGAGTGGGTCGATCTTCGACTGTCGGTCACCGGGAGTTAGCGGTGGGTTGTCGTCCGGTTTCCGCCGCACAACGATTCCTGCAATCTTGCGGGAACCAGGTGTGGGCTGCATCACGTTCGAGTTGAATGATTGCAAGTGAGCGAAGCGACGTGCCGTACGTGCGGACGCAGCCTGCAGGGGGTCCAGGTGAGTGCTTCCCGGCGTAGTGGGACCACGGACGAACTGGGACCGGACGAGCCCGGGCCGGACGGCCCGGAGGGTTCGGGTGGTTCGGATCTGCTTGCCGCCCTGCTGGACGGCATGGATGCGGCGCTGTGCGCTTTCGACGCCGACGGGGTCGTGACGCACTGGAACCGCGAGGCCGAGCGGATTCTCGGGTGGTCGGCGGAGGAGGCCGTCGGGCGGCAGGGCTTCGCCGGGTGGGCGGTGCGCAGCGCCGACGCCGAGGAGGTCGAGGGGCGGCTGATGTCCGCCATGGAAGCGCCCGGCCGTCAGGTGCACGAGTTCGCGCTGCTGACGAAGGACGGCGGGCGGGTGCTCGTACGGACGCAGTCCGCGGCCGTCCGGGGGCCGGACGGGAAGCCCGCGGGGGTGTACTGCGCGTTCAGTGAGGTGCACGCGCAGATCGACCTGGAGCGGTCCATCGCGCTGAGCGAGGCCCTGTTCGAGGACGCGAGCTGGGGTGTGGTCCTCGTCGACGCCGATCTGCGGCCGGCGGTGGTGAATGCGCATGCGGCCCGTGCGCTGGGCACGGGGCGTACGTCCGTGCTGGGGCGGCCGCTCGGTGAGCTGCTCGCGCAGGGCGTGGAGGAGCTGGAGAGTGCCTTCACGCACGTCCTGGCCGAGGGTGCGCCGCCGGCGCCCGCCGAGATCTGGGTGAGTGTGCGCACGCCGGAGGGCGCCAAGCGGCGCTGCTGGCGCAGTGGGTTTCTGCGGCTGGCCTCGCCGCTCGCGGAGGAGCCGGTGCCGCTCGGGGTGGGCTGGCTGTTCCAGGACGTGACGGAGGCCAAGCAGGGCGAGCAGGAGGCGGCGCTGCTGCGGTTCCGCAGCAATCAGCTGCACCGGGCGGCCCGTGCGGCCGCCGAGTGCGAGGATCCGGCGGAGGCGGCGACCGTCCATCTGGACTTCGCGCTGGCCGGTTTCGCCGACCATGCGTTGATCGACCGGGTGGCGGGTGGTGCGCTGTCCGACACGGAGCCCGCGGGGCAGGTACGGCTGGTGCGGGTGACCGCCACGCCGGCGGGTGCGCCGGGGCCGAGCCTGCCGGCCGGTGCGGCGGGGTTGCCGGTGCGGTATGCCGAGGGGCATCCGGCGTTGCAGTGTGTGGAGCGGATCGGCACGGTGCGGGCCAGTGTCGGCAGCGTGGCGGCCGAGCAGGCGCGCGCGTGGGCGGTGTCCCGGCAGTGGCCGGCGGACGCGGTGCACGCGTTGTGCGCGGTGTTGCGCAGCCGGGCGCGGACGCTGGGTGTCGTGACGTTCCTGCGGGGGAGCGGGCGGAGCGCGTTCGAGCGGTCGGACACGGCGTACGCCGAGGATGTCGCCGTACGGATCGCGACGGCGCTGGACCTGGCGGGGCTGCTGCCGCCGGACGGGGACTGAAGCGCTCCGCCGGAAGTCCGGTATGTCATCTGCGGGTGCGTCGTGGCTGGTCGCGCAGTTGCTCGCGCCCCTTCGGGGCGCTTCAGTGCCGGTAGAAGATCCGGTCCCCGTACTCCTCCAGCACGCGGGCGTTCCAGTCGTGGCCGCCGTCGACGTTGCCGGAGCGCAGCAGCGGGGGTTCGATGCCGCGGTCGGCGAGGGTGCCGGCTGCCGTGGCCATGACGGCCTGGAGGAGGGCCGTGGTCGCGACGGTCGAGGCGGGCGCGAAGGGGGCGGGGACGGTGTCGAGGGTGAGCTCGGCGTCGCCGACCGCGATCTTCGAGTCCAGCACGATGTCGCAGTGGTCCTTCAGGTAGGTGCCGGACGCGTGGCGGGACGTCGTCCGGGCGGCGTAGGCCACGGAGGTCACGCCGATGACCTTCGCGCCGAGGGTGCGGGCGTGCATCGCCATCTCGACGGGGAGGGCGTTGCGGCCGGACAGGGAGATGATCACCAGGGCGTCGCCGGCGCGGAGCGGGGAGGAGTCGAGGACGGCGGTGGCGAGGCCGTCGACGCGCTCGAGGGCGGAGCCGAGGGTGGCGGGCATGACGTCGACGCCGACGACTCCGGGTACGGCCAGCAGGTTCATCAGGGCGAGTCCGCCGGCCCTGTAGACGATGTCCTGGGCGGCGAGGGAGGAGTGTCCGGCGCCGAAGGCGAAGAGGCGGCCGCCGGTGGCGACGGTGTCGGCGAGGAGCGTGCCGGCGGCCGTGATCGGCTCGGCCTCCTCGTCGCGGATGCGGTGCAGCAGGCCGATCGCGGCGTCGAGGTACTGGTCGGCCAGCTTGCTGTCGCCCATGCGAGCTCCTTCGCTGCGCTGCTGTGCGTGCCGGTGTCGCGGATCACGGTGCGGTCTGGACCAGTGGGATGTCAATACGGGGGTGACGGCGGCGTCGACGATGTGCTCACGGCCGCCGCATACCAGCATGTAACCGTCTGGTTCGAACGGCGCGGCACGGTTGGCGGTGGTATCCGGCAGAATTGAAGCCAGGGCCAGCGCACGCGCCGGAGAGCCGTCGAGCCTTCGGCAGATCTCATCGAGGGGCACGTATGTCCGGACTGATCGACACCACGGAGATGTATCTCCGCACCATCCTCGAGCTCGAGGAGGAAGGCGTGGTCCCCATGCGCGCCCGGATCGCCGAGCGGCTCGACCAGAGCGGGCCGACGGTGAGCCAGACGGTGGCGCGGATGGAGCGCGACGGTCTGGTGTCCGTGGCCAGCGACCGGCACCTGGAGTTCACCGACGAGGGCCGTCGGCTGGCCACCCGCGTGATGCGCAAGCACCGGCTCGCCGAGTGTCTGCTCGTCGACGTGATCGGCCTGGAGTGGGAGCAGGTGCACGCGGAGGCCTGTCGCTGGGAGCATGTGATGAGCGAGGCCGTGGAGCGGCGGGTGCTCGAGCTGCTGCGCCACCCCACCGAGTCGCCGTACGGCAACCCGATCCCGGGCCTGGAGGAGCTGGGCGAGAAGGACGGCGCCGACCCGTTCCTGGACGAGGGGATGGTTTCGCTGGCCGACCTCGACCCGGGCGTGGAGGGCAAGACCGTGGTCGTCCGCCGGATCGGTGAGCCGATCCAGACGGACGCGCAGCTGATGTACACGCTGCGCCGGGCGGGTGTGCAGCCCGGTTCGGTGGTGAGCGTGACGGAGTCGGCCGGCGGTGTGCTGGTGGGCAGCGGCGGCGAGGCTGCCGAACTGGAGTCGGACGTCGCCTCCCACGTCTTCGTCGCCAAGCGCTGAGCGGCGACCGTTCAACTCCGGGGAATTCACGGGGAGTTGGGGGTCCTCGCGCCGTCGATCTCGTCGAATCCGGGTCTCCCTGTGCCGAATTGCAGCGCACGGGCGTTCCGCGTGCGAGGCTGTCGCGTGAGGCATATGACCGGGCGTAGGGCCGGAGGGGGCGGGTGGATGGGCCGGAGTCGAGTGGAGAGCCCCGGCGCCGTGCGGCGCCGGGGCCTGTCCTCCCCTGTGCTGACCCGGAGCCCCGAGCTCTCAGGGTCATTCCTCACGGACCGGTTTCCCCGAGCGGTCCGCCCCCCGCAGAACATCTCCCCTCGACGGCGGGGATCATTCCTTGAGCGGTGTCACTCGAAGGAGGGGTGTTGCTCGCAGAAAGCCCATTCTCGAAAAGCTATTCGATAGTCTTCGGGTGTGGGTGAGGCCCACAGGGGGGCAAGGGCGGCGCGAGTCGCGAGTAGTGCGGTAGTACAGGCAGTACCGGTATGACAGGCAGGCACGGGCGGTACCTACGACGGCAGGCAGGCCGAGCGAAGCTTGGGGGGTGCCAGCATCAATGGCGCGACGCATCGACGTGACCGGGGCGGGCGGCGTACGACTCGCGGCCTGGGAGTTCGGCGACCCGCCCAAAGCGGACCCGGACCGGGCCAGGGCGGGCTTCGATCCGGCCGGGGCCGATCCCGATCCGGCCCCGTCCGACGGCGATCCCTCACCAGGAGTGCTCTTACTCCACGGACTGATGGCCCGCGCCTCGCACTGGGCCTCCACCGCCCGCTGGCTCTCCGAACGCCACCGCGCCGTCGCACTCGACCAGCGCGGCCACGGCCAGAGCGACAAGTCCCCGCAGGTCTCCTTCACCCGTGAGGCGTACGTGGACGACGCCGAGGCCGCGCTCGAACAGCTCGGTCTCACCCCGGCCGTCCTCATCGGCCACGCCATGGGCGCCCTGACCGCCTGGCAGCTGGCGGCCAAACGCCCCGACCTGGTGCGCGGGCTGATCATCTGCGACATGCGGGCCTCCGCGCTGGGCGCGGCCTCGCAGCGTGAGTGGGCCGCCTGGTTCAAGGCCTGGCCCGTGCCCTTCGCCACCCTCGCCGACGTCCGCAAGTGGTTCGGCGAGGACGATCCCTGGGTGGAGCGGCCGAACCCGGCCCGCGGCGAGTTCTACGCCGAGGTGATGCAGGAGTCGCCCGACGGCTGGCGGCCCGTCTTCGAACCCGACCAGATGCTGAAGTCCCGCGAGACCTGGGTCTACGACGCGCACTGGGAGGAGCTCGCCCAGGTCCAGTGCCCCGCTCTGGTCGTCCGCGGCCTCGACGGCGAGCTCGGCCGGGCCGAGGCGCAGGAAATGGTCCGCGTCCTGCCCCGCGGCGAGTACGCGGAGGTGGCCGACGCCGGCCACCTCGTGCACTACGACCAGCCGGACGCATGGCGCGCAGCGATCGAACCGTTCCTGGACGACGTACTCGGCACCTGACACGCACGGTGCTCGCCAGGGGGGTGCCCGGAGTCGGACACCCCCGGTCCGTCACCCCTTGCTGACCGCCGTCAGGATCTCCGGCAGCCGTTCTGCCGTACGCGGCGCCGCCAGGCGTAGCCCCAGATACGCGATCGCCGCCCCGTACACGGTGCCCACCGGCAGCAGCAGCGGGCTCCACGCGTCCCCGCCCGCGCTGGTGTTGATCCAGATCGTCACGGCGATGACAGGGGCGCACAGCAGGGCCGCGGCCACCATCCCGCCGAAGATCGCGATCCAGGCGAGTCCGGCCTGCCCGGGGGCGACGTTCTTGTAGCCCTCCTGCGGGATGGAGTACGGGAAGCGCGCCGACGTCCAGGCGCCGGTCGCCAGCATCGCGCCGAGCAGGGCGAAGGACAGCCCCAGCACCTCGGGCAGCCGGGCCCAGTCGCCGAGCATCGCCGTCGTCAGGACGGTGACGAGCGCGGCGTACGGAAGCGTGATCACCAGCAGGGCGAGGGCCCGCGCGCGCAGTTCGACGTAGGCGTCACGCGTCGAGGAGATGGTCATCGCCACCATCCAGAACGCGGACGTGTCCTGACCGAACTGGTTGTACATCTGGATGCCGAGCATGCCGGCGGCGAAGCAGGCGAAGTAGATGGAGCCGGTGCCCTGCAACGCGTTGAACACCGGCACGATCAGCCCGATGGCCAGCGAGGTCACCCAGGCCGCCTTGGTCTTGGGGTCGCGCCACACATAGCGCAGGCTGCGCTCCATGGCGGTGCCGGTGCGTCCGGAGGGCAGCAGCCGGGCGAGGCCCGTCGACGGCCGGTCGCGGACGGTGGTGTCGCCGGCGGCCTGGAGGGTGGATCCGTCCGGTGAGGTCATCAGCCGGGTCAGATGCCGCGCCCACATCGCCAGCAGCGCCACCAACGCCAGGACGGACAGCGTGAGTTGGGCCGCCGCGATTCCGTACGAGCCCTCGCCGACCGCGTCCACCGCCCCGATCGCCGAGGCGGGCGGCACCCAGCGCAGCACGTCGGCTGCCGGCGTGAGCTGTCCGAGCCCGGACGAACCAAGGCGCTGCGCCCCGAAGTTGACCACCTGTGCCCCGACCGCGATGACCAGCCCGCTCAGCACCGCCAGATCGCGGCCCTTGCGGCTGGTCAGCAGCCGGATGTTGGCAGTGGCGACGGCCCGCGCGAGGGCCACGCACACCAGCAGCGCCAGCCCGACGGCGACCACACCGACGACGTAAGCCGCCGCCCCCCGCGCCACGGCGATCACCGAACCGGCGAACAGGCACACCGTGAACAGCGGCCCGATCCCCACCAGCGAGGCCGCGAGCAGCGCCCGCACCAGCGGCCGGGGCCGCAGCGGCAGCATCACCAGCCGGGTCGGGTCGAGGGTCTCGTCGCCGCCCGGGAAGAACAGCGGCATCACCGCCCAGCCCAGCGCCAGCACCGCCACCAGCAGGACGACCACGGCGTCGGCGTGCGCGTTGCCGCGCAGCAGGACCAGGCCGAGCAGTTGCAGCACGGCGAAGAGCAGCGTGACGATCGCCGAAGCGATGTAGGCGGCGCGCCGGCCGGCGGACTGCCGGAGCCCGTTGCGCAGCAGGGACAGTTTCAGCTGGACCAGAGTGCCGGTGACGGTGCTCATCGCGCGCCGCCGCCGAGCCAGTCGAGGTCGGAGCCGGCATCGCGGACGCCCGCGCCGACGAGTTCGAGGAAGGCCTGCTGGAGGGTGGCGGCATCGCCGCGGACCTCGGCGAGCGGCCCGTGGGCACGGATCCGCCCGGCAGCCATGACAGCCACCCAGTCGCACAGCGACTCCACGAGCTCCATCACGTGCGAGGAGAAGACGACGGTGGCGCCGGAGGCCGTGTACCGCTCCAGTACGCCCCGGATGGTCTGCGCGGACACCGGGTCGACGCCCTCGAACGGCTCGTCGAGGAAGAGCACTTCGGGATTGTGCAGCAGCGCGCACGCCAGCCCGGTCTTCTTGCGCATACCGGTCGAGTAGTCGACGACCAGCTTGTGCTGGGCGCCCGCCAGATCGAGGACGTCCAGCAGCTGGGTGGCCCGCTTGTCGACCTCGGCGCCGGGCAGTCCGCGCAGCCTGCCCGTGTACGCCAGGAGTTCCCGCCCCGACAGCCGCTCGAACAGCCGCAGCCCCTCGGGCAGCACCCCGATCCGGGCCTTCACCTCCACCGGGTCCCGCCACACGTCGTGCCCCACCACCTCGACGCTCCCCTGATCGGGCCGCAGCAGCCCGGTCACCATCGACAGCGTGGTGGTCTTCCCGGCTCCGTTGGGCCCGACAAGGCCGATGAACCGCCCCGCAGGCAGCTCCAGATCGATCCCCCCGACAGCAACCTGCTCCCCGAACCGCTTCCAGAGCCCCCGCACCCGCACGGCGGCCGTCCCCGTCTTTGCTCCCTCGGTCATGCGGAAACCCTACGGCGGACCAACGTCCCAAGGGGCGCGGGACGTTGACATATGCGGCTCCTCCCCCACTCTCGGCTTCGCTCGAGCGGGGGGACCCCCACCGTGGGCGCGACCAGCCAAAGACAACCCGCAGCCGCCGAACAAGGACCAACCAAGCAGCTCCTTGGGCGAACCGCTACCGATCCCTACCGCACGCATAGGCCAACGGCGAGACCAGCTCCTCCGCATCCGGCAACCACCGATTCGCAGCCGTAGGCCGGCAGGCCCACTGCACGGCCCCCCGCGATCCGAACCGCGTAGGCGGCGCAGCCACCCACGCCCCCTCGCCCAGCGCCACGAGATCGAGCGAGGCAACCGACCACCCCAGCTTGCGCACCAGATCCGGAACCTTCACCGACGCACCCGGCAGCACAAAGAACTGCATCCGCCGGTCCGGCGTCAACGTCACCGGCCCGAGCGTCAGCTCCATCCGCTCCATCCGGGCCAGCGCGAGAAACCCGGCCGTCTCCGGCACACAGATCGCGTCGAACGTACGGCCCGTCGGCAGCAGGATCGACGCATGCGGCTGCTTCTGCCACATCCGGCGTGCGACGGTCGCGCTGCCCGTCGCCAGCGTCTCCCAGTCCGGGCGCGTCGGATGCGCCCCGGGCGCACCGCACGCGGCGTCACCGCAGGAGCAGCGCTGCACCCCGTCGACGGCTTCCAGCCAGGTGCCCGGGAACACGTCCCAGTGGCGCTCCTCGGCGTAGCGAACGGCGGTGTCCAGCAGCGATTCCCCGCGCTGCTTCGGAATCTGGGCGGCTTCGGTGGCCGGGATCGTCTCTTCCACGCTCCACTCAACTCCCGCACCAACCTGGGGTTACGGCCGGCCCGCGCGCGGGGGAGGAGCATTGATTCGCCGTTCGGGGCGCATGGATGCACGTGTGGGGGCGCGCGGGAGGATCCGCGGTGGGAGCTGGGTAGCCAGGTGTGAGGACGGCACCCGCCGTCACCCCGGCAATCCTCAGTAATCCCCGCATGACTCGCATTTTGCGCATGTCCGCGGGGCATTGATCTTCACGGCCGGAACTTATTCGCCTCCGGACGAAGGACGAAGGCGGAGGTTCCGGTCGGGAAGACCGACCAACTCGGTGCGTGGGCAGGCACCGCAGCCACAGGGGGTACGCCAATGGCCGCAAGGCCTCTCGTTGCGCGGCAGCCGAACGAACGGCTGCAGGCGCTCATCCAGGAAGCGGGCTGCTCGAACGCCGGGCTGGCCCGCCGGGTCAACATGTGCGGCGCCGAGCACGGTCTCGACCTGCGCTACGACAAGACGTCCGTGGCCCGTTGGCTGCGCGGACAGCAGCCGCGCGGACGGGCCCCGGCGATCATCGCCGAGGCGCTCGGCCGCAAACTCGGCCGTACGGTCACGATCGACGAGATCGGCATGGCCAACGGAAAGAACCTCGCCTCGGGCGTCGGCCTCCAGTTCTCGCCGACGGTACTGGGAGCCATCGAGCAGGTGTGTGAGCTGTGGCGCAGTGACGTGGGCCGCCGGGACTTCCTGTCCGGCTCCTCCGTCGCCGCCTCCGCGCTGGTCGAGCCGAGCCGCGACTGGCTGATCTCCGCGCCCGACGCGCAGGTGGCGCGTGCGGCGGGACCGCGCGTGGGCCAGTCCGACGTGGCCGCGGTGCGTGCGATGACGCAGGCGCTGGTCGACCTGGACCACCAGTACGGCAGCGGGCATGTACGCCCGGTCGTCGTGCACTACCTCAACAGCGTGGTCTCCGGGCTGCTCGCCGGCTCCTACCGGGAAGCCGTCGGTCGTGAACTCTTCGCGTCCGTCGCGCGGTTGACGGAGCTCGCCGGGTACATGGCCATCGACACCGGGCAACCCGGGCTCGCCCAGCGCTACTACATCCAGGCGCTGCGGCTGGCGCAGGGCGCCGGCGACCGCGGATACGGCGGGTATGTACTCGCCGCGTCCATGAGCCACCTCGCCGCGCAGCTCGGGAACCCGCGCGAGATCGCGCAGTTGGCGCGTGCGGCGCAGGAGGGGGCGCGCGGGCGCGTGACCCCGCGCGCGGAGGCGATGTTCCACGCGGCGGAGGCACGCGGGCACGCGCTGATGGGCGATGCGCGGGCCGCCGAGTCGGCGGCCGGGCGTGCGGTGAGCGCCATGGAGCAGGCGGACGCCGCGTCCGGGGACGACCCGGCGTGGATCGTGCACTTCGACGAGGCCTACCTCGCCGACGAGCTGGCGCACTGCCACCGCGACCTGGGCCAGGCCGAGGCGGCGGCGCGCTACGCGCAGGAGTCCCTCGACGGGCACCCCGAGTCCCGGGCCCGCAGGCGCGCCATCGGCTATGTGCTGCTCGCCACAGCGCAGGTGCAGCAGCGTGAGATCGAGCAGGCCTGCCATACGGGGCTGAAGGCCGTGGACCTCCTGGAGACCCTGCGCTCCAACCGGGGCGCCGAGTACCTGGAGGACTTCCAGCAGCGGCTGGAGCCGTTCCAGGAGGAGGCAGTGGTACGGGAGTTCGGGGCGCGGCTGGAGCTGCAGGCGGCGGCGTGAACAAGTGCCCTGCGCGTGCGTGAACGTGCGGGAAACGAAGGGGCGGCGAGCAGGAGGTGACACAAGCGGCGTGCCGCGGGCCGGTTTTGTTACCGCGGTCACAGGGCAGGAGGTCAGGTCCTGTGCTGCGTGGCACCGGGCTCCGGGGACCCGGTAGCGTGAGCCGACGATTCCGAAGGTCCCCCATTCGTAGGAGTCCCGGTGACGCAGAGTGGACAGGGCGAGGAGCCCTCGGCGCGGCCCGCGCACGAAGGCATCGTGCTGCCCTCCGACGGTGGCGAGCCGCTGCTGCCGGGCATGACGGGCGGACCAGCCGACCGGCCTGCCGGCCCGCAGCAGGCTGCCCCCGGCGGTCGGATCCCGGCCTCGGCCCCGCCCGGCGGCCAGGCCTGGGGCCGGCCATGGGGCCCCGACCAGCACCAGGCCCCGGCCCCACCGCCGGGCCAGGGCTGGCAGACGCCGCCCACGGAGGCGTGGGGCACACCGGAGCCGGCTCCTTGGAACGCACCGGACACCTCGCCCGCCGTACCGTCCCAGCCGGGCCCGCTCCCACCCGAGGGGGCACCGGGCCAGGCGTACGGCACCGACGCACAGGGCGCGTACGGCACGTACCCGACCCCCGGCACCGGAGGGGACACGTACTCCACGCCGACGAGCGGCCCCGGCGCCTCGCTGCCACCCGCAGGTCAGGGCACCCACCGGCGGCCCGCGCACGGTGCCGCCCTGCCGCCCGCCTCCGGCCCCGACGAAGGCGCCACCCAGTACATACCGCCCGTCGCGTCCGCGCCCGGGAACGAAGGGGCCACGCAGTATCTGCCGCCCGTTGCCGCGGGCGGGGACGAGGGGGCGACGCAGTACCTGCCGCCGGTCGGGCCCGGGGCCCTGCCGCCGGAGATACCTGCCGAGGGGTCCGCGCAGCCGTCGTCGGAGACGACCCAGTACCTCGGCCGGGCCCGGCAGAGCGCGCCCGGCCCGCTGCCGTCGGCGTCCGGTCCCGACGCCGAGGCCACGCAGTACATCGCGCCCGTGCCCGGTCAGACGCCCGGTGCCCCGTACGGGGACCGGCAGCCGCCCGCCGAGTTCGACAACCTCTTCCGCAGCGGTCCGGGCGGCGACAGTCCGGCCGCGGCGACGCAGCAGCTGCCCCGCTTCCAGGAACCGCAGCCGGCGGGTCACGCCGCGCAGCCGTCGTACGACGGTCCCGGCCCGGCCGGTGGCCGGCGTGCTGCCCGGGACGGCGGCGGCCGTACCGGCTCGCGCGTGCCGCTCATCGCGGCCTGCGGCATCGGCATCGCCGTGGTGGGCATCGGCGCCGGTGCGCTGCTGGCCACCGGGGGCGGCGAGGAGGACAAGGACCCCAAGACCGTCTCCGCCACGGCGCCCACGACCGGCGAGACATCCGCCTCGCCGTCCGTCGATCCCGCCGAGCAGCAGGCCATCGCCCTGGACAAGCTGCTCGCCGACAGCGGTGACAGCCGGACCACGGTGATCAACGCGGTCAACGACGTGAAGACCTGCAGCAACCTGGCCCAGGCGGCCAAGGACCTGCGGGACGCGGCCGGGCAGCGAGGTGGCCTGGTCACCCAGCTGTCCGAGCTGTCCGTCGACAAGCTGCCCGACAACGCAGCGCTGACCGCCGCCCTGAACAAGGCGTGGAAGGCGTCCGCCGCCGCCGACAACCACTACGCCGCGTGGGCCGACCAGGTCGCCGACCAGCGGGACAAGCTCTGCAAGAAGGGCCAGGCCCGCAGCACCGGCCAGACCGCGGCGGGCAACCGGGAGAGCGGCACCGCCAGCACGCAGAAGGCGGAGGCGGCCAAGCTGTGGAACGCGATCGCGAAGACGTACGGCCTGACCGAGCGGCAGCCGACCCAGCTGTGAGGCCGGTGCGGGGCGCGACCCGCGGCTCAGCTCGCCTCAGCGCCCTGCAGGGTCTTCGTCACGTCGAGGGCGCTCTTGCGGGCCGCGACCAGCTGGCCGTCCCGCACGACCTGAAGGGTCACGTCGGTGTTGACCAGGCGCGGGAAGCCCACCGAGGCCAGCACGTCCTGGAACTGCCACTGCAGCGTCGGCGTGAGCCCGCCCGTGGTGACCTTGAAACCGTCGTCCAGGGTGCGCCGTACGGATTCGGCGGTCACGTCGCTGTCGCCGAGCGACTTCACCACGGCCTCGAGGACGGTGTACGCGATCCAGGTGGTCTGCACACCGGCGTCCGCGGGGTCGATGCGGGTGTCGGTGAAGGCCTTCTCGCGGATCACCTTCTTCATCTCGTCCCAGCGCTTGTCGGTCTCCACCGGGTACCAGCCGGTGATGTACGCCCCCTCGTACGGGCTCGACGCGCCGCCGGTCGCGTCGATGACCGTCTGGTCGACGCTGCCGAGGACGGTGCCGGTCCGCACCTCGGGGTAGTTCTCACGGGCGCGCCGGAAGGAGTCCATGAAGGTGCTGGTGCGGTCACCGAGCGCGGGCACCACGCAGCCCGTCTGCGTCGGGTCCGTCGTGGCCTGGTCCAGCGCCCGCTCGGAGGGCGTGGAGTACTCGGTGGCGTCCTCCGCGGCGCGCAGGTCGCTCACCGTGCTGTGGCCGCCCGCCCGCAGGCCCGAGTTGATCAGGGTGGGCAGTTCGTCGCCCGCGATGGTGTCGGGCCGGACCAGCGAGACCGGACCGCAGACCCTGGCGAGCTCCCTGCCGAGGCCGGCCAGCAGCGCGGGCTGGCCGCCGTTGACGGGGTAGGAGAGGGGACTGGTGAACTCGCCGTTCGTGATGCCGTAGCCCCCTATGTACGGTATGCCCGCACCTTCCAGGATCGGGAAGAAGGAGTCGGCGTGCTGGCTGTAGGAGCCGACGACCGCGACGGCCTTCTCCTTGACCGCACGGCGGGCGCACTTGGCGGCGTCCACGCTGTCGTTGTGGTCGTTGCAGGGCAGGACCCGGAGCTTGCGGCCGTTGATGCCGCCGTTGGAGTTGACGTAGCGGGCGTAGGCGAGCGCGAGGGCCGGCATGCCGGGCTTGTTGGTGGCGTTGGTCTTCTCCGGCGCCCACGTCATGACGGTGATGGGATCGTCCCCGGCGCCCCCCGCGCCGGGGATGATCCCGCAACCGGCGGCGAGCGACGCGCACGCCACCAGGGCGCCCGCTGTGCGGATGGCTCTGGCGGGCCGCCTGATGAGGGCGGGGAGGAAGGTGCTGCGGATGCGTCGCCTGCCGGTCATGCACCCGCACGATTCCGTCACATTGCTAACCCGGGAGTGACCCTTGGTCAACGCTTGGTGACGTAAAGGTGAATTGCGGGGGCCGGTGAACGGCGCGTGGCGAGGAACGTACGATCGATGACCGTGCAAGGTGTGCAAGGTGTACAAGGTTCGGCGAACTCTTCCCGCCGCGGGCGTCGCTCATCCACCATGGGCGACATGCCTCAGAACGACATGCCGTGGTGGCGCTGGCGCAGCAACGTGCGCTCCGCGCTGCACATGCTTTCCGATCCGGCGTTCCAGCGGGACGTCTGGCTGGCGGGAGTCGAGGGGTACGGGGACGTCACCGACGCCGTGTACCGGCTCGTCGAGGACACCTGGCTCGACCACTGGTCCGCCGAGAAGTACGTCGGCACGATCTTCCGCGACTCGCAGGAGGCGGCGCTCGTCGACACCGCCGTACTGCGGGTGCTGCGGATCATGCACCAGGTCGGGCCGGACGCGCCGGTGTCCTCCTACGTCGACCACCCGGCGTGGCCGGAGGCGGTGCGGGCCGCGCGGGACGCCCATGTGCGGATGGCGGTGAGCGACGGCGAGGACCCGGCCGCGCCGCCCCGCACGCTCGAGGTGCTGCGGATACTCACGCGGTCGGCGTAGCTCGTCCGACCGCCGGACGACTTGCCCGGCGCCGAGGCCGGTGTGGGACCCTGTCCTGCATGAACGAGCAGTCCAACCGAGCCGCGGCCCCGGCCGACCAGTACGTCCTCACCCTGTCCTGCCCCGACAAGCAGGGCATCGTGCACGCCGTGTCGAGCTACCTGTTCATGACCGGCTGCAACATCGAGGACAGCCAGCAGTTCGGTGACCACGACACGGGTCTGTTCTTCATGCGCGTCCACTTCTCGGCGGACGCTCCGGTGACGGTGGACAAGCTGCGGGCCAGCTTCGCGGCGATCGGTGACTCCTTCCGGATGGACTGGCAGATCCACCGGGCCGAGGAGAAGATGCGGGTCCTGCTGATGGTCAGCAAGTTCGGGCACTGCCTGAACGACCTGCTGTTCCGGGCACGGATCGGGGCGCTGCCGGTGGAGATCGCGGCGGTGGTGTCCAATCACACCGATTTCGCCGAGCTCGTGGCTTCCTATGACATTCCCTTCCACCACCTTCCGGTGGGGAAGGACAACAAGGCCGAGGCCGAGGCGCGGCTGCTGGAGATCGTGAACTCGGAGGGTGTGGAGCTGGTCGTGCTGGCCCGCTACATGCAGGTCCTCTCCGACGACCTGTGCAAGCAGCTGAGCGGGCGGATCATCAACATCCACCATTCCTTCCTGCCGAGCTTCAAGGGCGCGAAGCCGTACCACCAGGCGCATGCTCGGGGCGTGAAGCTGATCGGTGCGACGGCGCACTACGTCACCGCCGATCTCGACGAGGGGCCGATCATCGAGCAGGAGGTCGAGCGGGTCGGCCATGGCGTCACGCCGGAGCAGTTGGTCGGTATCGGGCGGGATGTGGAGTGCCAGGCGCTGGCGCGGGCGGTGAAGTGGCATGCGGAGCGGAGGATTCTGCTGAACGGGCGGCGGACGGTGGTGTTCGCGTAGGCACTCAGCTGCGGGCAGTCGTGCCGGGGGGCGCGCAGCCCGGCGTTGACGGGGTGCTGCCCGCGCCCACCCGTGCCGCCCTGGGGGTCCCCCCTCCGGGGGAGGCACGACTGCCCGCGGGCTGACCGGCGTCTACATACGGCTCAGTGACGCCGCCGCAAGCAGCACGTCCCTGATCGCCTCCCGGTCGCCGCCCTGCCCCGCTGCCGCCTCCTCCGGAGGGACATGGCCCGCGGCCAGTCGGCAGAACTCGGCGCCGTCCAGTGCGACATGGGCCACCTCGTGCTCCGCGGAGCCCACCGCCGCCGGCGAGTCGAGCGGAATCAGCCACTCCCCGCCCCCGGAGCCCTCGATCTCCAGGCGCAGGGTCCGGCCGGGCTCACCGGCCGGTACGAGCCGCCGCGGCGTGCGGGCGGGCGCGGCGAGACCGGACCGGCGCCGCTCGGCCAGCACACCCGGCAGCAGGCGCGCCGCGAGGTCGATCATGCGGTGGAGATGGCGCGGGGACGGCGGCTCGTACGGGTAGTTCACCGCGTCCGCGATGTCCTCCGCATGTACCCAGCACTCGAACGCCCGGTCGATCATCGCGTCGTGCAGCGGCAGTTCGAAGTCGCCGTACGACACCGCCGGCTTCGCCGCGCCGCCGGTGAAGGACACCGTCCGCACGATGCCGTGGCTCTGCTCCCGCCAGGGCCCCCGCACCGAGCGGGTCGGCGGGAAGTGCGAGGCGCGCCAGTACGCCTCCGTGCGGCCGGCAGGCGTCGGAGCATCGGCGTCGGTGCCGCCGAGAGGGTCGTCGAGCCCGAGGGCGAGCGCGACGATCCCGTCGACCGCCAGCAGGTGCGCGATGACTCCCGCGACGGTGGTGCGGCGGCTCAGGGCCTGCGCACCGTCGAACCAGCGCAGCCGTACCGGCGCGTGCCACTCGGAGTCCCCGAAGTCCTGCAGCAGGGCGTCGAGCCGCGCACTCTCGGCGTCGTACGGCCTCGCCCACTCGGGAACCGGGATGCGCGGTGGCCGCCGGTCGAGGCAGGCGGCCAGGACGCGGGTGCGCAGGCCGGGGTCGAGGTCGAGGCTGTCCGGGCGCTGCAGCAGGCCGACCGCCTCGCGCAGCCGTCGTGCCTCGTCCGCGCAGCTTCCGCAGGTGCCGAGGTGTTCCTCGACGGCCGCCGTCTCCTCGGCCGAGCAGGCGGCCAGCGCCCACGCTCCGAGGAGGGACTTCAGGACGTGGTGCTCCAGTACGAGGGGTGCGGGGTCCGGCATGGCCGCCCGCAGGTCGTCGAGGGCGGGCAGCGGCCGTCCGCTGTCCTCGACCGAGGCGCGCGGCATGGGTATGCGGGGCGGCTGCCGGCCGGGTACGGGGGCGTGGTCGTCGCCGTCGCCGGGGCCGGCCGGCCCCGGCGGGGAGCCGCCGTCCCGGATGCCGTGGGGCGGGTCCGGATCCGGGTCGCCCTTCTTTCCGTTTCCGGAATCGCCGTGCTCGCCGTGTTCCTCGTGTCCGCCGTACCTCTCGTGTTCGCCGTACTCCTCGTCCTTCCCGACGTCCTCCTGCTCCCCGAACCCCTCATGCTCGTCGTACGCCCCGAAGCGGTCCGCCTCCGTCACACCGCACCCCCGTATCCCGGCGGCGCCCCGGGCATGCCGGCGTCGTGGGCCGTGGAGAGCAGTTGCAGGCCGAGGCGGAGCCTGCGGCGGGCCTCGTCCTCGGTGACGCCGAGGTCGGTCGCGGTCTGGCGGTAGTCGCGGCGCTGGAAGTAGGCACGCTCCAGGGCTGCGCGCAGCGGGGCCGGCATGGACTGGACGATGTAGTCGGCGCGGGCGGCGACGTAGGCGTGGCGGACCTTGCGCTCCAGGTCCTCGGAGGAGTCGTGGCCGCTCTCGGCGAGCGCGGCGGCCTCGGTGGCGCGCAGCCGCTGCACGGCGAGCCGGTGGGTCAGCGCGGCGACCCAGGAGCGCAGGGGGCCCTGCTCGGGGTCGTAGGCCTCCGGGTGCTCCCAGAGGTGGGCGAAGACCTCATGGATGATGCCGTCGGTGGCGTGCTCGTCGCCGAGCACACGGTGGGCCTGGCCGTGCACGAGGGAGGCGAACCGGTCGTAGAGCTCGCCGAGGGCGGCGGCCTCACCGCGGGCGAGGCGCTGCTGCATCTTGCGGTCCCAGCGGGGCGGTGCGTCCTTCTTCGCCATGCGGCCCCCTCCCCGTGCTCCGTCCCGGTGTCCAGCGTGTGTCCGTCGCCACCTCGAATGTAGTCGGCACGTCCGACAATGCACGCCCCTTTGTGGCAATGTGCGCTCCCCGACAAGCCGCTGGTGATAGTGGACTTACGCCGCGTCTACCCCGTCACCATGCACTCAGGCCTGATCGAACAGGATCGAATGCGACTGAAACAAGCCTTTTTCGTTCGGGTTTCGTTTTCGGTGAGGTGTTTCAGGGAACGGCCGCTGGGCAGCCGCGCTGCGAGGAAGTGTAGGAGTTGCTTCCGTTTCGGCGAGCGAAGGGCATGGTGGTGGCGTTCAATGTGACCGGCGGCGAGCAGGGCCGATGGGCCGTGCTCCAGGTGTCGGGCGAGCTGGATCTGGTGACGTCACCCGTGTTGCGTCAGCGGGTGCACGACCTGGTGGCCGAGGGCCGCCACAGTCTCGTCCTCGACCTCTCCGAGGTCTGGTTCTGCGATTCCAGCGGTGTCGGCGTGCTCATCGCCGCCCGCCGTCTGCTGCGCTCCTGTCAGGGACGGCTCCGTCTGATACTTCCGGCTCAGGGGGCGGCCGACGGCTCCCATGTCAACCGCGTCCTCGGCGCGCTGGGCGTGCGCAGGCTGTTCGACGTGCACGCGGATCTGCCGTCCGCGACGTCCGACGAGGCGCGCCCCCTCTCGGCGTGACCTCTGCCACGTCGTTCACATCGTTGTTCCAGAATTCCCCCGGTCTTGGCACAACCGTGGGTTTCCCGCTCCGGGACCGCCCCCGACGTCGTACGCTCCGTGCGAGATGCACCCCGAGATGACGTGAGGCGGCCCGAAAAGACATGGTCAGCAGCGAGTACGAGCGCAGGATTGCGGCCCGGTTCGCCACCTTCGACCAGGACGGCAACGGTTACATCGACCGCGAGGACTTCAGCGGTGCGGCCAAGGCGCTGCTCGCGGAGTTCGGCACCGCGGCCCGGTCCGACAAGGGGCAGGCGCTGTACGTCGGCGCCGAGGCCTTCTGGCAGGGCATGGCCGGGATTGCGGACCGGGACGGTGACCAGCGGATCACCCGCGAGGAGTTCGTGAACGGTGCGGTCAAGCGACTGCGCGACAATCCGGACCGGTTCGCCGAGATCGCCCGCCCGTTCCTGCACGCCGCCATCGCCGTGGCGGACACCGACGGCGACGGAGCCGCCACCGTCGCGGACACCGCACGTGTCCTGAAGGTGCTCGGCGTGCCGGAGAACATCGCGCACTCCGCGGCCGCCGCGCTCGACACGGACGGTGACGGCAAGGTGAGCGAGGTGGAGATCGTGCCCGCCTTCGCCCGTTACTTCACCGTGCCCGAATAGCGTTCCCGCAGCTTGTACTTGAGCACCTTGCGCAGTGTCTCGCCCCGCGGAAGGGCGTCCACCACCTCCAGCTGCTCCGGCAGTTTGTGCACGGACAGCCCTTCCGCGCGCAGATGCGACGTCACCGCCTCCAGGGTCAACGCACCCGCCCCCGCCGGTTGTTCGACCACCGCGCAGACCCGCTCACCGCGTTCGGCGTCCGGCAGCCCGATCACCGCCACGTCCGCGACCGCCGGATGCCGGTGCAGCAGGTCCTCGATCTCCTTGGCCGAGATGTTCTCGCCCTTGCGGATGATCACGTCCTTGAGGCGGCCGGTGAGCACCAGATGCCCGCTCTCCGTCAGATGCCCGAGGTCGCCGGTGCGCAGAAAGCCCTCCGCGTCGAAGGCCTCCGCCGTCTGCGCGGGATCCAGATAGCCCCGGCACACGGCCTCTCCGCGCAGCCGCACCTCCCCGTCCACGATCCGTATCTCCATGCCGTCCGGCGGGCGCCCCTCCGTGGTGGCCAGGTTCTCGGACGTGTCGTCCGGCGCCCCCATCGTGATCATCGGGACCTCGGTCATCCCGTATCCGTGGGTGAGCTGCACCCCCATCTCGCGTACGACGGCGTGGTAGATCTCCGGTGGCTTGGGTGCCCCGCCGCCGGCCAGCAGCCGCAGGGTCGGCACGACCGGCGTGTCCGGCTGCTTGCGTTGCTCGGCCAGGAACATCGAGTAGAACGCCGTCGACCCGCCCGCCAGCGTCACCCCGTGCCTGCGGTACACCGCCAGCGCCTGAGGCAGCGCGAACTGCTCGACCAGCACCGCGGGGAAGCCGTACAGCAGCAGCATCACCATGTAGTCGGGACCGCCGATGTGCGCGTACGGGAACGCGATCGACCCCACGTCCCCGGCGGTGGGCCGCAGGGCGTGCGCCAGGCAGGAGCCGCCCGCGATCAGCGAACGGTCCGTGTGCAGGACGCCCTTGGGCTCCGAGGTCGTGCCGGAGGTCCAGTAGATCCAGCGGACCTCAGTGCCCTGCGCCGGCGGCGGGGGCAGCACGGACGGATCGCCGTCGGGCAGGTCGTCGTACGCCTCGAAGATTCCCTTCGCGCCGAGCCGGCGCGCCATCTCCGTGTGGTCGAAGCCGCGCCACTCGCCCGGTACGGCGAGGTACTCGGCCCGCGACTCCCGCAGTGCGAAGCCGACCTCGCGGTCCCTCAGGAACGGGATGAGCGGCGTCTGTACGGCGCCCAGGCGGGCCAGCGCGAAGGACAGCACCGCCGTCTCGATGCGGGTGGGCAGCTGCCAGGCGACGACCGTGCCGGGGCGCACCCCCATGCCGTACAGACCGGCCGCCGCCCGCTCGGCACCCTCGCGCAGCGCGCCGAAGCTCACCGAGCGGTCGTCCTGGAGCAGGACGGGGCGGTCGGGGGTGCGGTCGGCGCGGCGGACGAGCAGGTCCCAGAGGGTGCGGGAGGTGCTGAGCGCGTGCGCGGTGTCGTTCACGTCGGCCCCCTGTCCAGCTGACGGCTAGTCAGATAGTGGGGTGAGCGTAGGGCTCGGCGCCTTGTCGGTCCAGGGGTGCGGGGCTAGCCTTCCCTCAGCGCGCTATCTGACGGAGCATCAGATCCGTATCTCCGCGGAGGGGACCCATGACCGAACTGCCCCGCATCATCAGCGTCGACGACCATGTGATCGAACCCGCGCACCTCTTCGAGACCTGGCTGCCGAAGAAGTACCGCGACCGCGGCCCCAAGCCCCTCACCGCCGGGATCGGCGAACTCGCCTACGTCGGCGGCAAGTACCAGATCACCATGGACCCGGACGGCCCGCCCACCGACTGGTGGATCTACGAGGACCTGAAGTTCCCGTACAAGCGCAACATCGCCGCCGTCGGCTTCGACCGCGACGAGATGACCCTGGAGGGCATCACGCGCGCGGAGATGCGGCCGGGCTGCTGGGACCCCGCCGAGCGGCTCAGGGACATGGATCTCAACCACGTCGAGGCGTCCCTCTGCTTCCCGACCTTCCCGCGCTTCTGCGGGCAGACCTTCGCCGAGGCGCACGACAAGGAGGTCGCGCTGGCCTGTGTGCGCGCCTACAACGACTGGATGGTCGAGGAGTGGTGCGGGGACAGCGGCGGCCGGCTCATCCCGCTGTGCCTGATCCCGCTGTGGGACGTCGAGCTGGCGGTGGAGGAGATCAGGCGGAACGCGGCCCGCGGAGTGCGGGCGGTGACCTTCTCCGAGATCCCCACCTATCTGGGGCTGCCGTCCATCCACTCCGGCTACTGGGACCCGTTCTTCGCGGTCTGCCAGGAGACCGGGACGGTCGTCAACATGCACATCGGTTCGTCCTCGCAGATGCCGGCCGCCTCTCCCGACGCCCCGCCCGCCGTCCAGGCCTCGCTGTCCTTCAACAACGCCATGGCCTCGATGATGGACTTCCTGTTCAGCGGCGTGCTCGTGAAGTTCCCGACGCTCAGGCTCGCCTACTCCGAGGGGCAGATGGGCTGGATCCCGTACGCCCTGGAACGCGCCGACGACGTCTGGCAGGAGCACCGCGCCTGGGGCGGCGTCCGCGACACCATTCCGGAGCCGCCGTCGACGTACTACTACCGGCAGATCTACTGCTGCTTCTTCCGCGACAAGCACGGCATCGCCTCGCTGGACGTCGTGGGGCGCGACAACGCCACCTTCGAGACCGACTATCCGCACGTCGACTCCACCTTCCCGCACACCAGGGAAGTGGCCCTCGACCACGTCAAGGGCCTCGACGACGAGACGGTGTACAAGCTGATGCGGGGCAACGCGATCCGCATGCTGGATCTCGACCTGGACCGCTGATGGACCTGTCGTACACACCCGAGGAGGAGGACTTCCGGGAGCGCCTGCGGGAGTGGCTGGGCAAGGTGCTGCCCACGCTGCCGCCGAAACCGTCCCCCGACGACTGGCCCGCCCGGCGGGCCTACGACCTCGGGTGGCAGCGGATGCTGTACGACGCCGGATACGCCGACGTCCACTGGGACGGCTCACCGAGTGTTCGCCTGATCTTCCTGGAGGAGACGGAAAAGGCGGGCGCCCCCTATGTGGGGGCCAACTTCGTCGGGCTGCTGCACGCGGGGCCGACCATCGCCGCCGAGGGCACGGCCGGGCAGCGGGCGCGCTGGCTGCCGCCCGTCCTGCGCGGCGAGGAGGTGTGGTGCCAGGGCTTCAGCGAACCGGACGCCGGATCCGACCTCGCGTCCCTGCGCACGCGCGCGCGCAGGGACGGCGACGACTACGTGGTGAGCGGGTCCAAGATCTGGACCTCGCACGCCGAGGTCGCCGACTGGTGCGAACTGCTGGTGCGGACGGACCCGGAGGCGCCCAGGCACCGTGGGATCACCTGGCTGGCCATGCCCATGGACGCGCCGGGCATCACCGTACGGCCGCTGCGGACGCTCGCGGGGTCGGCCGAGTTCGCCGAGGTGTTCCTCGACGACGTGCGCGTGCCGGTCGCCAACCGGGTGGGGGACGAGAACGACGGCTGGCGGGTGACCATGGTGACGCTGTCGTTCGAGCGGGGGACGGCGTTCGTGGGCGAGGTGGTGGCCTGCCGGCGCGTACTGGGGGAGCTGGCCCGGCAGGCGCGGGCGAACGGACGCTGGGACGATCCGGTGCTGCGGCGGCGACTCGGGCGGCTGAACGCGGAGTTCCGGGCGCTGTGGCGGCTGACCCAGTGGAACGTGAGCGAGGCGGAGGCGTCGGGCGGGGTGCCCGGCGTGGGGGGTTCGGTTTTCAAACTGAGGTACTCACAGGCGCGTCAGGAGCTGTACGACGCCGCGGCCGACGTCCTGGGCGCCGAGTCGCTCGACCTGGACCGGCCCTGGGTGCTCGACCGGCTGTCCTCGCTGTCGTACACCATCGCGGCCGGCACCTCGCAGATCCAGCACAACATCGTGGCCGAACGGATCCTCGGACTGCCGAAGGGACGCTGACGTGCGCTTCCGACTGACCGAGGAACAGCGGGCGTTGCGGGACACCGTACGGCAGCTGCTCGTGCGGCGCTTCGACGGCGAGGCGCTCCGGGCGGCCGTGGAAGCGTCCGTCCTGGACCGGGGGCTGTGGCGCGAGCTGGGCGCGGCGGGGTTCTTCGCGCTACGACTGCCCGAGGCGGACGGCGGGGTCGGACTCGGGCCGGCCGAGGCCGTGCTGGCCTTCGAGGAGGCCGGACGGGCCCTGCTGCCGGGCCCGTTGCTGGCCACGCATCTCGCGGCGGGCGCGGTGCCGGGGGCGGCCGACGGCTCGGTCGTCGTGGCGGCGGTCGACGGCAGCGGGCTGGTGGAGTGGCTGACGCAGGCCGACGTCGTGCGCGGGGACGCGCACGGGGCCGTACCCCTGCGGTCGGTGGACCCGCTCACGCCGCTGCACCGTGTGCCGGAGGCGGCTGGGGCCGGGGTGGTGGCAGGCGTGCGCGGCGCGACGAGGCCGCCTGAGGCGAAGGGTTCGCCCCTGCACGCGGAGCCGGCCCCCCTGGGCGCGGCGGATCCGACGGCCGTGCTCCTGACCGCCGCCGAGCAGCTCGGCAGCGCCGCCCGCACCTGTGAGCTCGCGGTGCAACACGCCCGTACCCGCGAGCAGTTCGGGCGTCCGATCGGCGCCTTCCAGGCCGTACAGCACCTGTGTGCGCAGATGCTGGTCCGCGTGGAGGTGGTCCGCGCAGCCGTGTACGCGGCGGCCGTCACCGCCGACCCCGTGGACATCGCCGTGGCCCGGCTGCTCGCCGACGAGGCGGCCGTGCGCGGTGCCCGCGACTGCCTCCAGGTGCACGGCGGCATGGGCTTCACCTGGGAGGCGGAGGTGCATCTGCATCTGAAGCGCGCCTGGGTGCGAACCCATCGTGCGGGAGGCGGTACGGAGAGTGAGGAGCTCCTGGCGCAGGATCTGTCAACCGGGGTGGACGGACACGGCGCTGGGCTGCGGACTCGGTGAACAGGCCGCCGCGCGTGTCGCGGATTGTGGCATACCGGTATCACTGAGCGTTGATATCGCCTTGTGTCCCAGGTGTGACTCGTCACGTCCCGGAGTCGAAGGTCCGCTCCGGTACCTTGTGTGGGATGCGAGTGGTTCCGAGCGCGAGCCGTGCCGGTGTTGCCCCTGGGGCGGCTCCGGATCCAGCGGTGCGCGCCGCTGCTCGCCCGGTGGGAAGGCCCTGTTCCACCGCCTGTTCGACCCCCCGCGACGAGCGTCGCACAGTATGCCGCATGGATACTCCTTCGCGCTGGAATATGCCCGAAGCGCTTGTTGGGGTGACTGTGCGTCAACCATGCTGGTTCATAAGGGAGTCACGTTCCGTGAACCCTGCCCTCGCTGTTGTTCTGGTCATGCAGAAAATGGCTACGATCGTGGCCCTCGTGAGGCGCGAGCCTTTGTGTCCACCGGTTCGGATGGTGTGAGCGGTGCAGGTGCTTCAAGTGCAGCTGGAGATCCGGCCCGACCCCGCGGAAGTGGGGCGCGCCCGCAGATGGACGCGTTCACGTCTCGCCGGGTCCGGTATAGAGGCCGACGAACCGCTTGCCGAGACCCTGGTCCTGCTCGTCTCCGAACTGGTCACCAACGCCGTGGTGCACACCGGCTGTCCGGCCGTTCTGAGGCTGTCCCTGCCCCAGCCGACCGCCGAACCGGCCACCGTCCGCCTGGAGGTGGCCGACGGCAGCACCCGGGCCCCGCTGCCCCGGTGGGCGGACGGCGAAGCGACCGGCGGCCGCGGCCTGGCGCTCGTCGACGGCCTCGCCGACCGCTGGGGCTGGAGCCCCGAGGGCGTCGGCAAGCGCATCTGGTGCGAACTGGACCGCTGCACCGAGTCCCGGACGGCCGCGGTGGCGTGCGGGGGCGACCGGGCTCCCGGATACGAGGGCTTCGAGGGATACGAGGGGCTGGCCTACGAGGCGGTGTGAGCCGACCGGGTCCGGTTGTGCCGGTTTCCGTAAAGGTCGCGACGGGCCCGGTCAGGGTCGGGGCAGGCCGGGGGCACGGTTGCAGCGGCGCCGGGCTTTTCGGGTCGGGTGAGGGGTGGCGCGCCGGGATGTGCTTCCATGCGCGCCTGCGCCAAAAAGGGCGTAAGTCATAAATCTCCGAACGGGTGTTGACGTCACGTGACGGGTTGATCACGCTGTTGCTCAGCGATTCGCCGCGAGGGGACGACGAGGGTTTCGGTGACGGGAGCCCTCGGCGAGTGCGGGTCGCGATTCGGCGTCGGTTCTCTCAGGACCAAGAGGGACCGATGAGGATCCCTCCCGCTCATGGGGTCCCCCCGCTCGAGCGAAGTCGAGCGTGGGGGAGAAGCCGAGAGCGGGGGAGGGCACGCCGGAGTCGGATGGCGGCGCGTGGTGCGGTGCTCGGGGCGGGCGCTGTCGCGTCGCCAGCCGGACTCATCCCCGGATCACCTACAGGATCGCGACCGGCGCCACCGGCGTCCCCGTCGCGCCGACGAACGGTTCGGGCATCGCCGACAGCAGGAACGCGTAGCGGTTCGTTTCTCCACAGGCTGTGGACAACTTTTCGAGATTCCAGTTCTGGCCCTGCGGCATCCCCATCTCCACCAGGTGCAGCGCATGCACGGGAAGCCAGAGATTCTCGATCTCGGGCGGAAATATCTCAAACGTGAGCGTGTCGTTCGCCACGGCCGCCACATCGCGCGCGTGGAACCACTCCGGCGTCCGGATCGACAGCCCCGGCGACGGAAACCCGTATCCGTGCTTGTCACCGGCGAGACAGACCTGCACCTGCCCGGTCCGTACGAGGACGATGTCACCGGCGCGCACACGTGTACCGGCGAGTTCCTCGGCCGCGTCCAGATCCTCCGGAGTGACCGCATGCCCGCCGGGGAGCCGGTCCGTCCCCCGCGCGCGGGCGACGTCCAGGAGCACCCCGCGCGAGACGATGTGCCGCGCCTTGTCGATGCCGCCGAACTCCGCCCCGCCGTGCGCGGTGATGGTGCCGGCCGGGCGGCCGTTGTAGAGCCTGCCGGAGTGCGAGACGTGGGTCAGCGCGTCCCAGTGGGTCGCCGCCTGCAGGCCCATGGTCACGGCGTCGTCGCTGCACGCGACCGTGCCCGGCCCGAACAGTTCCTGGTTGATCTGCACCATGACGTGCAGGGGGTTGACCCGCCCGGGGATCATCCCGGTCTGCACGCCGTCCTGTTGCAGGGGCAGGGCGAGGGGGACGCGGCGTCCCGTGCGGACCTCGGCGGCGGCCGCGCGGACGACCTCGTCGGTGATCAGGTTGAGCGTCCCCCGCTCGTCGTCCGCCCCCCAGCGGCCCCAGTTGTTCACGCGCCCCGCGATGTCGTGGAACTCGACCGGCAGTGACATGAGCCCTCCCCGGGGCTTGTCTCCAGGCGTCTGGCAGGACAAAAATCTAACGGGTCGTCAGAAACTGCGGGAAGGGGCCGGGCGTGGGGAACTTCTTGGCCGGCAAGGTCGTCGCCGTGACCGGGGCCGGACGGGGCATCGGGCGGGCGGTCGCGCGCGCGGCGGCCGCCGAGGGAGCGCGCGTCGTCGTCAACGACTACGGGGTGGCCGTCGACGGGGCCTTTCCGACCAGCGAGGTCGCCGAGGCCGTGGTCAAGGAGATCGAGGCGGCGGGCGGGGAGGCGATCGCGGTGGCCGACGACATCTCCACGATGGCCGGTGGTCAGCGGGTGGTCGACGCGGCGCTGTCGTCGTACGGACGGCTCGACGGTGTCGTCTGCGTCGCCGGGATCCTGCGCGAGCGGATGCTGTTCAACATGACCGAGGAGGAGTGGGACCCGGTCGTCGCCACCCACCTCAAAGGGACGTTCACGGTGTTCCGGGCGGCCTCGGCGGTGATGCGCACACAGCGGTCGGGGACCCTGATCGGCTTCACCAGCGGCAACCATCAGGGGTCCGTCTCGCAGGCCAACTACAGCGCGGCCAAGGGCGGAATCATCTCGCTGGTGCGGAGCGCCGCGCTCGGCCTGCACAAGTACGGGGTGACCGCGAATGCCGTGGCGCCCGTGGCCCGTACGCGGATGTCGGCGAACGTGCCGATGGAACTGGCGGAGATCGGCGAGCCGGAGGACGTTGCCGCGCTCGTGGCCTATCTGCTGTCGGAGCGGGCGCGGGAGGCCGGCATCACCGGGCAGGTGTACACGATCGCCGGCCCGAAGATCGCCGTCTGGGCCCAGCCGAGGGAGCTGCGCGCCGCGTACGCCGAGGGTTCCTGGACGCCGGAACGGATCGCGGACTTCCTGCCGGGGACGGTGGGGGTGGATCCGATGCCGATGCTGTCGCAGTTGGCGGGGATGGAGAGGGCGGCGCGAGAGGGGGGCCGGCCGAACGCCCAGTAGCCCGGGGGATGCGTCGTACGGCGGCTGCGGGTTCGTTGGGGCCGGTCGGGCCCCCACGGCAGAGCCGCATATGTCACAGCCCCGCGCCCCTGGGGTCGCTGGACGCACCCCATGCTGAGAGGAGACCCCGTGGACTTTGGATTCACGGCAGAGGACGAGGCATTTCGAGCCGAGGCGCGAGAATGGCTCGCCGCCCATGCCGACGGCGCCCCGGACCGCCGTACCTGGGAACGCACCCTCGGCAAGGCGGGTTGGATAGGCCTCGGCTGGCCCGAACCCGGTTACGGCAACCGCACCGCCACCCTCACCCAACAGGTCGCCTGGGCCGAGGAGTACGCCCGCTCGCCCGCACCGCCGCGCTCCGGCCACATCGGCGAGAACCTCCTCGCCCCCACCCTCATCGCCCACGGCACCGAGGAGCAGAAGGCCCGCTTCCTCCCCCCGGTCGCCGCCGGGGACGAACTGTGGTGCCAGGGCTACAGCGAGCCGGACGCCGGCTCGGACCTGGCCGGCGTGCGCACGACGGCCGTACGCGAGCCGGGCGGCACGTCGTACCGGATCACCGGCCAGAAGATCTGGACCTCGCTCGCCCACGAGGCGGACTGGTGCTTCGTGCTGGCCCGCACCGAACCCGGCTCGCGACGCCACCACGGGCTCAGTTTCCTGCTGGTGCCCATGGACCAGCCGGGCCGGATCGAGGTCCGCCCGATCCGCCAGATGACCGGCACGAGCGACTTCAACGAGGTGTTCTTCGACGGGGCGCACGCGCGCGTGGAACATGTCGTCGGCGGCGAGGGCGGCGGCTGGCGGGTCGCGATGAGCCTGCTCGGGTTCGAACGCGGGGTCTCGACGCTGGCCCAGCAGATCGGGTTCGCCGAGGAGCTGGGGCGGGTGGTGCGGGCCGCCCTCGCCTCGGGTGCGGTGGCCGATCCGGTCGTACGGGAGCGGCTCGTGCGGCAGTGGGCGGAGCTGCGGACGATGCGGTGGAACGCCCTGCGGACACTGGGCGGTTCGGCGGACCCGGGCGCGTCGAGCGTGGCCAAGCTGCTGTGGAGCGGCTGGCACCAGCGGCTCGGGGAGCTGGCGATGCAGGTGCGGGGTGCGGCGGCCGGGGTGGGCCCGGCGGACTGGTCGGACTCGGCGCCGTACGAACTCGACGCGATGCAGCACCTGTTCCTGTTCTCCCGGGCCGACACCATCTACGGCGGCTCGGACCAGATCCAGCGCACGATCATCGCCGAGCGCGCGCTCGGCCTGCCGAAGGAACCGAAGGGCTGAGGGGGCGGTGTGATGCGGGGCGTGGTGTTCGACGGGCAGCGGGTCGAGGTCGTGGACGATCTGGAGGTACGGGATCCCGGACCCGGTGAGGTGCGGGTCGCGGTCTCGGCGGCCGGGCTGTGCCACAGCGATCTGTCCGTGGTGGACGGGACCATACCTTTCCCGGTTCCTGTGGTGCTGGGACATGAGGGTGCGGGGGTGGTGGACGCGGTGGGGGACGGGGTCACACATGTCTCGGCCGGGGATCATGTGGCTCTGTCCACGCTTGCCAACTGCGGTACGTGCGCGGATTGTGACCGGGGGCGGCCGACCATGTGCCGGCGGGCGATCGGCCGGCCCGGGCAGCCGTTCACCCAAGGTGGGCGTCCTGTCTTCCAGTTCGCGTGCAACTCGGCGTTCGCCGAGCGGACCGTGGTCAAGGCCGTGCAGGTGGTGCGTATTCCGAAGGACATCTCCATGCCTTCGGCCGCGCTCATCGGGTGCGGGGTGCTGACCGGGGTCGGGGCCGTGCTCAACCGGGCGAAGGTGGACCGCGGGGACAGCGTGGTCGTGATCGGGACCGGTGGGATCGGACTCAATGTGCTTCAAGGGGCGCGGATCGCGGGTGCGCTGCGGATCGTCGCCGTCGATGCCAATCCGGCCAAGGAGGCGGTGGCGCGGCAGTTCGGGGCGACCGAGTTCCTGACCTCGACGGAGGGGGTGCGGGAGCTGCTGCCCACCGGGGCGGACCACGTCTTCGAGTGCGTCGGGCGGGTGGAGCTCGTCCGGCAGGCCGTCGGTCTGCTGGACCGGCATGGGCAGGCGGTCCTGCTCGGTATGCCGCCGGCCGGGGCGGAGGCGTCCTTCGTCGTGGCGTCCATGTTCCTGGACAAGTCGATCCTGGGGTGCCGTTACGGGTCCTCGCGTCCGCAGCGGGACATCGCGCTGTACGCCGAGTTGTACCGGGACGGGCGGCTGCTGCTCGACGAACTGGTGACGCAGACCTATCCCGTTGAGGAGTTCGAGCGGGCGGCGGCGGATGCGGAGGCGGGGAAGGTGGCTCGGGGAGTGCTGATGTTCTGAACATGCCAGAGGTTTTCCACAGGCGCCGGAAAACTCCTGGGGCGCTGTCGGTCCCAGCCCTTAGCGTCGACGCATGACCTATCGAGACGTCGCCTCCAAGCAGGTCCTGATCTGGGCCTGCACCGCCGTCGCCTCCCGTCTGCCGGTCGCCATGGCGCCGTTGGCCCTGGTGTTCCTGGTGCGGGAGCGGCCCGGTGGCTATTCGCTGGGGGCGGCGCTCGCAGCGGCCTATGTGCTCGGCGAGATCATCGGGGCGCCGGTGCTCGGAATGCGGCTGGACCCGGCGCGCGGCCGTCGGCACCTGGCCTTCGGACTCGCGGGCGGGGCGGTGGGGTTCGCGGGGCTCGGGGTGCTGGCCGGGGCACACCCCGTCGTGCTGGGGGCGTTCGCGTTCCTGGCCGGTGCGGCTCCCGCCGCTGCGGCCGGCGGGCAGCGGGCGCTGCTGACCTCGCTGGTCCCGGAGCGTGCCGTGGCGCAGGCGCTGTCCGCCGAGTCGATGCTGATGTCGGGTGTGTGGGCCGTCTCCCCGGTCGCGGTCGCCGGCCTCGCCCTCGGGGTGGCGCCCCGGGTGCCGCTGCTCCTCGGGGCCGCCCTGATGGCGTCTTCGATCGCGGGCCACTGGCTGCTGCCGGCCGGCTGGGGCAAGGGGGAGCAGGGTGGGGAGGCAGGGCGGTTCAGGGTCTTGATACGCGCCTGGCCGGTGTACGTCACGGGCGCGGCCAGTCTCACACTGCTCGGCTTGGCCGAACTCACCCTGCCCGCCCTGCTGGAGCAGCGCGGCATCGGTGTCGGCTGGTCCGGGCCGATGCTGGCGGGGCTGGCGGTGGGAGCGGCGGTCGGCGCGTTCCTGTACGGCCTCCGGCCGTGGCCGGGGCGGCTCCGGGCGCGCAGCGTGGTGCTGATGTGCGGCATGTCGGTCTTCGTGACCCTCGCCGCACTGATACCGGGGGCGGCCGGGATCGCGGTCGCCCTCGTGCTGGCGGGCACGCTTCAGTCGGGCGCGCTGATCACCCGCAACCTGTCCCTGCGCGAGGCCGTGCCACCGGGTGCCGTGGCCGCGGGCTACTCCGTGATGTACGCGGCCGCGGGCGCCGGGTACGCGGCGACCGGTTCCCTCGCCGGCGGCCTGCTCCAGCTGGTGGCGCCGTCCACGGCCATCCTGGCCGGCGTGCTGCTGACCCTGCTGCTGACGGCGCTCGGCTGGTGGGGAGAGGTCCGGCGGGACCGCTCAAGTGCCGCTGGAGACCTGCCCGTTGACGCCGTCGCTGCCGGCGCGGAAGGTGCGCCGGTAGCTGGAGGGGGTGACCCCGAGCGCCGCCTGTAGGTGCTGCCGCATCGACTGGGCCGTGCCGAAGCCGGCGTCCCGGGCGACCTGGTCGACGGAGAGGTCGGTGGACTCCAGCAGATGCCGGGCGCGTTCCACCCGCTGCTGGGTGAGCCACTGGCCCGGGCTGATGCCGACCTCCTCGCGGAAGCGGCGGGTGAAGGTGCGGACCGACATGGACTCCTGGTCCGCCATGTCGCGCAACTGGATCGGCTCGTGGAGACGGCCCAGGGCCCAGGCGCGGGCCGTGGTCGTGGTGGCCAGCTGGGGCTCCGGCACCGGGCGCTGGATGAACTGCGCCTGGCCGCCCTCGCGGTGCGGCGGTACGACTGTGCGGCGGGCCACGTCGTTGGCGACGGCGGTGCCGTGGTCGCGGCGCACGATGTGCAGGCACAGGTCGACACCGGCCGCGACGCCCGCGGAGGTCAGGACGTCGCCGTTGTCGACGTACAGGACGTTGGCGTCCACCCTGATCTGCGGGAACAGACGTTGGAGGCGCTCGGCGTCGGACCAGTGGGTGGTGGCGGGCCGGCCGTCGAGGAGGCCGGCGGCGGCGAGGACGTAGACGCCGGTGCAGATGGAGGCGAGCCGGGTGCCGGGGCGGATGTGCGCGAGCGCGGCGGCCAGCTCGGGGGTGAGCACGCCCTGCTCGAAGACCGGGCCGAGTTCGTACGACGCCGGGACGATCACCGTGTCGGCGGTGGCCAGGGTCTCCGGGCCGTTCGCGACCGTGATGTCGAAGTCGGCGTCCGTCCGGACCGGGCCCGGCGGCCGGATCGAGCAGGTGACGACCTCGTACAGATGGCGCCCCGCGGCGTCCTTGGGGCGTCCGAAGATGCGGTGCGGAATGCCCAGCTCGAAGGGCAGCGCGCCGTCCATGGCGAGGACGACGACGCGGTGCGGGCGGAAGTCCTCCCCGGGGGGCTGCTCGGTGTGCCGCTCGATGGCCATGGCCCGATCCTAGCGAATGCTGTCCTTCGGGCCACTCGATCGGGGTGATCGCAGACCGGATGCTCTATGGCGTGACCCAGACAACCGACGCCACCACAGCCGTAGAGGAATCCGGGACCAGCAAGAAGCGGCGCCCGCGGCGGAGCCGCAAAATGTCACTGCACCGTGCCTGGTTCGTCGCCGCCGTCACCTTTGTGACCATCATCGGCGCGGCCGCCTTCCGTTCCCTGCCCGGCCTGCTCATCGGCCCGCTGAACCAGGAGTTCGGCTGGTCGCGCGGCACGATCGGCGCCGCGGTCTCGATCAACCTCGCGCTGTACGGGCTCACCGCCCCCTTCGCGGCCGCGCTGATGGACCGCTTCGGCATCCGGCGGGTCGTCGCCGTGGCGCTGACCGTGATCGCGCTCGGCTCGGGGCTGACGGTGTGGATGACGGCCGCCTGGCAGCTGCTGCTGTGCTGGGGCCTGCTGGTCGGGCTGGGGTCCGGCTCGATGGCGCTGGCGTTCGCGGCGACGGTCACCAACCGCTGGTTCACCGAGCGGCGCGGCCTGGTCACCGGCATCCTCACCGCCGCCTCGGCCTCCGGCCAGCTGATCTTCCTGCCGGTGCTGTCCTGGATGGTCGAGACGCACGACTGGCGCCCGGCCGCGGTGACGGTGGCCCTGGCGGCCCTCGCGGTCGTCCCCTTCGTCTGGCTGCTGCTGCGCGACCACCCGGCCGACGTGGGCCTGAAGCCGTACGGGGCGAAGGAGTTCGTGCCCAAGCCGGCGCCCGTGCCGGGCGCCGCACGCCGTGCGGTCACCGTGCTGCTGGAGGCGGCCCGCACCGGCCCGTTCTGGCTGCTCGCCGGCACCTTCGCGATCTGCGGCGCCTCCACCAACGGCCTGATCCAGACCCACTTCGTGCCGGCCGCCCACGACGCGCACATGCCCGTCACCACGGCGGCCTCGCTGCTCGCGGTCATCGGGGTGTTCGACGTGGTCGGCACGGTGGCCTCGGGCTGGTTCACCGACCGCTTCGACGCACGCCGCCTGCTCGCGGTCTACTACGCCCTGCGCGGCATCTCGCTGCTGTTCCTCCCCATGCTGCTCGCACCGAGCGTCCACCCCCCGATGCTGTTCTTCATCGTCTTCTACGGCCTGGACTGGGTCGCCACCGTCCCGCCCACCGTGGCGCTGTGCCGCGAGCAGTACGGCGACGACAGCGCGATCGTCTTCGGCTGGGTCCTCGCCTCCCACCAGGTCGGCGCGGCGCTCGTGGCCTTCCTCGGCGGTGTGGCGCGGGACGTCTTCGGGTCGTACGACATGGTCTGGGTCGCGTCCGGAGCGCTGTGCGCGGCGGCGGCGCTGATGTCGCTGGTGATCAGGCGGCGGCCGACTGCGGTGCCGGCGGTGGCTTGAGCGGTGGTGGCGGTTAGAGGAAGCGCCCCTTGTGGAACAGCAAGGGGCGGCCGTCCTCGTCGCCCGTCCCCAGCGCGTCCACCCGGCCCACCACGATCAGGTGGTCGCCGCCCGTGTGCACCGCGTGGATCGTGCAGTCGATCCACGCGAGCGTGCCCGCGAGGCGCGGTGAGCCGGACGCGGGCGCGGCGTCGTGGGCGACGCCCGCGAACTTGTCCGCGCCGCTGACCGCGAAGCCGCGGCACAGCTCGCCCTGGTGGTCCGCCAGGACGTTGACGCAGAAGACGCCGGCGCGGGCGATGCGGGGCCAGGTCGTCGACGTACGGCCGACCATGAAGGCGACGAGGGGCGGGTCGAGGGACAGGGAGGAGAAGGACTGGCAGGCGAAGCCGGCGGGGCCGGACTCGCCGTCGGCGGCGGGTGCGGTGACAACGGCCACGCCCGTCGCGAAGTTCCCGAGCACCTGCCGGAACTCGGCCTGCCCGACCGGCGCGCGCTCGTCCTCGCCGACACAGCGGAGCTCGGGCCGCGGCAACGGCTCCACGGGCGCCGCCGCCCCGGCCGCCCGGAGGTAGCGGACGGCGGCTTCGGCCATGCCTGCTTGTCCCATCACGCTCACCATTGAAACTGACGAAGCGTCAGATAGGAAGGGTCGTGCAGGGGCGCGAAGGACCCCGCGTACCCTGCGCGCATGGGGTGGGGAGAAGGACGGCAGCGGCTCGCGCGCGCGGGGCTGACCTGGGACTGGGCCGAGGTGCACGCGGCGGCCGCAGCGGCCGCGCTGCAGGTTCCGGTGCTCTGGGTGATCTGGTGGGTGGGGACCCTCGACGACGACGATTACGGCAGGGGACTGGGCGGCGGCCTCGCCGCGCTCTTCGTGCTGCTGCCGATGATCGTGCTGCCTCTCCTGGCGACGCTGTACGCGGTCCTGTTCACCATGCCGGCGCTCAACCTCGCGCGCGTGGCCGCACGGCAGGCGCGCGGCCCGGAATGGCTGTGGCGGCTCGCGTCCGTGGCCCTGCTCGGCGCGGTGTGGGCGGCCGTGCTCACGGGCCTGAGCCCCTTCTCGGGGCTGCTCCGGTTCGCCGGACTCCTGGCCGCGTTCGGCCTGCTTCCCCTCCTCGCCGTCGCCCGTGTCCGCCGGCGTGCGCGGATCGAGGGGCGGACGCGGGGGGTCTTCGGGATGTGGTTCCGCTCGGCGTGCGCGACCGTCGGGCTGTGCGTACTGGTCCTCGGCGGCGCCGCGGTGGCCACCGCCGCCGGGCTCATCAAGGAGTACGAACCTCCGACGCTCTCTGCCCGGCAGCTCACCGGCATCTGGCGCGGCGACGACGGCGCGGTCCTCACCCTGCGCGCTGATGGCCGGGCCGAACTCACGGAGCTGCCCGCCGAGTCCTGGGGCTGGGACCGGGGCTGGGACCGGGGCTGGGACCGGGACTGGGACTACGACAGGTGCAACGGCGCCGGCACCTGGACCCTCGACCGGGAGGGGCGCAACGACCCTTACGCCGGGCACGGCCCCGAGGAACGGGACGGTGTCGTCGTACTCCTCGACGGAAGGTGCGGGCAGCGGACGTACTGGACGATCGGCGGCACGGAAGACGAGCCCGAGCTGTTCGTGCTGTTCGGCGACCCCGACGCGGGGGAGCTGTGGATCCTGGCGCGGGACCGACTCAACGGCCCCTGAACTCCGCACTCCTGCGCTCCACGAAGCTCGCCACGCCTTCCTGGGCGTCCTCGGTCGTCATGTTGATCTCCTGTGCGGCCGCCTCCGCGGCGAAGGCGGTGGCGCGGTCGCTGTCGAGGGAGGCGTTGACGAGCTGCTTGGTCAGGGCGAGGGTGCGGGTCGGGCCGGTGGCGAGGCGGGCCGCCCACTCGCGGGCCGTCTTGTCCAGCTCCCCGTCCGGGACGACACGGTTGACGAGCCCGAGGCGCTCGGCGTCGGCCGCGGTGAGCGCGTCGCCGAAGAACAGCAGCTCCTTCGCCCGTTGCGGGCCGATCAGACGGGGGAGGAGATAGGCGCCGCCGCCGTCCGGTACGAGTCCCCGGCGTACGAACACCTCGATGAACCGGGCCGATTCGGCCGCGAGGACAAGGTCGCAGGCGAACGCGAGATGTGCGCCGATGCCCGCCGCCGTGCCGTTCACCGCGGCGATCACCGGCTTCTCGCAGTCGAGGACGGCGGCGATCAGGCGCTGGGCGCCGAGCCGGATCGTACGGGCCACGTCACCGACGACCGGTTCACCGGCCGCGGCTGCCCTGCGCAGGTCCGCGCCCGCGCAGAATCCGCGTCCCGTGCCCGTGATCACCACGGCCCGTACGTCCGGGTCCGCGGAGGCTTCGGAGAACCGTCGGATGAGGTGTTCGCGCTGGTCAGGGGTGATGGCGTTGAGGGCTTCGGGGCGATTGAGGGTGATGCGGCAGACCTGATTGTCAGTGGCGTGCAGTATCAATGACTCAGCGGAAATTTCCGGCGGCACCGGATTCTCCGCAGGATTCACGTCTGTACGGGGGAAATCAGGCATGTTCATCTCAGCGGCACCCATGTCAGCGGCACACCACCAACGCGTCCAGCGCCACCGCACCCTGCCCGCGGGGCAGCACCATCAGCGGGTTGATGTCCAACTCGGCCAGCTCGTCCCCGAGTTCCAGCGCCATGCGCTGCACCCGCAGGATCACCTCGACGAGCGCGTCGACATCGGCCGGCGGCCGCCCCCGCACCCCGTCCAGCAGGGCCCGCCCGCGCAGGTCGCCGAGCATGTCCCGCGCCTGGTCCTCGCCGAACGGCGGCACGCGCACCGTCGCGTCCCGCAGCACCTCCACGAGCACACCGCCGAGCCCGACGGTCACGGTCGGCCCGAACAGGTCGTCGTGGGTGACGCCGACGACCATCTCGACGCCCTGCTCGACCATCTGGCACACCAGGACGCCGTCCAGCGAGACGCCCTCGTAGCGGGCGATGTCGGTCAGCTCGCGATAGGCGTCGCGGACCTGGGCGGCGGAGGTCAGCCCGATTTTCACCAGGCCGAGCTCCGTCTTGTGGGCGAGCTGCGCGCCGGACGCCTTCATCACCACGGGGTAGCCCACCAGCCCCGCCGCCCGGACGGCCGCCGCCGCGCTGGTCACCAGCTGCTCGCGCGGCACCCGGATCCCGTACGCCCGCAGCAGCTGCTTGGCCGCATGCTCGCTCAAGCGCTGCCCGGGCCGCATCAGTTCCCGCGCCTTGCGGAAGGAGGGCGAGGGGGTGCGCGGCGCCTCGTCGAAGGGGGAGCGGTAGTCACGGGCGAAGCGGTGGTGGGCGAGGTGGGCGCGGACGGCGGTGAGACAGTTGCCGACGGTGCGGAAGGTGGCCACCCGCGAGGAGCCCAGCAGCACCTCGCGGTACGCCGGTTCGGTGCCGACCGGCGACCCCCACACCACGCACACCAGCTTGTCCGTCCGCTCGGCCGCGTCCACCAGGTCCCGCACGAGCCGGTCGCTCAAGGGCGGGAAGGGCCCGGTGATCGGACAGATCAGCACCCCGACCTCGGGGTCGTCCAGGATCGCGTCGATGATCTTCCGCCCGCGCCAGTCGCCCACCGGGTGACCGCCGTTGTCGACCGGGTTGGCCACGCTGAGGTACTCCGGTATCCACTGGTGCAGCTCGGACTGCCTGGCCTCGGAGAGCACCGGCAGCCGCAGCCCCGCCGACACCGCCAGGTCGGCGACGTGCGCGCCCGTGCCGCCCGAGATCGAATAGACGACGACACCGTCGGCGCGCGGCGGGCGGGCGCGGGCCAGCAGAGCGGCGGTGTCCTGCAGCTCGTCGAGCCCGTCGACCCGGATCACCCCGTACTGCCGCATCGCCGCGTCCACCACCGCGTCCGCGCCGGTCAGCTTGCCGGTGTGTGAGGCGGCCGTACGGGAACCGGTCTCGGTGCGGCCCACCTTGACCGCGACGACCGGCACCCCGCGCCGGGCGGCCCGGTCGGCGGCCAGCAGGAAGGAGCGGCCGTCCTTCAGGCCCTCCACGTAGGCGGCGATGGCGCCGACCTCCGGTTGTTCGGCGAAGTAGGAGAGGAAGTCGGCGGCCTCCAGGTCGGCCTCGTTGCCGGTCGGCGCCCAGTGGGACAGACGGACGCCGAGCTCCTGCAGGGCGAAGACGGGACGGCCCTGGTGCCCGGACTGGGTGATCAGGGCGATCGCCGGCCCGTCCAGGTCGTCGCGGAACTCCTCGAACGCGTTGAGGTTGGTGTTCGGCCCCAGCAGCCGCATCCCCGACCGCCGGACGGCGGCGGCGAGCCGGTCCTGCGCGGCCGCGCCCTCCGCACCGGTCTCCGCGAACCCGGAGGCGAAGGCCACCGC
This sequence comes from Streptomyces sp. NPDC059866, assembly GCF_042731325.1. Lineage (NCBI taxonomy): Bacteria > Bacillati > Actinomycetota > Actinomycetes > Kitasatosporales > Streptomycetaceae > Streptomyces > Streptomyces sp. NPDC059866. The sequence continues at coordinate 12,158 of NZ_JBHWJT010000013.1, read as the reverse complement.
GAACCGCGCCTTGGCCTCGGCGAGTTCCTCGATCACGGGAAGGGGGTCGGCGACCAGCAGTACGGCGAGATCCACCTGCTCGGGCAGGTCGGCGACGGAAGGAGCACACGGTATGCCGAAGACGGACTCGCGGGTGGGGTGCACGGGGTGCAGTCGCGCCCCGACCCGCCCGGCCCATGCGACCAACTGCCGTGTGATGCCGGTGTTCGGACGCCCGTCGGCGTCCGAGGCGCCGATCACGGCGACGGACTCGGGGCGGAAGAAGCGGTCCAGATCGGGGACGTCGGCGTACAGCGGACGGCCGCTGACATCGAGGTCGTCCACGTCGGCCGGACGGCCGTGCACGGCGGGGCCGGGCCGCTGCTCACCGCAGGCGATGGCCCGGGCCCGGCGGGAGTCGGTGGTGAGAGTGCCGTGGGTTGATCCAAGCATCGGTCCGCCCGCTCCTGTGTGACAGCCACCAGCAACAACTAACTGACGCACTGTCAGATTACTGAACTGACGCAATGTCAGGAACAGGCGTGCAGGCGGCAATCGTGACCGGTGTGGTCACCCAGGGAGGCGGGACACCCGTCCGGCGCCTCTCTTGGCGATGGTCCGGGCGATCTTCTCCGCGTCGATCGCCAGCTCGCGGAGCATCCCGCTGATGGGGTTGGTGTAGCCGCTGAAGTAGAGGTCGGGGGCGTTCTTCGGGGTGCGGGCGCCGTGCACGACGGGTCTGCCCCGGTGGTCGAGGACGCCGAGGTGGCCGACGAGGGGCTCCAGCGCGCGGACGTAGCCGGTGGCCGCGATGACGGCGTCCGGGCCGATTCGGCTGCCGTCGGCGAGGAGCACCTCATCCTCCTCGAAGGCCTCCACGGCGGCGACGATCTCGACCTTGCCCTGGCGCACCGCGTCGATGAGGCCGACGTCCTGGACGGGTACCGCGCCCTCGGTGACCCGGCTGTACAGGCCGGTGTCGGGGCGGGGCAGGCCGTGGGCGGAGAGGTCCGGCACGCTGACCTTGGCCAGTGGGCGAGCGAGCCGGTCGACCAGGCCGACCGGCAGCCGGCGCACCAGGACGCCGGTGTACTGGGCGGCCCAGCCGGCGGTGGAGCGGCGGACGATGTGCGGCGCCGTGCGCACGGACAGCCGTACCCGTTTCGCCCCGCCCTCGACTAGGTCGACGGCGATCTCGGCGCCGGTGTTGCCGATGCCGACGACCAGGACGTCGCGGCCGGTGTGGGGCTCGGGGTTGCGGTAGGCAGAGGCGTGCAGGAACTCGCCGGTGTAGGTGTCGCGGCCCGGCCAGTCGGGGACGCGGGGCGTGTGGTTGTAGCCGGTGGCCACCACCACCGCGCCGCCGGTCAGTTCGCGGCCGCCGGTGGCGTGCAGCAGCCAGCCGGTGCCGTCGGGTGTGCGGTCGACGCGGGAGACCTCGACGCCGGTCACGATCTCGAGTTCGTGGTGCTCGGCGTACTTCTCCAGATACCGCACCACGTCGTCCCGGGACACCCACCGTCCGAACCGGCGCGGCATCGGCAGCCCCGGCAGGGCGGACAGCCGCCGGGTGGTGTGCAGGTGCAGCCGGTCGTAGTGCCCCCGCCAGGATGCGCCGACCTGATCGGACTTCTCCAGGACGACCGCGCGTATGCCCTGGGCGCGCAGTGCGTGGGCGGCGGCGAGTCCGCCGGGGCCGCCGCCGATGACGTAGACGGGGCGGGGATCTGTCGTGGCCTGCGCGGGCGCGGTGGAGTCGGGCATGTCTCGGAGCGTAATCAGATGCCGGGTTGATGGGTCTCGGTCAAGACCGGAATTGGTTGCGGATCGATCACGGGTGGGGAGGAGTGGTGAGGCTTGTGGCGCAGGGCGAGCGGTTGCGTGCGGGGGAGGCGTGCGGGCCTGCTTCCGGGCTTCCGCCTCCGAGGCATCTGACGTACCGTCAGGTCCATGGACACGATCTGGCTCAGCGGTGCGCAGTGGCTGGCCGTGCTGCGGATCGGGCTCGGGCTGTGGTGGCTGGAGAGCTGGCGGCACAAGGACAGGAAGGGCTGGTTCGAGCGGGGCACCGGGATCGCCTGGGCTGCGGACGTCGCCGCCAAGCACCGCTGGAACGCCGTGCGTTCGGGATTCGAGCTCGTCGTCGCGCCCCGGCCACGGGTGATGGCGTACGTCGTCGTGTATGCGGAACTCGCCCTGGGGCTCGGACTGATCGCCGGATTCCTGACCCCGCTCGCCCTCGTCGGCGGGCTGCTCCTCAACGCCCTCTACTTCACGCTCATGATCCACGACTGGGCCGAGCAGGGGCAGAACCTGATGATGGCGCTGATCTCGCTGGTGGCTCTGTTCGGGATGTCGTGGCAGACCTGGTCCTTGGACAGCGCGTTGGGACTCTTTGGATGAGGTACGACGTCCCGGAGACCGACGCCTTCACCCGGACGTACTGGGACGCGGCCGCGCAAGGGCGGCTGCTGGTGCGGCGGTGCGGGGCGTGCGGGCGGGCGCACCACTACCCCCGGGAGTTCTGCCCGTACTGCTGGAGCGAGGACGTGACCTGGCAGGAAGCGAGTGGCCGCGGCACGCTCTACACCTGGTCCGTCGTCCACCGCAACGACCTGCCGCCCTTCGGGGAGCGCACGCCGTATGTCGCCGCGGTCGTCGACCTCGCCGAGGGGCCGCGGATGATGACGGAGGTCGTCGACTGCGCGGAGGGCGAGCTGCGGGCCGGGATGGAGCTGACGGTCGCGTTCCGGGAGGGTGTGCCGGTGTTCCGGAGTCCGCCGTGATTCCGGGTGAGCCGACAGGGCCGACGGGATTGAATGGGCCGATGTCCCTCATACGTGCCCAGTCCTCAGTCGCCCGCCCCTTCCCCGAGCTGAACGGCCACGGTCTGCGCCTGTGCCGCTGGGACCCCCGCTCCGACGCCGATGCCGGGACCTGGCTGCGCGGGCTGTCCGACCCGGACTTCCAGCGCTGGAACACCCCCCTGAAACCGATCACGGACCTCGACGACGCCCGCGCCTCCCTCCGGGCCAAGGCGGAGAACTGGGCGAACGGCACGAGCGCGTCGTTCCGCGTCACGGACGCCGCCACGGGCACGACCCTGGGCCATATCGGCGTCAACGAGATCGACCACGTCTTCCGCGTCGCCCGTGTCGGCTACTGGATCCTCCCCGAGGCCCGCGGCCACCGGGTCGCCACCCGCGCCCTCACCCTGGCCGCCCACTGGGCCCTGACGGACCTGGGCCTGCACCGCCTGGAGCTGGGCCATGCCCTGGGGCACGACGCCTCCTGCCGTATCGCCGAGCGGTGCGGGTTCCCGTACGAGGGGACCCTGCGGGGCGCGATGTGGGAGGCCGGGCGGCGCGACACGTTCCGGGACGTGCACCTGCACGGCCGTCTGGCGACCGACCCGGCGGTGGAGCCGTGACCGCGGGCTTCGGCCGGCGTTCCACCGAGGATCACGGCCACAGCAGCTGACGGCTCCAGCCGTCCTCCGTACGCCGGTAGGCCAGCCGTACGTGGCGTCGTCGGGCGTCGCCCTGGAAGAACTCCACCTCGTCCGGCCGGAGGCGGTAGAGCGTCCAGGTCGGCGCCGGGGTGTCAGGGTCGTCCTGCGCCCGGGTCCAGGCCGCCTCGGAGGCGAGGGCGAGTTCCTGGAGGGAGCCGAGGGGTTCGCTCTGGTGCCCGGTGAGCGCGGCTGCCAGCGCTCCGGTGGAGCGGGCGTGCAGGTCCGCCTGGCCCTCCTCGGCGGGGGCGGTCGTCACCGGGCCCCGGACACGGATCTGACGTCCCTGGAGGGGCCAGTAGAAGCCCAGGGCCGCGTACGGGCGGGCGGTGAGGTGGCCGCCCTTGCGGCTGGTGACATGCGTGGCGAAGGACCAGCCGTGGGCGTCGGCGCCATGCAGCATCACGATGCGTACGTCCGGCCGGCCCTCCTCGTCCGCCGTGGCCAGGGACATGGTGTGCGGCTCGGGCTGGCCCGCCGCCACCGCCTGCGCGAACCAGCCGGTGAACAGGGGGAGGGGTTCGGCGGGTGCGGTGGCGGGGTCGAACGGCGGCAGCTCGGTGACCTCCGGGTCCCACACCCGCAGCGACCTCAGCAGCTCATGAAGATCCGGTTCCATGGGCCGAGTATCCCCGCGCCGACGGAGCACCCACGGAGTGGACCCCTACACCGTTCCGAGGTCCGAGGAGACCCACCGCTCGGGCCGCATGCGGATGATGACGTTCTCGCCGTGGTTCTTCAGCGCGAACTCGACATAGCCGTCGACCTTCTCGGCCGGGAGATAGCGGGCGGAGAGCTCCCGGAGCTGCTCGACGGTCGCGGAGGTCGTGTCGACGACCGGGCCCTCGACGGAGACGTAGCGGATGGTGGGTTCGACGCGGTCGACCATCAGGGTGAAGCGGCCGGCCGCCTTGATCAGCTGGTGCTTGCGGGAGTCGAGCCCGGTCATGATCCACACGTCGCCACCGGGTGCGTACTGGTACCAGATCGGCACGGTCAGCGGTGCCCTTCCCGCCTCCCCGTTCACCGCGAGCGCGGCGATGTGCGGCTCGGCCAGAAACTGCTCGCGTTCCTCACGGGACAGTGCCATGTTCGCTCTCCTTCGAGTGCTCCAGGTCCGCGGATTCCGCTTGTCCGTGTCAGCATGCCGCGGGCCGTCCCGTATTCCGGGATGCGCAGCCGGTGAGTCGACACGGGACGGATTTCAGCCGCGGGCCGGGACGTGCCCACGCAGGACCGGCTCACTCACGTCCCAGAACCACCGTCCCCGAGGAGCAGAACCAGCCCCCCGTCCCCGAGGCCACCCCCAGCCGGGGCAGCCCTCCGTCCCTGGCACGGACCTGGCGCTCGCCTGCCTCCCCCCGCAACTGCCGCACCGCCTCCACCAGCAGGAACAGCCCGCGCATCCCGGGATGCTGGGCCGACAGACCGCCCCCGTCGGTGTTCACCGGCAGTTCCCCGCCCTCGACCCTGAGCCGCCCCTTCTCCACGAACGCCCCGCCCTCGCCCTTCCCGCAGAAGCCGAGGTCCTCCAGCGTCACCAGGGTCATGTACGTGAACGCGTCGTAGATCTCCGCGAAGTCGACCTCCTCCGCGCGCACCCCGGCCCGCTCGAAGGCCAGCCGCCCGCTCACGGCCGCCGGGGACACGGTGAAGTCGGGCCACTCGGACAGGGCGGCGTGCGAGACGTGCTCACCGGTGCCGAGGATCCACACCGGAGCCGTGCGGCAGTCCCGTACGTACTCCTCGGCGGCCAGCAGCACCGCCGCGCCGCCGTCGGAGCGGATGCAGCAGTGGAGCTTGGTGAAGGGGTCGGCGATCAGCGGGCCGGACAGGACGTCGTCGACCGTGATCGGGTCCCGGAACATGGCCTCGGGGTTGAGGGCGGCGTTCGCCCGCGCCTGGACGGCGACCTCGGCCAACTGCTCGATGGTCGTGCCGTGTTCGATCATGTGGCGGCGGGCGGCCATGGCGTACTTGGCGATCAGGGTGTGGCCGTAGGGCACCTCGAACTGGAGCGGACCGCGGGCGCCGAAGGAGAGGGTGCCGGTGCGGCGGCCCGCCCTGATGTCGGCGCGGGCCGTCGAGCCGTAGGCGAGCAGCACCGCGTTCGCGTGACCGGCGGCGATCGCGTCGGCCGCGTGGGCCGCCATGACCTCCCAGGTGGAGCCGCCGACCGAGGTGGAGTCGACCCAGGTCGGGCGCAGGCCCAGGTAGTCGGCCACCTCCACGGGCGCGAGCGTGCCCGTGCCCGCGGAGGCGAAGCCGTCGACCAACGCGCGGTCCAGACCCGCGTCGGCGAGGGCCCGGCGGGCGGCCTGGGCGTGCAGGGTGTACGGGGTTGCCTGGTCCACACGGCCGCAGGAGGACAGGGACACGCCCACCACGGCGACTCTCCGGGTACGCATGGATCTGACGGTACATCAGATAGCTGTCCCCCCGGCAGGCCTGGGCATCCTCGTCCCGCCGCCCTAATATGACGCACCGTCAGATCAGGGAGGCCCCACCCATGGACGCCAGCTTCACCCCCGAACAGGACGAGATCCGCCGCACCCTCCGTGACCTGCTCCGCCACACCTGCGGCCCCGAGCAGCTGCGGGCGGCCCTCGACACCCCGGCCGGACACGACCCCCGCCTCTGGACCGACCTCGCCGCCCGCCTCGGCCTGCCCGGCCTCGCGCTGCCCGAGGCCTACGGCGGGGTCGGCTGCTCGGCGACCGAGCTCGCCCTCGCCGCCGAGGAGACCGGCCGGGCGCTCGCCCCCTCCCCCCTCCTCGCCACGGCCGTCCTCGCCGCCCCCCTCCTGCTGGCCCTCGGCACGGACGGCCAGCGCGCCGGCCTGCTGCCCCGCATCACCTCCGGCCGCCTCACCGCCGCCCTCGCCGTACCCGGGGCACTGGCCACCGCCCTCGCGCTGACCGGCACCAACCGGGGCGACTGGGCGGGCGGCGGCCGGGCGGGCGGCGTGCAGGCGCGGCGGGGCGGGGGCGGCTGGCGGTTGTACGGGGAGGTCGGTCAGGTGCTGGACGGGCACAGTGCGGATCTGCTCGTGGTGGCCGCGCACGCCGGGGGGTTCGCCCGTTCGCGGACCCTGTTGTTCCTGGTGCCGGGGGATGCCGCCGGGCTGGTCCGCGTACGGCAGACCGCCCTGGACGCGACCCGGCCGCAGGGACGACTGCAACTTCGGGACGTATCCGCCGAGTTGCTCGGCGAGGAAGAGGCCGATGGCCTCGACGCCCTCGCCGCCGTGGGGAACACCGCCGCCGCCGTCCTCGCCGCCGAGGCCGTCGGGGCGGCCGACCGCGCCCTGGAGCGGACCGTCGGACATGTCGTGCAGCGGGTGCAGTTCGGGCGGGCCATCGGCTCGTTCCAGGCGGTCAAGCACCGCCTGGCCGACGTGTACGTCCAGGTGCAGGCGGCCCGCTCGGCGGCGTACTACGCGGCCTGGGCGGCCGGTCGCGGTGAGGTCGTCGGCGGGCTCGCCCTCGCCCAGGCCCTCCAGGCGCTGCGCACCGCCGCGGCCGAGGGAATCCAGCTGCACGGCGGCCTCGGCTTCACCTGGGAGCACGACGCGCACCTGTACTTCAAGCGCGCCGCCGGCGACGAGCTGCTCTTCGGACCCGTCCACCGGCTGCGCGCGCACGCCGCCGACGCGGCGGAGCTGTTCGACGGGAGGGTGGCCGCGAACAACATGGCGGGCGGTGGTCCACTTGGGTGAACCACCGCCCGCCTGACAGGACTTGGGATTGGTAAAAGCGTCTTCCGTTGCTCCGGGCTACTTGCTCGGTTTCCGGCCGGTGATGCCCAGGTGCACCAACAGTGCAAGGTTCGGTTTGAGTTCGGCCTGTTTGACACCCCAGGACTGGAAGCCCTTCTGGTGCGAGGCGACCGCCGCGAGCATCGCGACGATCGAACCGGCCATCGCCGCAGGGTTCACGTCCTTGTCGACCCGGCCCTTGGACTGCAACTCGGCGACCGCGTCGACCAGGGAGTTGTTGACCGAGTTCAGGATCTTCATGCGGATCTTGTAGAACCGTTTGTCGCCCTCGGCCGCACCGAGGTCGACGACGCGCAGGATCGCGTCGTTCTTCCGCCAGAACTCCAGGAAACCGTCGACGAGTTCCTGGGCCGTCTGCCAGCCGGCCTTGCCGGTCCACGAACGGCCCGCCAGCAGCTCCGTCAATCCGGCGCCCTCGGCGGCCATTTCCTCGGCGATCTCCAGGACGGCGCCCTCGACGTCCGGGAAGTACTGGTAGAAGGTTGCGGGCGAAGTGCCCGCCTTCCTGGCGACATCGATGACTTTGACGTCCCGGTAGGGGGAGGAGCTGAGCATCTCGCTGAGGCAGTCGAGCAGCTTCTGCCGGGTCGCCTGCCCACGCCGACCGGCCACGCGGCCGTCGACGGTACGCACTTGTCCTGTCATGTCGTCAGCTTACCGAGGCGTGATCGGGGCGCGATTCGGCCGACTGCAAATGGGGTGCACGGGGGAAATGGGGGTGGTGTGGCTGGTGGGCAGGGTGCGCCGAGGGACGTTAGCTTGACAGCATGGCTGAAAATGGGGCATCTGTGCGTGAAGCGGCGTACGCGGAGGGCGTCCCCTGTTGGGTGGACGCACAGCTCCCCGACGTCGAGGCGGGAAAACGGTTCTACGGTGAGCTCTTCGGGTGGACCTTCGAGGAGTCGTACGGCGGGACCGTGTGGGCGTACCACGACGGCGAGCCCGTCGCCGGGCTCGCGCACAAGCCGGACGGCCGCCTGCCCACGGTCTGGACGGTGTCCTTCGCGACGCCGGACGCCGAGGCTCTGTGCCGGCGGATCCTGGCGGCCGACGGCCAGATCGTCACCGCACCGATCCCGGTCGGCGAACTGGGCGTCGCCGCGCTCGCCGCCGACCCCGAAGGTGCGGTCTTCGGTCTGTGGCAGCCGGGGACGCACCAGGGGTTCGGGCAGCGCCACGAGCCCGGCAGTTTCGCCCGGGTCGAGCTGTACGCCCGCGACCCCGAGGCCGCGGGTGTCTTCTACGGGGGCCTGTTCACCGAGGCCATGTTCGGGACGGACGCCGAGCCGGACTTCGGGCGCACCCCGCTCACCGAGGTCTTCCCGGCCGAGATGCCGCCGCACTTTCTGGTCCACTTCGGGGTGGAGGACTGCGATGCCGCACTCGGGACGGTGAACCGGCTCGGCGGGCGTATCCAGGCGGGACCGTTCGACACTTCGTACGGAAGGGTGGGCGTGGCCTCGGACGACCAGGGGGCCTCGTTCGCGGTGCTACAGCGCTGACGTGCACCTTTTTGTAGCGCTATAAGGCGAGACACCCGATATGTCGCCGGGTTCGCAACCTGTGGCCCGGACAGGAAGAATCGGGGTGCGTGCCGCCACGGCGGTGCGGTGGTGAGACGCTGCACGCGGTCGCGTACATATGTGGGTGACGCGGCTCGTACGGGGAGGTGGCAGGCAAGTGGTGGATCAGCTGACGCAGCACGATCCGCGGCGGATCGGGCCGTTCGAGGTGCTGGGACGGCTGGGTGCCGGCGGTATGGGGCTGGTCTATCTCGCGCGCTCGGCGTCCGGCCGGCGCGTGGCGATCAAGACCGTCCGGACGGAGCTCGCCGAGGACCAGCTGTTCCGCGTCCGTTTCACGCGCGAGGTCGAGGCGGCCCGCGCGGTGTCCGGCTTCTACACGGCGGCCGTGGTCGACGCCGACCCGCGTGCGGCCGTGCCGTGGCTGGCCACCGCGTACGTTCCCGCGCCCTCGCTCGAGGAGATAGTGAACGACTGCGGGCCGATGCCGGCCCAGGCGGTGCGCTGGCTGGCGGCGGGCGTCGCGGAGGCCCTCCAGTCCATCCACGGCGCCGGGCTCGTCCACCGGGACCTGAAGCCCTCCAACGTGCTCGTCGTCGAGGACGGCCCCCGGGTGATCGACTTCGGTATCGCCTCCGGCGTCTCGAACACCCGTCTGACGATGACGAACGTCGCCGTGGGCACCCCCGCCTACATGTCGCCCGAGCAGGCCAAGGACTCCCGCTCCGTCACCGGCGCCAGCGACGTCTTCTCGCTCGGCTCCACCCTCGTCTTCGCCGCCACCGGACATCCGCCCTTCCACGGCGCCAACCCGGTCGAGACCGTCTTCATGCTGCTGCGCGAGGGCCCCGACCTGGAGGGCCTGCCGGACGAGCTGCGCCCGCTGATCGAGTCCTGTATGCAGATGGACCCCTCGGCCCGCCCCACCCCCGCCGACCTCCAGGCCCAGCTCGCCCCGCACCTGTTCGGCTCCGGCAACGACGACAGCGGTACGGCGTCGGCGTGGCTGCCCGACAAGGCCGTCGGCCTGATCGAGTCCCGCCGCGGCGGCCGCCCCCCTGTCAAACCCGCCTCCGGCTCGGGCCGCAGCTCCGGCCGGCCGCACGCCGTGCCGCCCCCGCCGCCCCACGCCCCCGTCGTCCCGGCGCCCGCGCCCGCGGCACCCGTGTCCGCCCCGGTCGGCGCCCCCGACAGCGGCCCCGTACGGCTGGCCGGCGCCGCGGTGCCCATCGGCCCCGGCCCGCGTGTCGCCGACGCCCGTGCCGCCGCCGTCAAGGCGCCCCCGCCCGAGGCGGGCCTGGCCGCGTCCTGGGCCAAGCCCCGCCCCGGCGTCAACGGCGCAGACCCTGCCGTAGGCCCTGCCGTACCGGCGCCGCAGCCCGCACCCCCGGAGAACCCGGCCGGCTGGCGCCCCTGGCGGTTCCGTATGTCCAACGACGTCTGGGGCACCCCGGCCGTCGCCGACGACCTCGTCTACGTCACCTCCTTCGAGGTGCACGCCCTGGACGTGGCCACCGGCCGGCGCCGCTTCAAGACCCGGGACGTGGCCTGGTCGATGGCGGTCGCCGACGGACGGATCCACGCCTCCGACGGCCCCACCCTCTTCGCCCTGGACGCCCGCGAGGGCGCCGACCTGTGGCGGCTGTCGACGGACGCCTGGGTGTACTCCCTGAAGGCCGACCGCGGCACCGTCGTCACCGGCACCCGCGGCGGGGGCGTGCAGGCCTGGGAGGCCGCCAGCGGCCAGAAGCTGTGGGAGATCACCGGCTGCCAGAGCGACTTCGAGTCCCCGGAGGCCGGGCCGGCCCTGCACGACGGCACGGTGTACGTCTGGCAGGACGCCCGGCTGCGCGCCCTGGACGCCCGCACCGGCGACGAGCGCTGGTCGTACCCGATCGGCGACGCGGCCTCCTGCGGCGGCGTACCGGTCCGTGTCGCCCCCGCATCCGACGGATACGTGTACGTGTCCGCGGGCACCCGCGTCCTCGCCGTCGACGTGGCCGGCGGGCACGTGCGCTGGCACTTCGAGGCCCCCGCGGTCTTCCTCTCCCCGCCCGCCTTCGCGCCCGGCCCCGCGGTCACCGGGGGCGGCGTCTACCTCGCCGACTACCTCGGCACGGTGTACGCCCTCGACGCCACCGACGGCCGCGACCGCTGGCGTATCGCCACCGAGTCGCGGGCGTCCGTCGAACCGGTCCTGGTGGCCGCCGGTCACGTCCACGTCGGCAGCGGCACCGGCCTGTACACGCTGGACGCGGTCACCGGCACCCCCAAGTGGCGGTTCCAGGCGGGCGGCGACATCGTGGGCGCACCGTCGGTCGCCGAGGGACGTATCCACTTCGGCTCCACCGACCACCTGCTGTACACCCTGAAGGCCGACGACGGCCGACTGCGCTGGAAACTCGCCACCGGCGGCGAGATCACCGGCTCCCCGGTCGTCAAGGACGGCATCGTGTACGCGTGCAGCAAGGACCGCTGCGTGTACGCGCTGGACGCGGAGAAGGGCACGGGCACGGCCCGCACCGCCTAGTGCCGCGGGACGGCCGTCGTACCAGGCGCACGGAAGGGTTCCTGACGGCGGCCGTCGCTCGGGCGAGCAACCGGTCTTCACCGTGCTCACACCCGACGCTACAGCGGGTGCGCGACGGTCGCCAGGCGGTGACATGGCCGTGACAGAAGATCCAGTAGCGTGACGGCATGGATCTTCGGGGGCGCACACTCAAACTCACGGCGATGGCGGCGTTGGTGGTCCTGACGCTGACCGGTTTCTCGACGGGACGCGGCCACGGCAACGGCAGTGGCGGCGACGGCGGGGGAGGGGGCGGTTGCAGCAGCTCCAGCCAGGACCACGACAGTTCGTCGTCGACGTCCGGTGGAGGTACCTGGTCGGGCACGGACGACGACGATGACGACTACGGCGGTACGTCCGGCAGCAGCGGCTACAACGACTCCTACGGTGACGACAACACCGGCCCCTCCGGCTCCTCGGGCTCCGGCGAGACACTGCAGAACGCCTCGGTGAAGCCGGTCAAGTGCGTCACCGGCAAGGCCCCGTACTCCAGGGTCGAGATCACCAACCCCAACGCGAGCACCGCCACCTTCGCCGTCGACGTCACCTTCGAGAACCGGACGGGCGGCACCGTCAAGCAGGAGACCTGGTTCCTCGAAGTGCCCGGCCGCGACAAGCTCACCGTCGACATCGAGTCGAGCAACAGAAGCCGCGCCGCCGAAGTGGCCGGCTGCGACGTAGACGAGGTCGCCGAGCCGGACACACCCTAGGGCCAATGCCGTTGCATTACGGGCCTGTGGGTTGGGGTCTTGTGATGAGGATGGCTTGGGTGCCGGTGCGGGTGGGCTGGGGCCAGGCACG